>CAIYUO010000022.1 GCA_903929425.1 uncultured Bacteroidota bacterium
CAATAAATATGCGCATCATTCATGTGCAAACAACGCACACGCATTAAGCCAAACAATTCACCTGACTGCTCGTAACGATAACAAGTGCCATATTCTGCAAGCCTTAGTGGCATGTCCTTGTAGCTTTTTGGTTCAGCATCAAATATTTTATGGTGATGCGGACAGTTCATTGCTTTCAAATAATATTTAGTGCCGTCCAATTCCATTGGAGGGAACATACTATCCTGATAGTATGGCAAGTGACCACTAGTAATATACATACTTTCTTTAGCAATATGTGGCGTAACTACACGTTTATATCCAGCTGCTTCTTCGGTTTCTTTTGCTAAACGTTCTAATTCCTCAATAATAATAGTACCGTTTGGCATCCACAAAGGTAAACCTGGTCCCACATCATCATCCATGGTATAAATTCCTAGTTCTTTTCCTAGTTTACGGTGATCTCTTTTTTTTGCTTCCTCCAACATTAACAAATACTCATCCAATTCCTTTTGGTTAGGGAAGGTAACTCCGTATACACGAGTCAACATTTTGTTTTTCTCATCACCCTTCCAAAATGCACCTGCAATATTGGTAATTTTAATGGCCTTAATCGCTCCTGTGTTGGGTATATGTGGTCCACGACACAAGTCTGTAAATTGACCTTGTGTGTAAAAAGTAATAGTTCCGTCTTCTAATCCTGATAATAAATCCAACTTGTACTCATCTCCTTTTTCAGTGAAATAAGCTACCGCTTCAGTCTTGGTCATTTCCTTGCGGATATAGGCATTGGCTTGCTTAGCCAACTCGTTCATCTTTTTTTCTAAAATAATAACATCTTCATCTTTTAGGGTTTTACCACCTAAATCAATATCGTAATAAAAACCTTTTTCAAGCGCTGGTCCTACCCAAAATTTAGCACCAGGAAACTGCATTTCAACTGCTTCAGCCAATAAGTGAGCAGAGGAATGCCAAAAGGTATTTTTCCCTTCGTTGTCGTCCCAGGTAAATAATTTTAAAGCACAATCGGTGTTGATTGGTCTAGTTGCATCCCATACCTCACCATTTACGGACGCTGCTAATACTTTTTTAGCCAAACCCTCACTGATGGATTTAGCGATACCTAATGCAGTAATCCCTTTTTCGTATGATCGAACTGCACCGTCTGGAAATTGAATTTGAACCATAATTTATATCTAAATAAGGGGATAAAGATAACAAAAAATAGTGGTTGATGAATTCTAAGATTTTGAGTACAATTTATTCTTAGATTTGTTACATGCCGAGAATAGTTGTTATTGTTTTATTATTAGCACTTAATCTGCCAACAAAAGCACAATCTTTAGTTGGTAATTGGGTCGGCTATTTAACGGTATATACCAACTTAGGGGAAAAAACATACCCCTATGAAATAAATATAATCGAAGTAAATAATCAACAAGTTATAGCTAAAACAGTTACTATTTTCCCTAATCAAAATGCAGTAATTGCCTCCGCTAAGGGAAGTTTTTCGGTAAAAAATAAATTACTAAATATAGAAGAAACTAAGTTTGAACAAATAAAAATAGAACCAGGGGTACAAACTTGTTTAATGAATAATTTACTCAGTTATCAAAAATTGAATGGACAAGAAGTTTTACAAGGAACCTATCTAGCTAAAAATAGTATTGGGGGAAATAATTGTGGAACAGGCAGTATTTATTTAACAAAGGATCAACTTTTTGTAAAAATTAAACCTCAAAATAAAACCACAAAACAAAAAAATCAGGCACCTGACAAAGCCCTATCTAAAATTCAATTAAAGACAAAAGATAGTGCCATTAGTAAAATTGTAATGGTAAGCACGGTCTCAAATTCAACACCCACCTATGCTGTATCAAGTCCGCAAACAACTGAAAATAATAAGCCTCAAAATAATAATATTTTTAATGGCTCCGCAAATAATCAGGAAACTGCCAAACCCATAATAGCAAAGCAGGTTAGCTCAAATCATGAGCACATTCTTATTCCTTGGGTATTGATGTCAAGAGAAAACTATTTAGTTAAAAAAATTATCACGAATAGTAAAACAATCAGTTTTGATGTTTTTGATAATGGTACTATAGACAATGATACCATCACTATTTATAACAATAAAAAATTAATGATTGACATGAACAGGCTAAGTTATAAAGCCGTTCATTTTGATTTAACTTTTAGTGAAAATTTAAAGTCTCATGAAATTATTGTTGTTGCCAATAACTTAGGAACTGTTCCGCCCAATACGGCATTGATAAAATACAAGGATTCAAAATTGAACGAAGAAGTATTTATTAATACTGACTTTACTCGAAATGCAAAAATTATCATTGAGTACAGGCCCGATAAAAATTGATGAAAATTAATTTTTTTATTTTGTTTCTTCCTGTAAAATGGCAATCGCGCTCACATTTTCATTTTTAGCAGTCTTAAAGGGGTTCTTGCTATTTTTTTGCAGTCCCAACCAGAAATATCCATCTTCAAGCTCACTACTATTTGCATTAAAAACATAAATAGTATGTTCCTTATACCCTATTTGTCCTAGTAAATTTAATAATTGTAGTCCACACATATTGACACTCATTTGTATTTCATCCCAATTATTTAATTCATTATCAATTACCATGCCGCTCAATTCAGCATTGATATTACCCAACCCATCGACCCAAATTTTCTGAGTTGTACTATCAATTTGAAATTTAATCAGTGACAAGGAATCAGATAATTTTATGGCGTTATGAGTTACCAATTTCAAATAACTCGTATCCTTGCTTTTCAATGCTTTTAGTAATTCCTGATACTGAAATAAAATTGGTTGACAATGTTGATCCAGCACTGCATGGTTGTTTTTTGCGATATACGACCATGTAGTATTATTGGTTTGCTTAATGTCGCTTTGATTGCAAGCAAATAAGCCAATACAAACAATTAAGACCAATATTTTATACATCAACTTATAATTTTATCAAATTTATGCATAAAAAGCCCGATCAAAGGCTAACTTTGCGCTCTGAATTGAAAAAATATGCTGATAGGTTTACAAAACGTAACATTTGAGTTTGGTGCTAGAGCCATTGTAACTGATGCCACATGGCATATACAGCCAGGAGAACGTATTGGTTTAATTGGTTATAATGGTACAGGAAAATCGACTTTATTGAAATTATTGGTTGGGCAATATACCCCAAGCAAAGGCACTGTTGAAAAAGGACGAGATACTACAATTGGATATTTACACCAGGACTTATTAAGTTTTGATACCAGTGAAACAATCACAGAAGTGGCATTAGGCGCTTTTGAACGTGTACGCGCATTAGAAAAGGAAATTGAGCAATTAGGTATTGAATTAGAAGCCAATCCTGAGGACAACGATATTTTAATTAAATACACCGATGCCTTACACGAAATTGATGTATTAGATGGTTATAATATTCAACATAAAGCGGAGGAGGTTTTACATGGTTTAGGATTTACAACTGCTGATTTAGCCCGACCTTACAAGGAATTTAGTGGAGGTTGGAGAATGCGAGTTTTATTGGCTAAAATGATTTTGCAAGCGCCCGATGTGTTGCTACTGGATGAACCTACCAACCACTTGGACTTACCAAGTATTGAATGGTTGGAAAAATATTTATTACACTATAAAGGAAGCGTAGTAATTGTAAGTCACGATAAATTCTTTTTAAATAAAATGGTAAACAAAATTGTAGAGGTTTACCAACAACAATTAAATTTTTACACAGGTGATTACGAATACTATGAAGTTGAAAAAGTACAACGTGTAGAAATTCAACAACGTGCTTTTGAAAATCAACAAGACTATATTCGTCAACAAGAAAAATTCATTGAACGCTTTAAGGCGAAGGCTTCCAAAGCTGCAGCTGCTCAAAGTATTCAAAAACGTTTGGACAAATTGGATGTAATTGAAGACGTTCAAATTGAAAGACCCAATATCAGAATAAATTTTGCCGTAGATAAAACACCGGGTAAAGTATTGGTTGATTTAAAGGGCGTTAGTAAGTCTTATCCTAAACAAGTTATTTTAGAAAATGCTTTTGCTGAAATTGAACGTGGTGATAAAATTGCATTGATTGGAGCGAATGGTAAGGGAAAGTCAACATTATTAAGGATTGTAGCTGGAATGGAGGAATATCAAGGAGAAAGAGTTTGGGGGCATAATGTAGACGAAAGTTTTTATGCACAACACCAATTAGAATCTTTGAATTTAAACAATACCATTTTACAGGAAGTTCAAGAATGTGGCACCAAAAAAACCGATTTAGAATTACGTGCATTATTAGGGTGTTTCTTATTTGGTGGCGACGAAGTAGATAAAAGAATTAAAGTGTTGAGTGGAGGTGAAAAAGCAAGGGTGGCCTTAACTAAAACTATTATTAGTAAAGCTAACTTTTTAATGCTCGATGAGCCTACCAACCACTTGGATATGGTAACGGTGGAATTACTTGCCGATGCCTTAACAAAATATGACGGCAGTATTATTTTAGTAAGTCACGACCGATACTTTATTTCTAAAACTGCTAACAAAATATGGGAAATTGAAGATGAAAAAATTATTGAATTCAAGGGCAACTACCATGAATGGTTAGAATGGAAAGAAAGAATGGCTAAAAACAAAGCCGCTAACCCAGACTTAATTAAAAAAACAAACAATACTGAAAAAGCAAAACCTGAACCGGTTGTCGTAACTGAAGTAAAAGCAAGCCCTACTGGTCCAATTGACAAAGAATTACAAAAGCAAATTCAAAAATTACAAAAAGCATTGACTCAATTGGAGCATAATATTGAGACCCTTAACAAAGAAAAAGTTGAAATAGAATTACAAATGGCTGATCCTACTATTTATTCGGATGTAGCCAAGTTTCAAGCTATTGAAAAAGGATATCATGATAAAAATGCATTAATACGTTCTATGAATAAGGAATATGAAATGGCATTTAATGATTTAGCTGACTTGGAAAGTAAAATATAATTGTCATCTACAACGTTTGTTATTATGGAAATATTAATTTTTGGAAATAAATAGGAGAAAAATACCCTCTTCGAAAACGATATCGTTGAAAATTCATGGCAATTGATTAAATTTGTAACTCCGTTTAGACAATAGTCAGTTGATTTATAATTGTAAATCAATACAATAAAGTACAATTGAACAAATTATGTCAGTAAAAAAAGTTACTAAAATTGCAGTATTAACATCAGGAGGTGATTCACCAGGAATGAATGCTGCAATAAGAGCAGTAGTAAGAACAGGAATTTACCATGGATTAGAGGTATTTGGAGTTACACGTGGTTACAATGGCATGATTGAAGATGATATATTTCCAATGGATTCAAAATCAGTGGCCAATATTATACAAAGGGGTGGCACTATTTTAAAAACTGCAAGAAGTAAAGATTTTTTCACACCCGAGGGACGTCAAATTGCATATAATAATCTAAAAAAAAGAGGCATTAATGGCATCGTTGTCATTGGTGGTGATGGTAGTTTTAAAGGAGCTCAAAAGTTTAGCCATGAATTTGATATCCCATGTATAGGCTTACCTGGAACCATTGATAAAGATATTGCAGGTAGTGATTTCACCATTGGTTTTGATACTGCCGTAAATACTGCAGTAGAGGCCATTGATAAAATCAGAGACACGGCTGACGCACATGACCGTTTGTTTGTAGTAGAAGTAATGGGACGTGATGCTGGTTATATTGCTTTACATAGTGGAATTGCAACTGGGGCTGAGAATATTTTAATTCCTGAATCTAAAACCGATATGGAAGCTTTGGTGAGTTCACTTACTGAAAAAGAGAAAAGAAAAAAATTAGTAAACTTAATTGTAGTTGCTGAAGGTGATGAATTTGGAGGTGGTAATCAAGTGGGTGATTTCTTAAAACAAAGATTACCAAATGCGGACATTCGTGTTTGTATTTTAGGCCATATTCAAAGAGGCGGTGCGCCAAGCTGTTTAGACCGATTGATTGCTAGCAGAATGGGTTATCATGCCGTTGAGTGCTTATTAAATAACACCCATAATGTAATGGTAGGTATTGAAGACAATAAAATGAAATACACCCCATTGGACAATGCTGTAAAAGCAAAACAAAAAATTTCGGAAGAATGGTTAAAAATTGTAAAAATTCTAGCTAGCTAGTTTTAGTAAAATAATTAATAATAACACCAAAAATAAAATGAGCGAACAAAACTTAAAGCAAGTACACCACAGAACAAAAATCGTAGCAACTGTAGGCCCAGCATGTGAAACATATGATCAACTTAAAGCCTTAGTAATTGCAGGGGTAAATGTTTTTAGATTAAATTTTTCGCATGGCAGTCATGAAGACAAGAAAAAAATCATTGATAATATTCGTGGCATTAACAAAGAATTAGGATTAACTGTTGCCATATTAGGTGATTTACAAGGCCCTAAATTAAGAGTTGGTGAAATTGAAAACAATCGCTTAGAAGTAAAAGTGGGTGATGTACTAACATTGACAAATGAAAAGTGCATTGGAACCATGGAAAAAATTTATGTATCCTACCCTAACCTTGCAGGTGATGTTGTGGTTGGTAATACCATTATGATTGACGATGGTAAGATTGAAGTAAAGGTAAAAAGTGTAGAAGCAAATAATGATGTGAAAGTAACGGTGTCACTAGGTGGCATCATTTCTTCAAAAAAAGGATTGAACTTACCTGATACAAAAATTTCACTTCCAGCTTTAACTGAAAAGGATTTAATAGATGCCGATTTTATTATAAAAGAAGAATTGGATTGGGTTGCATTAAGTTTTGTAAAGCGTGTTGCTGATATTGAAATGTTGAGAGAAATTTTAAATAAGCACAATAGCAAATCAAAAATCATTGCAAAAATTGAAATGCCTGAAGCCATTGTTAATCTTCGAGATATTATTGTTGCGAGCGATGGTATCATGGTAGCAAGAGGTGACTTGGGTGTAGAATTACCAGTTGAAAAAATTCCATTGATACAAAAAGAGATCATTAAAAAATGTATACACCGAGCTAAGCCAGTAATTGTGGCAACGCAAATGATGGAATCCATGATTGACCGCGTTAAACCAAATCGTTCAGAAATTACAGATGTTGCTAATGCAGTTATAGAAGGTGCAGACGCAGTAATGTTAAGTGGTGAAACAGCAACTGGTCAATTCCCTGTATTGGTTATTGAAACCATGCGTAAAATTATATCAGAGGTGGAGCAATATGGTTACAACTATAACAGATCAGAAGATTTAAAACCTCAACCGCACTCTCCTTCTTTCATCAGCGACGCTTTATGTTATAATGCATGTAAGCTAGCTGAGGATGCAAATGCACAAGGTTTAGTGGGGATGACACAAAGTGGTTATACCGCGTTTATGTTAAGTAGCTTCCGACCAAAATCTCCGTTATTTATTTTTACAAAAGAAAAATCTTTGGTGAACCAATTAAGTTTAAGCTGGGGTGTAAAAGCATTTTATTATGATAAGGAAGAGAGCTTGGATAAAATTTTCACTGATCAAATTCAAGTTTTAAAAGGAAATGGATTCGTGAAAAAAGACGACATCGTCGTAAATACTGGAAGTACACCGGTACAATTGCATTTACCGACAAATATGATTAAGATAAATAAAGTAGACTAATTTTTAAAAAACGCTCCCTAAAAAAGAGCGTTTTTTTGTATATTTATATGATAACATTGAAACGATTGCTATGCTAGAATCATTTGAAAAAGTACCCGTCAAAATTTTTAAGACCCCTACCGAAGGGTCTAATGCGTTAGCCTCACAAATTGCATCTTTAATTAAAGATAAACAAGCGCAAGGTTTACCATGTGTCTTAGGAATGGCAACAGGTGCTACTCCTATTCTTTTGTATAAAGAATTAGTTAGATTACATAAAGAAGAAGGATTAAGTTTTAAAAATGTAATCACCATAAATTTAGACGAGTACTATCCTATTCCACGCAGTGCCTATCAAAGTTATTGGAGCTTTATGCACAGGCATTTGTTTGATCATGTTGACATTGATCCTAAAAATATTCATCTTCCGAATTCAGAATGGAATAATGATGAAGTAAAAGAAAGCTGTTTAGTTTACGAACAAACCATTGAAAAAATTGGAGGCATTGATTTACAAATATTAGGTATCGGAAAAAATGGTCATATTGGTTTTAATGAGCCAGGTTCAAGCTTTTATTCAAAAACTAGAATCATTCATTTAGATCATCAAACAAGGATGGCCAATTTATACGAATGGCATGATTTGAGTAAGGTACCTAAATTAGCTATCACTGTGGGGATTGGCAGTATCATGAAAGCTAAAAAAATTGTTTTGTTAGCATGGGGAAATAAAGCTGATATAGTTGCAAAAGCAGTTGAAGGTGATATCACGGAACAAGTGCCTGCAAGTGTATTGCAAAACCATGATGATTGTACTTTTATCATTGATGAATATGCTGCAGTTGAACTAACCCGTCATAAAGCACCATGGTTAACAGGTACAACCGATTGGACTCCTCAAATGATTAAAAAAGCCGTTATTGAATTAGCGTTAAAATTAGAAAAAACAGTTTTGAGTTTAACTGCCGATGATTACAAGGAAAATAGTTTGGCTGATTTATTAGTATTAAAAGAATCAGTGTATGATATTAACTTGCAAGTGTTTTATATGTTACGCGATTCCATTACTGGATGGCCAGGCGGGAAACCCAATGCAATCATTCCAGCTCACCCTGAGCGAAGCACGCCAAGTTCAAAACGTGTGATGATATTTTCACCTCATCCTGATGACGACATTATTAGTATGGGTGGAACTTTTATGCGTTTACATGATCAAGGACATGATGTACATGTTGGCTATCAAACAAGTGGAAATATTGCTGTGACCGATGAATTTGTAACCCGCTTTCTAGACTTTGCGGTAGGATTTGAAGATATGTTTGGAATTGATAATAAAAAGAGTAATGAAATTTTAACAGAAGCTCGTTCCTTTTTAGGTGGCAAAAAAGCAGGAGAATTAGACACCAATGAAATAAGAGCTATTAAAGGATTGATAAGAAGATGTGAAGCAAAAGCAACCTGCAGGTATGTTGGTATTGCAGAAAATAATTATCATTTCTTGAATTTACCTTTTTATGAAACGGGTGCCATTGATAAAAAACCAATGGGTGAAGAAGACATAAAAATCACGATGGATTTATTGAGAAAAGTAAAGCCGCAACAAATATTTTGTGCAGGTGATTTAGCGGATCCACATGGTACACATAAAGTATGCTTAGAAGTAATTTTTGAAAGCATGCATAGATTAAAAGCAGCAGGTGACGAATGGGTGAAAGACTGTTGGGTATGGTTATATAAGGGTGCTTGGCAGGAATGGGATATTTCAGAAATCGAAATGGCTGTACCAATGAGTCCTGATCAAGTAATGAAAAAACGTTTCGGGATATTTATTCATCAGTCACAAAAGGACAGTGTTCCTTTCCAAGGGTCTGATGCAAGAGAGTTTTGGCAAAGAGCGGAAATCCGAAACGCAAATACGGCCAATTTATATGCTAGTTTAGGACTAACTAAATATGCTGCTATTGAAGCCTTTGTAAGATGGCACTACTAGAATAAGCGCTTATAAGTCAATTATTAAGCCAATTATTTACCTAAATCCTTTGGAAGAATAGTAAATTGAGGTATATTTGCACCCCTTTCTAGCCTAGCTAGAAAATGGAATGGCTGCGTAGCTCAACTGAATAGAGTACCTCACTACGGATGAGGGGGTTTTAGGTTTGAATCCTAACGCGGTCACAAAGCCCATGCGAACAGCATGGGCTTTTTCGTTCGAGGAGTCGCATAAAGCTTGCTTTAATGCGGCGACATGGACGAAAAAGCAATAACATCAACTCCGTTGATGTTATTAAAGGGCTTTGGGTAAGCCCAATACGAAGAGGATGTTGCGAAGCAACAATCCGAAGGGCTTTGGGTAAGCCCAATACGAAGAGGATGTTGCGAAGCAACCATCCATCTACGAAAAGGATGCGACCGCAGGGAGCAATCTAAATAAATTAACCTAGCTTTACTATGTAATAACAATGTAATTACATTATGAAAGCCAAAATCATCAAAATAGGCAATTCTAGGGGTATTCGTTTACCAAATGAATTAATCAAAACTTACAATCTTGATCAAGAAGTAAGTATTGAATTAAAAGAAGATTGTATTGTGTTAAAACCAGTTGAGGTAGATCCGCGAGCAGGATGGGAAGAAAAATATAAAAAAATGGATCATACCCTTACACAAGAAGATAAAGATTGGATGGAATTCGGAAATGAATTTGATGAGGAGGACTGGACATGGTAGTATTAAAAAATGAAGTATGGATGACTATACTAGAACCAACCATTGGAAGCGAAATTAATAAAACTAGGCCATGTATTATTGTTTCACCAAATATTTCTAATGCGCATAGTCGAAGTCTAGTAATCATTCCTTTAACATCAAAATTAAAAGATTACCCATCAAGAGTAAACTGTAAATTTCAAAATAAGGAAGGACAAATAGTAATTGATCAAATAAGAACAGTTGATAAAATTAGACTTGTTAAGAAGCTTGGAACAATAGATGATTCCACAAGTAATAAAGTTTACGAAATGATAAAAATTTACTTCAAGTAAATTCACAACTATCCTAAAATCCAGCAACCGAATCATCCCCTCTTCGATCGGCAGCTACTTCAATTTTATTATTTTGTATTAAAATCATTTCAGTTTTACCTATTGAAGCACGACTTGTAAGTTTATACCCCATTGGGATTAATGCATTTCTTAAAGACTCAGGAAATTTAGGTTCAAAATACACTTCATCCGGTAAATGTTGATGGTGAAATTTTGGTTGGTTCACTGCATCATCGGTATTCATACCAAATTCAATAACATTCATTAAAGATTGAAAAACTGAAGTTGGTATGGTGGTACCTCCTGGCGTTCCAACTACAATTGCAGGCTTTCCATTTTTAGTTACAATCACAGGACACATACTGCTCAACATTCTTTTACCAGGCACAATCGCATTGGCTTCTCCTCCAACAGCGCCAAACATATTAGCAACACCTGGCTTTACTGAAAAATCATCCATTTCATTATTCATTAAAAAGCCAGCACCACCAACGACAGTTTTACTTCCATAACCACCATTCAAAGTAGTCGTAATGCTTACCATAGTCCCGTCTTTATCATATATACTTATATGTGTAGTTTCTTCACTTTCTTTGATAACACCTCCTTTTATATCAACACTTTTACTTGCCTTACCAGGTGTAAAATCAGATATTCTATTAGTGATATATGCATCACTACTTAAAGTTTTAATGGGAACTTTCCAAAAATCAGGATCGCCTAAATGTTCCGCCCTATCTGCGTATGCTCGTCTTTCGGCTTCAATCATAATTTGAGTAGCTTCAGGTGATTGAAATCCTTTTTTAATATTCGCTGTTTTTTCAACCATTTTCATCATTTGAAGTAAAATGATGCCACCACTACTTGGGGGAGGAAAACCATAAATATGATAATCACCATAATCAAATGAAAGGGGTACTCTTATTTTAGCTTTATAATTTTTAAGATCTTCCAAGCTAATAATACCATTTCCCTGCTTCATTTCTGCTACTATCAATTTCGCAGTTTCTCCTTCATAAAAACCTTTTGCACCATTATCTCTAATTAGAATAAGCGTCTCTGCTAATTCAGGCTGCATTAAAGTATCGCCAGCTTTCCAAGAAATAGATTTTACAAATGCAGGTGTATGACTATTGTTTTTTATAAAAGCATTTTTATTGGAGTTTAAGCTATTAGCTTCTCTCTCTGTAATTACATAACCAAATTTCGCTAAGTCAATTGCGGGTTGTATTAATAATTTAAAATTTAATTTTGCAGATGGCAAAGTGGAAAAAATACCCGCAATGGTACCAGGAACACCAGAAGCCATCCTTCCACTTTGTGATAATTCAAGTTGTGCATTCCCGTCTTTATCTAAATACATATCCTTATTTGCATTCCCAGGTGCAACTTCTCTATAATCTATAGCAATAATTTCTTTGTTTGGTTTTCTAGCAATTAAGAACCCTCCACCTCCAATATTACCAGCCGCTGGATAAACCACCGCCAAAGCTAATTGAACAGCAATGCCAGCATCAAATGCATTTCCTCCTTGTTTCATGATTTGGGCGCCAATTAAACTGGCTAAAGGATGCGCACAACTAACGGCAGCATTATTATAAAATTCATGCTTAACCTGTGTGTACTGATATGGATCCACTATTTTTCCTGCACCTAACCAATTGGTTTTATGCTGTGCACATACATTACTTATGGAATAAATGAAAACAAAAAACCCAATAAATACTTTTTGCATTAGATAGAAAGATTAAAATATATTTTCACCCGGATGATAACTAACTTCTTTATTTTTTAATACATCCGACTTATAGAAATTCACATTTTTGAATTGATGGTTAATATAACCATTTGCTTGATCTGTAAAATGTTTAGATTTAGGATTTGAGCTATTCCCTCCAGTAAAAATGGATTTTGCAGTTAATTTAGGGCCAAAGGAAACAACTGCTACAAAGGTATTACCAGTTGTACCGTATCTCACTTTTGAGTACTTGGATTTTTTACTAGTATACGCATTTAAAGAGCCCATAAACGCAGGAGCTGCTGTTACAGCCCAACTAAATAATGAATCAGAAGGATCTATACCATTTGCATTTCGTTGAAACCTGTTGATTTTACCCCAAGGAATTTGCCAATTACCCCAGTCTTTATTTAAATCATAAATTACACTGTCCAAGAAAGCTAATTGCATTTTTGGCGAAATACTATCTAAACTAATTGTAGATCCATTTGTCAATGGATAAGTAATTTCATTTGTTTGTGGACGCTTCAATTTAGATAAATTATATTGAAGTACCTTTTCAACCCATAATACTGAAAGCGTGGTAGCAACACTATTGGTGTCGGCTATAAAATCCCATTTACGTAACAAATTAATAGGCTCTTTTAACCTGTCATTATTAACATTTAAATCATAAGATTTAATTAAGCTTGGGATGAACTTTTTACCGTTAGCCAAAAAAGGGCTATGACTCATTTTAAGTATGGTATCAATCGTAGCATCTTTAATATTTTTTAATTGCCTTACAGCATTAACTGCCCTTGGAGTGTGTCCATCAGGTAACATGTAAGAAGGCTTTTTTGCCATAATACTGTCATAATTACCGTTACCATATAAGGGTGTTGAATTACAATTTTGAACCCAACCATTTTTTGGGTTAACATAATTTGGTATATCATTTAAAGCATGTACTCCCTTCCAATTAGTCGCTGAAGTATTTCCTTGAACTGGTAAAGTGTAATCCAATTTTGGGTCTCTAATTGGAACGAAATTACCATGCCAATAACCAATATTACCAGCTTTATCAGCATATATTGTATTGGTGCCTGTCATTACTCTTTTATTTAACCATCCTGTAAACTCTTCAAAGGTTTTACTTTTGGTGATGTTCCAATGAACATTCAATAATTCAATATTTTCATTAATTGACTGAGCCGCAATCCACTTATCGTTTCGTTTAGCAACAACTGGTCCATGTAATGTTTTGTAAATAACAAACGAAACGCTATCTATATTATTTCCATTTTTATACTTAATGGTAGTGTTTGAAGTATCAACTGATAACCAATCATTATCGTATTCATATACATATCTCCCATTTACAGATTTTGTATTTTCTATAAATAAATCCTTAGCATCTGATAAAGTTACCGTGTGCATCCATCCACAAAATTCATTAAATCCTTGAAAAATACTATACTCTCCTAAAAAAGGTGCTCCATATACATTTAATCCTTCTTTACTTACTAATTGAACTTCAATGCGATTATAAAATTCAGAATGTGGATTGATCAATAAAATTGGATTTTTATCTTTTGTGTTTTTGCCACTAATTGCCCAACCATTTGAACCCGCTTTGGGATCTTCCTTTTCAATTGAATTATAATGATAGGAAATGCTTTTATTGGCAGGCAATGGATACATTTTTTTTACATCCACTTCTGTTAAATTTGAATTATTAAGCGAAGGAATGTTATTTAAAAATGGCATCCAAGGTTGAACTCTGTAAATAAGTTTTGGTTTATTATTGGGATGCGTAAGCATGTAATAATTTATACCGGCCGCATATGCATCACATAATTTTTTTTGAGCTGGACTGCTTTTTAAATATAATTGTTGCGCTTTTACTGTATCTATATATAATCTAGACCATAAATCCTTATATATAGCAGATTTCCCTTGAACTTCCGATTCTCTCCCCATCCTTGAAATTAGCACATCCTCAACTTTACTGAAATATTCTTCACATTGAACATACATCATACCAAAAACAGCATCCGCGTCGGTATTTGTATAAATATGAGGAACACCCCAATTATCTTTAATTACTTCGATTGATTTAGCCTGTTTGGTCCAAGCATTAATTTCTGCGACGGTAAATGCCTGAGCAAATACCATCACAGAAAGTATTAAAAATGCGAAAGTTAATAAGGATTTTTTCATCCAATAAATATAAATAATTACCCAATAAGTTTATTATATAAAGCTTCATTATTAGGTATTGGCCATATATAATTACCATCAGTAGGATTACTAGCTGGAACTGGAGTTGCCCCTGTAGGTGTTTTTGCTGGTATTGGCAAGCCTAGTCTCATGATATCCCCATTGCGAATGCCTTCTCCAAAAAACTCAATCCTTCTTTCATTAATAATTTTATTTATTAAATCAGTCTTATCTGTTGGTTTGAAAACTGTTGTAGCATCTGATCTACCTCTAACTGCATTTAATAATGCTGTTGCTCTTGTGTCTAAACCGTTTACATTCGCTAAGGCTTCTGCTAAATTCAACAATACTTCTGAATATCTGATTACAGGAATATAATCGGTATAAGGTGTACCTACAGCAAATTTAGTAAACCAAAAACGTCCTTTATTTGTTCCTAAAGGAGTGGTAAATATAAAGTTCCTTCTTTTATCAGTTGTCTTCCAGTTTGCATCACTAACAATTCCTTGTGCAAATACATAAAATTGACCAGTACCAGCTGAACCTAAACCAGTACCATCAGCTGAATTGGGTAAAAAGTTAGTTGCAAGGGAATTTCCTGGGGCATCACCCGATGCAAAAGCAATTGAAAAAATTGATTCTGTTGATGTATATGGTGTTTTAAATACCGTTGTAATATCAGCAGGTAATGAATGGGTAGGATTAGCAGTATTTGTAGTAACAAATGGAGCTGATGTTGAAACCAATTTGTTGGCTTCTGTTATAACATTTGTATAATCACCCATCGCCATATAAACTCTTGTCTTAAATGCAATAGCTGAATTTTTATGTGCTCTGGTCGTATTTAAACCGGCAGTTGCATATTTTGATGGCAAATTAGTTTCGGCATAATTTAAATCCTTTAAAATTTGTTGATATACTTCATCAACTGAACTTCTAGCTAAATTATAATTAGTTAAACCGGTATTTCCTTTTAATCTTAAAGGTACTCCTGGATTTTTTCCAGCATTATCTCTATATGGTTTAGCATATAATTGTAATAATGAATAATAGGTAACTGCTCTTAATACTTTTGCTTCAGCAGTATAATTATTATATAAACTATCTCCAACTGCTTTTTTACCAGCTGCATCCATACCATCTAAAAATACATTACAAGCATTTATCGTTTGATAAGCTTGTTGCCATACTATATTAACATCCGATGTACCTGCATCAGTAAGCATCATATAAGTTAACCCACCCTGTAATGGGTTTTGATTGGAACTAATAAATTCCCCTGCTCTTGCTTCGCTATATAAAATGTAATTACTACCCCACAAACCACTTCCCTTAAAAGTTGCGTACAACCCATTTATTTGATTGGAAACTCTTGCAGGTGTTTCAAAGGCAGAAGCATCAGCAATTAAAGTAGTAGGAATTGGGTTTAAGTCTTCCGTTTTCGTACATGAAATAGCACATACAACAACCATTAAAAGAAGACTATAATATTTTAAGTTTTTCATATCTAAATTGTATTGAAATTTTGATTAAAGTTTATGATAATTAAAAATTAACTTTTAATCCTACGGTATAAATTTTTGCATTTGGCATCATATTTCTATCAAAACCCTGTGTTGCTGATGAGTTATTTTGACTCGTCACTTCAGGATCTGCTCCAGGATATGGTGTTAATAATAAAAGGTTTTGACCACTTACAAATATGCTCATATCAGCAATTTGTGCTTTTTTTGCAAATTTTTCTGGCAATGAATAAGTCAAAGTTAAATTCTTCAATCTTATATAATCACTTGAATATACATTAGCTGTTATTGGTAAAGAATAACCCCATGAAGTAAAATCACCATCTTGTACTTTAGGAACATCCGTAACATCACCAGGTTTTCTCCAACGTCTTAATACCAATGTAGAGTTGTTCATAAATCTATGATCCATTAATGTACCTTGTGTTCCATAATACATATATCCACCAAATTGATACGTAAATAAAGTACTTAAGGACAATCTTTTGTAATTAAAGGTATTTGTAAAACCACCATAAATTTTAGGAGTTGTATTTTTATAAACAACAGCATCTGATGCAGTTGAAATTTGTGGTGCTTTAGTACCATCTTCATATTCCCACTGATTTTTTCCGTAAACTGGAACTTGCTCATATAAAACTTTCTTACCACTACCATCTAAAAATATTCTTCTACCACTATTAACATCGACACCAGCTGTTCTGATTGCATAAATCATGCCAACAGAATAACCAGGTAAAGTGATAGATACACAATCGGTTGATCCACCCACATTTCCGTAAAGTATATTCGGTACTGTTGGAGAAAGTGAAGTAACCATGTTTTCATTTGATGAGAAATTGAAATTAGTTGTCCAAGTAAAATCTTTTACTTGAACTGGAATTGCATTAATTGAAACTTCAATTCCTTTGTTATACATTGATCCAACATTCGATAAAACTGAATTCACTGTTGATCCAGGTAAACCTGCTGATGCTGGAGTAGGTACTCCAAAAATTAAACCATCAATATTATTTTTATAATAAGAGATATCACCAGAAAGTCGGCCTTTTAACATTGAGAAATTAAGTCCTATGTCTAATTTTTTACTTGTTTCCCAAGCTAAATCCTGATTACCTGCTGATGAAAAATATAAACCAGGTAATCCACCATATAAGTTAGCTGAATAGTTAGTAAGTGACGCATAGTCGCCAATACCACTTAAATTACCAACTTTACCATAACTAGCTCTTAATCTAAAGGTTTCAAAAATATTTGAAAGCCTAGAATTCATAAAGAATTTTTCGGTAGTTACATCCCATGCTCCTGAATAAGAATAGAATAATCCAGATTTGTTATTTTTACCCAATAAGGAAGATTCATCATTTCTTACACTACCTGTCAAGAAATATTTCTTTTTAAAATTGTATTGTAATCTACTAAATAAGGAATTGAAATACTGATAGTAAATTTGATTTGAAGTATTTGAGATGGCTACAGTTGAAAAACCCCCTTGAAGATTAGAATAAAATGGATCAGATTGGTTAGATCTTAATAATCCAAATTGATCACCATTTTTACGTTGTTGTTCTTGACCAAATAATAAATTAAAGGAGTGATCTTTAAATGTTTTATCTGCTGTCAAGGTATTCGTAATTGTATAACTCTCTCTTTTTGAGGATATTCCTGTAGCACTTCCAAGCGCAGTATTACCTTCATTAGTTCTTGGGTCAAAATAACGATTAGTTCTACTACTAATATTATCTATACCATAAAGTGTTTTAAATGTCAACCATTTAGTAGGCTTTAATTGAGCATAAACATTTGATTGAATAAAATTATTAGCAGTATTATCATCATTATATGCAAGGGTAATTACTGGATTGGTATATCCCATTCTAGTTTGAGAAGTTAAGTGACCTTGGTTATCCATTAAAGCAAGGTTTAACCCACTAACGTTATAACTACCATCCTTGTTATATGGCCCAATAATAGGCGCAGCAACTAAGGCTAATCTATAGGCTACTGAATTAGCTGCTGTTGAACTCACCCCATTACCAGTTGATAAAATGGCACTTGTTACGTTATCGGTATAATTAGTCTTAGAGCCTATTGATAACCAATTATTTATTTTATGGTCAATATTATAAGTAACCGATTTCCTTCCATAATCATTCCCTCTCAAAATACCTTGTTGATTAGTATAAGATACGGAAAAGAAATATTTAGTAGCCGCATTCGCTCCAGACATACTAAGTGAATGAGTTTGACCATTACCTTTTCTAAAGATATAATCATACCAATTGGTTCTTACAATTTGGCCATCAGGTCCTATAGAGTTCCCATAATAATTAGTTACCGAATTATAAGTATTAGCATTTACTAATCCTTCATTTTTTATTTCTAAATATTGATCCCCATTCAAAATTTCAGCTAAACGAGTCGCCTCACTTGTTGAAAAAGTTACGTCTAAAGTAACTTTAGCTTTCCCTGTTTTTCCGCTCTTTGTGGTAATAAATACCACCCCGTTAGCACCTCTACTACCATAAATACTTGTCGCAGCGGCATCTTTAGCAATATCAACTGATTCGATATCATTTGGATTTAAGAAAGCTAAAGGGTTATTAGAAGCATTACCTCCAACATTGATGTCTTCAACATATACAGGCACACCGTCCACTACAACCAATGGATAAGAACTAAGTGATAATGAGTTAACCCCTCTAATTCTAAAAACAGGCGCTTGGTTTACCACACCCGCATTAGCAATCATATTAACACCAGTAGCCTTCCCACTTAAAGCAGATTCAAAACTTTGTATTGGTAAATTAGAAACCGCATCACCCTTTATAGAACTATACGATCCAACATTTAGTCTTCTGGTTGATGTACCATAACCAACTACCACTACTTCATCTAAATTATTATTGGATTGTTTTAAGGTAACATCTAATTTATTGTTATTAGCTACTTTGAATTCAGATGATGCATATCCAATAAAAGAAAAAACCAAAGTACTTTGTTCAGGGATATTTTTCAAATTAAATGTACCATCAGCTAATGACTGTGTTGCCATATTCTTTCCCTTTACCATTACAGTAACACCTTCCAATGGCTCTCCTTTTTCATTAACAACTTTACCAGTTATTGTTTTATCAACTACCAAAAGGTCAGTTGTTTTAACACTTTTATCTTCATTCTTATTCTCAACGGGTGTAAATAAAATAACTCTTTCGTTGATGAATTTATGTTCGATATTGTATAACTTTTTTAAATCAGTTAAAAACTCTGATACTGTTTTAGCATTAGCGTTATAACTAATAACTCTATTTGAATTTATAGAGTTTGAACTGAATGAAAATCGAACACTAGTTTGTTTTTGAATTTCATTAATCACATTTTTTAATTCTACCTTTTCTAAGTTAATTGAAAAAGATTTTTGTAGAATTTCTTGACTTTTTGCCTCGTTTGCAAAAAGAGTTCCTGCAAAGATGATAGATATGACGAATTGAATAAATGTAATTTTCATAGCTTTCATAATTGAAGCAACTAACTGTTGCTTTTTTTTCATAATTGAATTTAGTTTAGTTCAAAAAAACGGTTATTTATATTTAATTAATTACAACCTTTACCTTTTATTAAAATTTTTGTCCCATTAACTTCATATGACGAATTCGTTGTTATACAAATTATTTTTAGGGATGAAAACAAATCTAAGTTGGAGATATCACCAGTAAAAACACAATTGTACATAGCAGCATTTTCAACAGCAATATCAATTTGATACACTCTTTCAATTTGCTCAAATACGTTTAAAAGCTTTTGTTGATCAAATAATAAAGTATGAGGCTCCACAATGGCAATTTCTTCATTTGTAGCAACTTGTATTGGGTGGTTAACAATAGTTGTTTCAAACCTTCTGGATGTAACATCATATATTGCCTTTTGATTGGGCGTAATGATTACAGGAGAAATAACGTTTTCAGATTTCGTTAATTTAGCATTTTCAGATACTTGAACCCTACCTGTTTTTACCTCAACAATAAATTGGCCATTAGATTTGTTTGTTCCTACCCTAAAACTAGTACCTAATACTTTAGTTACAATATTATTATAATAAACCAAGAAAGGTTTTCTAGGATTTTTTTTGACATTAAAAAAAGCCTCGCCCTCTAAATATACTTCTCTGTTATCCCCCTTAAATTGTCTGTCAAAATGAAGAATACTTCCACTCTCCAAAAACACTTTTGTACCATCACTTAACTGAATTTCTTTAATTCCTTTAGAATTATTAACCACATATTCAATATCATGCGGGATGATGGCTTCAAAGCTTGGATTCTGTTTGTTATAATTATTAATTGAAAAATATCCAATACAAATAACCCCAATAAAGGCCGCAGCTATAGCAAAAGCGTTTATGAACTTAAGCTTGTTTGATTTTAAGGCTATAATTTCATTTACTTCTGTCTCTGATTTAAGAATATTTCTAATGATGTCTTCTGCAATATGTGGAGGTAAGTCAGCAGATGTATAATCATCAACAATCAACAAATCTGCTTCTATTTCATTGTAAATCAATTCATTATTCGAGTCATGGGCAATTAATTCAAACAATTCATCTTGTTGAATTAAGTCAATATCACCATCAAGATATTTTTTTAATAAAAATTGTAAACGACTGTTAGTATTCATATACGCTCACCAAAATTATAGGTGCTATATATTAATACACGCAACTTGATTAAATGGAGTACAAAAGAATTAATAATAAATTAATACTGAGGAAATTTATAAAATTCCATTATATGCAAAATGTTTTTTAATGGAATACATAGCCCTAGATAAATGAGTTTTAACCGTTAATGGTGAAATATCCATCTTTTGGCCAATTTCTATATATGATAACTTCTCTTCTCGAGATAAAGTAAAAGCCATTCGTTGTTGATCGGATAATTGGGACAATGCCAAATCAAGATGACGTTTATAATCATGATCAAGTAATTGATAATCAGTATTGTCAATAGATTTAAGATGAGTATAAGTGATATTATCAATGGCTATCCAATCATTTGCAATTTTTCGTAATTTATTTAAAATGATATGCTTTGCAACCGTATAAAGCCATGCTTCGAGTGACTTTGTTTCAATTATCGATTTTCTCTCAAACCATAATTTTAAAAAAACATCTTGTATCACATCCTGAGCTATAATGGGTGATTTAAAATATTTTATAGCTGTTTTATAAATTCTATTACGATGTTTATCATAAATCAATTGAAAAGCATACTCACTATCTTCTTTTAATAGAGATATAAGTTTACTTTCTTCGTAAAGGTTTTGATTGTGTGATTTATC
>CAIYUO010000023.1 GCA_903929425.1 uncultured Bacteroidota bacterium
ACTGAGATCCACTTGTAAATTAAATTAGAGCTTACATCTGGAATGATAGATCAACTACCTCTAGATCCACCTGTTTTGATTGGTTTTTTACTTGCACCAGATGATTTAGTGCTTGCTTTTGCGATAAATTTTGAACTACCCCCTGATTGTACATTCGTTTTTGCACTAGAGGCTGTTTTTTTATCGGCTACTTTTTTATTGATTGCGAATCCCATAAGTTATGTATTAGACTCAAAAATAGGATTATTATTTTATTTAGCCATTTAAAAGGGGTGCAACGGGCTTTACTTTCTTACTAATTCGTATGACTCAGTGATTAAGTCTTGCACAAGGGATAAACTAAGTCTTGTATTTAAAACCAGGGTATTCCAATGCTTTTTATTCATGTGAAAACCAGGTAAGATATTATCGGGATAGGCTTCTCTTAACTCTATGGATCTATCTGGGTCCGTCTTGATATTGATTCTTGGGGGGATGTCATTCAAAGAAATCAGTAAGAACATTTTTCCTTTGATCTTATATACTAAATTTTCTGGGCCAAATGGTTGACACTCTTCGACATCGTCAAAGCTTAAGCAAAAATCTCTTACCCACTCTATATGCATCTTCTACTAATTTATTAAATCGGAAATTAAATTCTTAACAGTCCTGCTTTATGTAAGTTGTTGATTGGTTTATTGTCCCAAAACAAATCAAAGTCTTCCAAACCAGCTGCCAAATAACCCGCCTTGATATCCGCCAAAGGCATACCATTAGACGAATCCACATGGATTGTTGACAATAAATGCATGAACCATTTTCCCTTATCAGGATCTATATTGATTGAAATACTATTTTTATTCGTTTCAAAACGCAGGTTCATTTCTTCCCACTTACTTCCCTTTTTTGTACGAGGTACAATGGTGGTAGCAGGCATTAACCCTGTCCAAATGATTTTATAATTCGCAGACCCAATCTCAACCGCATCTATTTGAGTTTGGATATAATTAGGCGCAACACTTGTTTTAGGAATTTTAAATTCGAACCATTTTTGCAATGGGAATTCAAAACAAGCACCATGCATGTAATTGAGGATGGCTTTTTTTAAACCATATCCAAAAATTTCATGGTTGGCACCAGAAGGATCAACATGTGCAATATCATTGTTTGCAAAACTGCCTATCGTTTCTGACACTTTTTTGACTTTATATTTTTCTGGAGCTAATCCTACAGGACTATGTGCCGTCATGGTAAATAAATGCCAGAAGGCAGATTTTAATACACCTGTTTCAAACAATTGACGCACCATTTCTAAGGAGTCCACCGTTTCTTGAATCGTTTGAGTAGGGAATCCATACATCAAGTAGGCATGTACCATGATACCCGCGTCATTAAAATGTTTACTTACTCGTGCAACCTGTGCCACTGTAATACCTTTCTGAATTAAATCAAGTAATCTATCCGATGCTACTTCTAATCCGCCACTCACGGCAATACATCCAGAAGCTTTTAATAAAAGACAAAGATCCTGTGTAAAGCTTTTTTCAAAACGCACATTGGCCCACCAACTTACTACAAGCTTGCGTTTGATAATTTCAATCGCCAATGCTTTCATCAAAGCAGGTGGTGCAGCTTCATCTACAAAATGGAATCCGTTTTGACCTGTTTGAGCAATCATCAATTCCATCCTATCTGCCAAAAGACTTGCTGTAGCTGGTTCATAGGTTTTGATATAATCTAATGAGATATCACAAAAAGTACATTTCCCCCAATAGCATCCGTGCGCCATGGTTAATTTATTCCATCTTCCATCGCTCCATAAACTATGCATTGGATTCACCAACTCAATCACAGAAATGTATTGATCCAATAATAGACCATCATAATCTGGGGTGCCTAATTGATGTTGCTTATAGTCTGGATAAATAGATTCGTTGATATAAGTTACAACACCGTTGAGTAAAGTGAAGCAACGTTTTAAGTCGTGTACTTCTTTTTTACCATCAATATGATCAATTAAAATTTCGATTGGTGCTTCGCCGTCATCCAAAGTAATAAAATCATAAAATTCAAAGACCCTAGGATCCGATAAAGAACGCAATTCAGTATTTGCAAAGCCACCACCCATGGCCACTTTAATAGAAGGATGCTGCTGCTTGATCCACTGACCGCATCTTAATGAGGTATACAAATTACCTGGGAAAGGGACAGAAATACAAACCAACTTAGGTTGTACTTTTTGAATATGTTTTTCTAAGATGTCTAATAAAATTGTATCTAAATAAGTAGCAGGCGCATTTAAAGCAGCATACAATTCGTCAAATGTATTGGCAGATCGACCCAAGCTTTCGGCGTATCGGCTAAAACCAAAATGAGGGTCTATGGTCTCTTTAATCAAATTGCCCAAATCCTCTAAATACATGGTTGCAATATGCTTCGCCTTATCCTGTTTACCCATGGCTCCAAATGCCCAATCTAAATCATCCATTTGATCAAATGCATCCGCTTCTGGCAAAAAATTTCTAGAACATATAAGATGTGCAATGGTGTCTAACTTACCTTGTAAGAATAAAATAACTTGATCGATGGTATGGATATAATTATTTTCTAGCGCAAGTATTCGTTGCCCGTTTGGACTCAATTCCCATTCTTTAGACTTGATTACTTTAAATAATTTAGTTAACCCTGCTTTGTTAAAAACAGCCAAAGTGACTTCGATTCCAAGATCTGCTTGTATACTTGGAATGCCTTTTGTATTTAAAAACCCTTTGATGTAAGCCGTTGCGGGATAGGGCGTATTTAATTGCGTAAACGGAGGTGTAATTAAAAATACAGGAGATTGCATAAGCTTACTTTACCGTCTTCATTTGAATAATATCAACAATGAAAGCAAATGCCATCGCAAAATAAATATAGCCTTTAGGTATTGACAGGTGAAAGCCTTCCGCAATCAAAGAAATGCCAATCATCATTAAAAAACTTAAGGCTAGTATTTTAAAAGAAGGATGCTTTTTTATAAAAAAGCTAATTGGTTGTGATGCAAAAATCATAATCACCACCGCCACTATAACGGATGTATACATCACCCAAAGTTCTTGAGCCATACCTATGGCTGTTATGATAGAATCTATTGAAAAAACCAAATCTAATAAAATGATCTCTAATAAAAGTCTTTTGAAACTACTGGGTTTAGGAACAGTAGGTTCCCCAGTATGATTAACCAATTCTGTTTTATGGTAAATCTCGACTGTGCTTTTGTAAATTAGAAAAAGACCACCTGCAATTAAAATCAATCCTTTCCCTGAAAAATGAATATCAAATATGATAAATAATTCTTGGTCTAATTTTAAAATCCAAGAGATCAAGGTTAATAAAATAAGACGCATTACCATGGCCAAACCTAGTCCCCAATACCTTAATTTATTTCTTTGACTATCTGGTAATTTATCTGAGAGAATGGAGATAAAAATGACATTGTCAATACCTAAAATAACTTCTAAAGAAATTAACGAAATTAAAGGGATGATGGCATCTAGCATAGCTGAATATTAGTAATACAAATATATGTTGGATACACAGCATAAAAAATTAAAAATACCCATCCTATTGATTTATCGGTTTTTCAAACAGAACGACTACTTACTTAGTATCATCGTAACCGAATTTTTGATTCAAGGCAAATACAGCTTCTGCAGAAAAATCATTCTTGTGAATCAATTCAAGTTGTCCATTGATCAATCCTTTTTTTGTAGGCAATAATGTAACATTGTGCTCGAAAATAGCATTGGCTTCTGCTTGATCAGATTTGCCAATTTGATTGATGGCGGTTACCACATCTTCCATCTGACGAATTACAGATAAAATTTGATTTGGGATCCAAGATGTAATTGGAGTGCCTCCAGTAGCCATCGCATATTTCGTATTGGCCATGATATACTTTTGAACAAACTGCCAATGTCCATTTCTGAAATGGTAAATTTCTTCTAAAATGCCTAATAAATAACAAAGCCCAGTCACGTCTTTATTTTCAACCAATTTACCCATCAAGCCTTTTGGATGTAATGTCTTTATTGAATTTTCAAGGTCTTTGAAAAAGTCTTGTACACAGGTTGGGCGGTACAATCTAAGGTCTAATAAATATTTTGTGAGTTCATTTTCTGGATAATAAAAAATTACCCCAGAAAAAATATCTTGCATAGGTATAATATCGTCCTGCGCACCAGTTTGTCCTCTAAATGCTTTTGGTTCATCCCATACATTTTCATAGACCACGCCATCGCCAAATAATTCGGTATTGCCTTTAACACCCATTATGAAAATTCTAAAGTCATTATATCGTTGCCATCTTGAAGCCTTCCACATCTCTTTTCTTCGCTCATTCATTTGCTTCATTGTGGACCAATTCTTTTCAAGCAAATCGCCAACTGATTTTGCTCCACCATCTAATGCCTGAATCGTCTGCATCACAGTACCAACTAAATTGGCCGAAAACCTGTTGATATCAACATGCAACATAATAAAACCAACCTCATCTGGTTGTCCAGAAAAACGGTTACACATGGTAATATTTTCCCAATTTAAATCGCCAGCTTCATCTAACTTTTGGTAATTACCTAGTGAGTAAGCATAATGATAATCTAACCAAGCAAACACATTTAATTTATCAGCTACTTTACAAAAAGGTTGTGCAATATTTGCAGGTAAAAAATTTCTAGCTTTTCCGTATTTCCCGTCTTTTCTAAATTGTTGGAAAGAAGGTTCTAATAAATAGGCAGATGCTAAAAAACTATAAGATCTAAATAAAGCTTGTAAAACAAAAATATCTTCCTCTTTTTCAACGGCAGCTAAATGATTTTGAATGGCTAAAGTAGGCGCAACAATCCCATCCTCCGTATTTAAATAGCCAAACTCTTTTTCATTTAACACCACAGGCATATTGTCCAACACAGCTTGTAAATCGGCATAAACACTTGGCAATTTCACCATCGGCGCTTTTACTGGAAGAAATCCATGCGCTGCACTCACATTAAAAAAGCCATCACTGTAATTAGATAAAATAGACATAATTGATTGTTTAAGAATTGAATGTAGTTAGGCTCAAATTAAGAATTTTTTTGCACAATAAATGTATTAAAATACATCTAAATCCGACCCATTCACTACAACTCCTTTATACTTATACTTCACCTCATCCAACAGGCTTTGTAAGCTGGTACCAAAAGTTAATTGATGATTGAGTATGAGTAATTTTGGTTTTACCTGATTGGCAATTTCCGCCAATTGATAAGTTGAAGTATGAAATGTTGAATGATACTCTTGCCATCTTTGGGTTCGTTTTTTTAAACCCGCGTCGGAATATACTTCGTGTACTAAAACATCACAATCCTTTGCATAATTAATTAATTTTTCACTGTAAGTACAGTCACCAGATATAACAATTTTTTTATCCTTTGTTTGAAACACAAATCCAAATGCATTGTTCCATTGACCATGTTGCACATTAAATGCCGTCACTGTTAAATTGCTATCCTTGTAAATCTGCCCTTCTTTTATTTCATTTGTATATACTTGATAAGCAATTGCATCTCCTTTTTCTAATCCATTAATTCTTATGGCTATGTCTTCCTTATAAGCACTCATTAAATCATCTGTCATCTTTTTTGATCCAATTGGACCATAAATATTGATTGGCGCATTGCGATCTAAAACAGCAGGCGTTAAAATGATATCAGCCAAGCCTATTGTATGATCGGAGTGTAAATGTGTAATGAATAATGTTTTTAATTGCGCCGCCTCCAATGAAGGGAAACCAAGTTTACTTGCTTCCGCTGCCCTTCTAACCACTCCTGGGCCACAGTCCACTATATAGGAAGTGTTGTTGACAATGATAGCCAACGAAGGGCCAGATTTAGAAGGATCAGCGAACGGCGTGCCTGTTCCTAGCAAAACTAGTTTGGTGTCGGAATTTTGAGCTTTTAAAAGACCACAAGTGCCTACTAATAGTATTACTATGAATGCGTATTTCAACATACAATTATAATTAATTCGTAGGAGCAATAGGGCCTTTACGCATCGCTTTTCCTTGAGCAGGCCATGGAATAGGCTGTCCAGTAAGCTTATTGATTCCTAAATCTACTTTGTCTCTTGGGAAAGTAGCGTTGTCTTCGCAAGCCATGTACACCAACATTGCAGTAAGCATCGCATTGTTTTTTAAATCATCGAAAATGATTTTATCATAAGTGTCTCTGTTCGTATGCCAAGTATAATTAAAGTAAGACCAATTTAATGCACCTAATGAAAAACCTGGTGCACCCACTGCTACAAAAGAAGCATAATCACTTCCTCCTCCGCCCGGTGAGCCAGGGAATGTTGTTTTAATAGAATCTTTCATACTGCTAGGCACGGCTGCTAACCATCTTGTAATAAATTCACCCGCATATTTAAAACCTTGCCCAGAAATGTTGACGATTCTACCTGTTCCATTGTCCTGATTAAACAATGCTTGTAATTTACTAACCACTTCGGGATGATCTTCCACAAATGCTCTTGAACCATTTAAGCCTTGTTCCTCACTACCCCAATGTCCCACTAAAATAGTACGCTTAGGATTTGGATAGACTAATTTTAAAATGCGCATTGCTTCCATCATTGTCAATGTCCCAGTGCCATTATCCGTTGCACCTTGTCCAGCATCCCAAGAATCAAAATGCGCAGAAAGCATCACATATTCATCGGGCTTTTCGGTCCCTTTAATTTCTGCAATGGTGTTAAAGTTTGGAACAGTACCTAAATCTTTAGAATCAGTCTGAATGCTAATAATTGGATTGTCACCAGCCTCTACTAAACGATATAAAGTACCGTAATCTTCCAAAGCAATATCCACTGTTGGAATCTTTGTAGTGTAGGCATTAAATATTTTATCAACGCCAAATCCATTAGACCAGTTATTGGTTAAGATACCTAAAGCACCAGCTTTTTCTAATACGATAGGAAGCATTCTTGTTGAGTAGCCAGTTTTACTGATGCGCTTGCGCCAAGCATCCGTAAGCTCAGTGCGTTCTTTTTTTAATTTTTCAAACGACTCTTTGGTAGCAAATTGTTGCCAGTTATCATCCGGTCTTCCAGTTGGCTGATTCATGGATATCATGACAAACTTACCTTTTACAGTAGGCAACCAATTTGCAAATGCGATTGAATCAGCTACATCGGGTATCATAACGATCTCTGCTTTAACAGCTTTTCCTTTTGTAGATGGACTCCATGACAATTGAGTACCTTCTAAACTTTTTACTCTTGGAGAAAGCATATCAATATGTGTGATACCTCGCTCCCAGCCTTTCCACTCGCCCCACTGTTCGTTGCGCGCACTAATGCCCCAACTAGCGTATTTATCCACTGCCCAATCGTTGGCCTTTTTCATTTGAGGTGTGCCCACAAGTCTTGGCCCTATCCCATCTAATAACTCGTGTGCCATTGTTTGCAATTGGGAATTCTTAGTTTCTTCCTGTACTATTTTTTCAATTACTGTTTGTGCAGCTACATGATTAGATGTAAAAACAAAAATAAGGACGAAAAACTTAGTGATAATTTTTGAAGAATTAAAGCGAAGCGTTTGTAGTGCTTTCATATTTCTAAATTTAAAATTTTTATTATAGTATTAGCAGCCGCCTTTACCAGGAATGCGTTTAAAAATTAATTTACCGTCTTTTTCTATGTTGTCGCCTGCGATAATTGGATAGGCATATTTAGGCGCATGAGATACTCCACGACTTTTAATCATTATTTTATCATTCACTTTTAGCTTATGCAATTGCTCAAATTCTTTTTTCAATTCTGGGCCAAATGAAAGGATATAATCTTCACCATTCAACTTTACCATCACCCCAAAACCTAATCTTGAACCTAGAGGTAGTGAAAGTGAAGTGATAACACCCTCCATATTGGTATATTCTCTAATTGACTTTCTAATTTTAGCTTCAGCCGCATATACTTTTTTCCCTGCTGTTGATGCTTCCCATTTTTTAAACTTCATACCCTCTGGGGTAGCTTCCCATTTTTTTAATGCGGCTTTTTTATCATCTACAGGAGAAGTAGCAATTAATTTTTTTGGGGCATCTTTCGCAATCACAGGATTTATGAATGAACTTACCGTTATTACAAAGAGAGATAAAATAAATGCTGATAGTCTTTTTTTCATATAAATAATTATTAATGATAATGGATTAGCGTAGCCACTCTTTTCTATGTTTGATGAACCAAATAGTATGTATCAATAAAATACAGCTATTTACAATGACTGTTGGCCAAGCTAAAATTCCAAATCCATATATAATCCAAAACACAGAACCAATCGAATTGATTAAACGAAGCTTGAAAATGTTTTCAATAACAAATGAATACAAAATAATTATGGTTCCTATGTAGCCAAATATATCCCAACTAATCATTATTTATTATTTTACTTTTTAAAATCTAAACTATTTAGAAAGATACACCACCCCTTCCTTCATGACAAATTTTACTTTTTTCATGTCGGATATGTTTTTACTTGGGTCACCATCCACCACGATCACATCAGCAATATAACCAGGCTTTAAATTACCTAAACTACCCTCCAGATGAAAAGCCCTGGCATTTACACTTGTAGCAGCTTTTAAGGCATCCATAATAGGTAATCCATATTCAACCATCAGTTCCATTTCCAAGGCATTGTCTCCATGAGGAAAGACCCCAACATCTCCACCCATTCCAATGGAGACACCAGATGCAATTGCTTCCTTAAAACTTTTTCTTTTATTGATAATATTACTTGGCGGGTCAGTCACTCCTTTTTTCCAACCACGATATTGTGAGATGACATCTACAGCTGCGATGGTTGGCATATAAGTTACATTGTGCTCTTTCATCAGTTTCCCTATTTCAAGATCTATAAAATCTCCGTGCTCGATTGTTTCTGCACCTGCCAATACAGCTCGACGAATTGCTTCTTTTGATTTTGCATGACAAACCATCACCCTTCCACTGCTTCTTGTTACTTCATTAATGAGTTTCAATTCGTCTAGTGTAAATGAAGGACGATCGTCCCCGTTGAGTCCCCATCGATAATCTGCATATACTTTGATAAAATCTGCGCCTTTGCCAATCTGATCTCTCACCACCCTGATCAAATCATTGCCATCAGCAGGCTCTGCCCCTAACATAATTTCTTGATCCGTATCGTACCCTTTTGGACCATAAGAACCTGTTGCTACAATCGCCCTTCCAGCAACCATCAATCTTGGACCAATCACAATGCCTTCGTTGATGGCTCTTTTAAGTGCCACATCCGCATAGCCTGCACCTTCTGTACCCAAATCTCTTGCAGTTGTAAATCCAGCCAATAAAGTATTTTTTGCATGCACTGTTGCGCGGACAGTTCTGTAAGCGTCAGCCTCTTTCAATACTTGCGTATCCCAGTCGGTGATATTATAAGGGTATAACATTAAATGAGAATGTCCTTCAATTAATCCAGGCATGATGGTTGCATTAGGATAATTGACTTTTATTGCACCATCTGGTACATTGATTTGTTGGATGGGTCCAACAGTTATGATTTTATTATTTTCAATGATTAATGCCCAATCCTTGTGCATGATTTCGCCATCAAATAAACGAGGCGCAGTAATATAGTATTTAGTTTGAGCGGTTAACTTAAACCCAAACAACAATACAAAGGCAAGACTGATAAAATACTTAGGGTAACTCATTTTCATATTTATTATTTACATTTTCGCTTGAGCTAATATTTTATTTAATTGATTGATTTCAATAGCTAATTCAGCCTTCAGCTCATCAAATACCTTATAAGATCCAGCCGTAGGCTTATAATCGCCCGACTCTACCACGCGCATTAATGAAGCAAGCTTATTGTTTAATTTAATTGGGAAATTTAAAGGGTCTTGTGAGCTTTGATTGCGCACTTGATATAAATTCTCTTCTACCATAGAAAGCGCAGCAATCAAAGCAACCGAATTTTTGGATAGTCCTTTTTTGCTTGCTTTTGCTTCTTCGTTTAATTTTTCTTTGATCGCTCTTATTTTGATGACTGCGTCATTGGCAACAGTAACTTGGTCTCTTATTTGAATTGCTAGATTAAATTTCTCTTGCATGTCAGCAATCGTCACATCCTTCACCCTAGGATCCATCTTAATTTCAAAATTTTCAGTAGCAACTTGTGACCCCGAAGTGATTTTTACTTGATAATTACCTGGCACAGCCGTTGGACCTGTGTAGACAGGCGCACTCCATAAAATCATCCCCTTAAAATAACTAGCAGATGGATATTTTAAATCCCATTCAAATACATTTAATCCAGTTTTAATGGTTGGTGGTTTTGGCTTACGATCTTCATCATCTTCAGCAGCTTCCCCATTTTCTTTTTTTACTTTTGGCAACTCACCCATAAAAGTATTTACCAGTTTGCCGCTTGCATCTAGTATTTCTATTTTTAAATCCTTCTTAGTTGAATCTAAATAATAGTGAAACACTGCTTTTTGAACTGTTCTCACCGCATAATACGGTTTAAATAAATGCAAGCCTGCTTTTATGCCTGCATCTTTTGATCTTACTGGAGAAATATCATCTAATACATAGATAGATCTGCCATGCGTTCCAATTACTACATCTTTTTCTGTCACTTGAACATCTGATACTTGAACGTCTGGTAAATTTAAACTTAATGATTCCCAGCTTGCACCATCATTGTAAGAAATCCAAACACCATGCTCAGTGCCCGCATATAATAAACCTGCACGAGTAATGTCTTCTCTAACTGCATGCACATAATCATCTGAACGAATACCAGAAATAATTTTAGTCCAAGTTTTACCAAAATCATTGGTCTTCCAAATATAAGGCGTACGATCATCCATTTGATAACGCTTGGCTGCAATGTATGCAGTGCCTGCATTAAAATGAGAAGCTTCAATAATACTTACACGGGTATTTTTAGGCATATCCTTTGGTGTGATATTATCCCAATGCTTACCACCATCTTTAGTAATATGAACGAGTCCATCATCTGATCCTGCCCAAATAATATTCACATCCTGATAAGAAGGCGCTAATGCAAACACTGTACCATAAATTTCTGGGCCATTCATATCTCTTGTGATCACACCACCACTTACACCTAAAGTGGTTGAATCATTGTAAGTTAAATCTGGACTAATTTTTTCCCAACTTTGTCCTTCGTTTGTTGTTTTCCAAACATGCTGAGAACAAGTAAATAATACATTCGGATCTACTGGTGAAAAAACAATTGGATAAGTCCACTGCCATCTTTCTGGCAAGGTCTTAGCTTCTTCTCCTGAAAAGAATCTTGGATATACTTGTACATCCCTTACTTGACCAGTCATTCTATTAATGCGCGTTAATAAGGCACCTTGACTACCCGCGTAAAATATATCTGGATTTTTTGGATCCTGCGCAATATATCCACTCTCTCCACCTCCTACTTCATAGGCAAAACCAATGCCTGGTTTTGTTGAATTACTTCTTACAGCTCTATGTCTATAATCTTCGCTTGGCAAAGCAATCGTTGTATTGTCTTGCTGTGCACCTGCTACTTGATAAGGAAAATCATTGGTGACTGTGATATGGTATAATTGTGCAGTCGGAAAATCTTCGTCCGTCCAAGTCAAACCTCCATTCACAGAAACTGCTCCACCACCATCATTGGCTGTGGCTAAACGTGTTGGGTCAGTTGGGTCAATCCATAAATCGTGGTTGTCTCCGTGTGGCACTTTGATTTCTGTTTTAAAAGTTACACCTCCATCGGTAGACTTATAAAAATTTACATTCAAACCATACACTATATTTTTATCTTTTGGATCGGCCACTATGCGAGAATAATAAAATGCACGTTGACGTAATTTTCTTTCATTGTTTACTAATTTCCAATTCGCACCGCCATCATCTGAACGATATAGTCCACCCTCTGGAGATTCCACAATAGCCCAAACACGATTGCCGTCTGCTGGAGAGACTGCTACGCCAACTTTTCCAACGACTGCTGGCATACCAGGATTTTTAGAAATAACTTTCCAACTTGCGCCACCGTCTATCGATTTATATAAAGCAGAAGTCCCTACATCTGCCCACATTTTGTAGGGTGTTCTATAAACCTCCCAAATACTTGCATAAATAATTTCTGGATTTTGTGGATCAATTACTAAATCTTCTGCGCCTGCTTTATCATTCACATATAAAACTTTATTCCAAGTTTTACCACCATCCATTGTTTTAAAAACACCTCGATCTTCATTAGGTCCAAATGCATGACCCAAAGCTGACACATAAACGATATCAGGATTAGTTGGATGGATTCTTACTCTTGAAATAGATTGTGTATTTTTTAATCCAATATTTTTCCAAGTCTTTCCTGCATCGGTGGATTTATACATCCCATCCCCTTGCATAATATTGCCTCTAAAAGCGGTTTCACCCGTTCCTATATAAACAATGCTTGGATTCGATTCAGCCACAGCGACTGCGCCTACACTTGAACTTGATATTTGACCATCGGTTACAGGTTTCCAATTCAAACCTCCGTCTGTGGTTTTCCATAAACCTCCACCTACTGCACCAAAATAATATTCTAATTTATTTTTACTGCTACCAGCAACGCCCAAGGACCTTCCTCCTCTGTTGGGGCCAATGTTTCTCCAGTTCATTCCTTTTAAAGTGGAATCACTAGTTTGAGCTTGGCTATCATGTATAGCAAAAGAAGCCAATAATAATAATGCAAAACGTGTTAGGACTTTCATAGGATGTGTTTATGAGTGTACTGTAATTTACAATAAATTTCAAATAATTGACTGAATTGGAATACTGATACTGATATCTACAGATTTGGGCAATTTTAAGGCGTGTTGCTCAAACGGGGTGAGGGAATTTAATTAACGCTTGTACAATGGTAAGCCAATCAACCCTGATACTTTTTCTGCCAACTTCTCACCCTCTTTACTAAATGCCCATAAAAATAGCGCCTTAATGGGATGATCCATTTTGATACTTTCTATTGCTTTAATCGCAATACCTTGAGCAATGCCTTTACCACGAAATTCTTCCAATAATAAAGCCGAGCATAAATAAATGGCTTCATATTTTACATTCAATGGAGTTAACTCATAAAGTTCCCTCTCTGATATTTTTTGATTGATGAATTGATGCATTAAATCTAGTGTGGTAGGAATACATAAAATCCAACAAACTGGACCATTTCCATCATCATATTCAGATATCGTATCGGGGTGAATGCGCTGCAAGTGCTCCATCACATTTTCATTGACATTTAGCTGGTCAGGATCAAGACGGCTTGAGAATACTTCATCCGACAATTGAATCATTCTATCAAAGTTGCTTTTTAACATTGTTCAAAATTAGGTATTATACTTTTTAGTTCGTTGTAATTTAATTTGAATTCCCTGATTGATGTGTTATTTTTGAATAAACCGATTGATTTCAAAAAAGGAACAATCACATAAAATATCTTGCAGCTTTGGAATCAATAGAAATTAAAAAAATAGCTCATACCTCCGCCGAAGCTTTAAGTAGTTTGGCTAAAAGTATTTACGTGCATCACTATGCGCATTTATGGTTAGCAGGAGGAATGGATTGGTATATGAATGAGTTTGCATATCCTGTTTCAAAAATTACAAGCGAAATAGAAAATGAAAACTGCTTACATTATATAGCCTATATCAATCATGAGCCAGTGGGCTATTTGAAAATAAATATAGATGCAGCCATCAAAGGTGGCGATATAAAAGAGGGCATTGAATTAGAAAGAATATATATAGATACCTCCGCAGTGAACAAGGGTCTAGGATCTTATTTAATGAACTTTGTTTTTGATCTTGCTAAGTCCTATCAAAAAAAATATATCTTTCTAAAGGCTATGGATACTGCAGAATTAGCTTTGCAATTTTATAAAAAAATGGGCTACGAGATAGTTGGCTCTTTTCGTTTGCCAGATACTACTTTTCATTTAATGAAAGAAGAATACAGAGGTATGTATATATTGAAGAAGTCAATTTAGGCTGAGGATAGACAGCATCATAATTTATAAACGCATGAGAGAACTAAAAGCTGGAATTTATATCAAAAGCACTGCCGCATTAGTTGGCAGCTTCTTCGAGCATACAACCATTCTTATCGTTGAACACAATGAAGCGGGAAGTACAGGGTTTATAACCGATAAATCCTTTGGAAAGTCCTTGCATGAACTCATTGAGTTCAATCATGCTAAACCCTTTCCACTGATGGATGGCGGCCCTGTTGATAGAGCACACCTCTTTGTATTGCACAAGCGACCCGATCTCATTGAAGGGGGCAAACAATTACCCAATGGTCTTTTTTTGGGTGGCAATATGGAGCAAGTGATCGAAGCTATCAACACCAGGGATGTCAATGAACAAGAAATTCAAATTTTTATTGGCTATTGCGGATGGGATTTGGGAGAATTAGAAGCAGAGGTGGAAGAAGGAAGCTGGAGCCTCTAAAAGCATTAAAATCTTTCGGCAATCAATAAACCACCGAAAGTTGCAGTTACACAAAGTACAACGCTCAATAAAATATATAAAAGCATGGTGCTGTTTTGACCTTGCTGAATGAGTGTAAGCGTTTCATTACTAAAGGCCGAGAAGGTGCTGAACCCACCGCAGAAGCCCACTGCCCAAAATAAACGTGAAGCTGGTGAAAGTAATTGTTTGTGGTCTGCCAAACCAATTATTAAACCCATTACAAAACAAGCAATAACATTAATTGTAAATGTGCCAAATGGGAAGTTAGCATTATGAAATGCATTTATCCATTTGCCAAGTATAAATCTAACTAAGCTGCCTAAGCCGCCGCCAATAAAAACATAGATAAGTTCCTTCATGGCTTCAAAGTTAAACTAATTCTATTTGTGATATACCAAGATACTTTTATTACTGTAAATCAGATCACCTTATTGAATAGAATTGCCCCTTAAATAGTAATCATTTTTTTCATTTAAATTAGAACGTAATCCTGTACTTGGGTATGTACTATAAAGTCTGTAAAGACCTTTAGGCAGCCTATTTCCTTGATAATTAATCACATGACTAAAGAGCACATTATCCATTGTATAAGTGAAACCTTTCCACGATCCATTTGTAATTAGCGCTCCTGTAGTTGCATTTTTTTCATAAGAATACACTGTTCTTAATCTTTTAGCATCGTTGTTCATTGCAGTAACTGGAATTAAAATAGTAATCCAAGCCATTCCAACAGTGGTATTTTTTGGTATCTTAATTGTCTCAAAACAATACGCTAATTTAGGGTTACCGTATGAATCGAATCCACCGTTTATTTGTGGGATATTAGACTCAATAATAGATGGAAGTGTTCCGTTATTCCAAAATGGCATATCAACATAGTTATTGTAGGTATATTTCCATGCATTCCCGTTAACACCAAAGAACCCTGTGAAATTAATTGGGAAGGAAGGTGATTTTGGTAAACTTGATAAATAAGGTTTGATTGTTTGAAACATGGTGTATGGTTCAACGAAAATATAAGCTTTTGGACTAACAGTAGAAACTGCTGTTGAAGTAGCCATTGTTGAAAGGTTAGATTCTCGTGATGTCGTATTTGCCTGTTCAAATGTCTCGAATGTACCCTCTTTAGTACAAGAGACAAACAATACTGATGTTGCAAAAAATGCAAGTAATAATTGTTTAAGTTTCATAACTCTATTTTTTCTTTATAATACATATTAAATATATTTTAAAAAAAGTATATTTTCTTGTAATTAGGATAAAAAAAAGAATTTAGAAAGGTAAAAGGCAAAACTAATTAGATGGATCAAAGTATAATCGTATAAAAGCCCACACAATAATAGACCAACCAAGAATAAAGCTGTTGACTAATAGATGGTTATGTTATAGATATGCTAGAAACACGCTTTTTTGAACGAATTCAGGGGTTATTTTCTGCTCGCAGATTTAAAGATTAATTTTATGTTTTAGTTTCATTTTGATACTATTTTATACTATTTTAGACATTCAAATATCAAAAAATGAAAAAACTATTATCGTGCTTTATTGCAACATTATTATTAACAAATATTTTATTCGCTCAGAAAAGCAATAATAAGCCTTTAAAACCTTTGAAAAATGAGATCAATAGTGCAGCAATTGATTCATTTGAAAATGTAATTAAAAAGGATATGTCTAATCAACAAATTGCTGGTGGAACATATCTTTTGTATAAAAAAGGGGAAATTGTAGCTCATAATGTAATTGGAGAGTCGGATATCAATACACATGCACCTTTAAAACGTAATAGTATTTTTAGAATGGCGTCAATGACAAAACCATTAGCTTCTCTTGCTTTGTTACTATTACAAGAGGATGGGTTAATCAATATGAATGACCGTTTAGACCAATACTTACCTGAATTTGCAAATCCTGTTGTTCTTGACAGAACAGACACTGTTAATGGTGTTATTATTTTAAGAACTCATCCTGCAAAAAATCCGATATTATTAAGAAATTTACTTACTCATACATCTGGCTTTGCAAGTTCTTTTTATCCAAAGCAAAAAGCCTTATATACGGTAACATTTAAGGATGCTTCAAAATATGATTTAGCACATTTTTCTAAAGAGTTAGCAAAACTTCCATTGGATTTTGAGCCAAATGAAAAATGGCAGTATGGCCCATCCATAAATATTGCAGCTAGTGTGATTGAAAAGGTTTCTGGTATGTCTTTTAACGATTTTTTAAAAAAGCGAATACTTGAACCAATGCAAATGAATGATACCAAATTTTACTTGGATTCGGCAGATGCGTCAAGACTGACAACCTTATATACTTTAGATGCAAATGGAAAAATGGTTATGGCTGACCCAGGAACAGTTTCAAGTAAACTAATATCTGGCCCTAAAGTATATTATAGCGCATCAGGTGGTATAAATTCTACATTAGATGACTACTTGAAATTTTGTGTGATGATCTTAAAAAATGGCAAGCATGAAAATACAATAATTGCTAAACCAGAAACTATTGCATTAATGAAAATGGACCAAACGCCATCAAATATCAATGCATCATTTTATATGCCGTCTGGAACACCTGACGAAGGATTTACTTTCGGTTATCAAATAGTAAGAAGAGAAGGGCTTGGATCACCGCTTAAAGAAAAATCAATTTCATGGGCTGGCTCATATTGTACTATTTTTTTTATAGATCCAAAAAGAGAAGTAATTGGCATTTATTTAACACAAAATGACAGCTATACTCAAATACCATCTTTGCAAGTTTTTTACAACTGGATGATGAAAGCATTATAATTTTTTATCCTATTCTAATAATTTAAATACCAAAAATGAAAAAAATATTATCTTGCTTTATTGCAACATTATTATTAACAAATATTTTATATTCTCAAAAAAGCAATAACAAGCCTTTAACGCCTTTGAAAAATGAGATCAATAGTGCAGCAATTGATTCATTTGAAAATGTAATTAAAAAGGATATAAATAATAAATTGATTGCTGGAGGAATTTATCTTTTGTATGAAAAAGGCAAAATTGTTACTACCAATATTATTGGAGAGTCAGATATAAGTACCCATACTCCATTAAAACGTAATAGTTTCTTCAGAATTCAATCAATGACAAAGCCAATAGCATCTTTAGCTTTGTTATTATTACAAGAAGATGGGTTAATCAATATGAATGACCGTTTAGATCAATACCTGCCTGAATTTTCAAATCCAGTTGTACTAGACCAAATTGATACTTTAAACGGAGTAATAGTATTAAGAACGCATCCTGCAAAAAGTCCTATATTATTAAGAAATATACTTACGCATACAACAGGTTTTGCCAGTGGTTTTTCTCAAAAACAAAAAGAACTATATGCAACAACATTTAATGATGCTTCAAAATACGATTTAGCGCATTTTTCTAATGAACTTGCAAAACTTCCATTGGATTTTGAACCAAATGAAAAATGGCAATATGGGCAATCAACAAATATTGCAGCTCGTGTGATTGAAAAGGTTTCTGGCCTGTCATTTAACGACTTTTTGAAAAAACGTATCCTTGAACCTATGCAAATGAATGATACCAAATTTTTCCTAGACTCAACAGATGCGCCAAGATTAACAACTTTGTATACATTAGATGGAAAAGGAGAAATGGTGATGACTGACCCAGGTAATGAGTCAAGTAAAAAAATCTCTGGACCTAAAGTATTTTACAGCGCTTCGGGAGGTTTAATTTCAACGATAGATGATTATTTGAAATTTTGTGTAATGATATTAAAAAATGGAATGCATGAGAATAAAATGATCGCTAAGCCACAAACTATTGCTTTAATGAAAATGGATCAACTCCCATCCTATATCAATTCTACTGCAGACTTGCCAATTGGGAAACCTGATAAAGGCTTTACTTTTGGTTATCAGATATTAAGAAGAGAAAGCAAAACCTCAACTCTATCTGAAAATTCAATTTCTTGGGCAGGTTCAGATTGTACAAAATTCTTTATTGACCCTAAAAGAGAAGTAATAGGAATTTATTTTACTCAAAATGACAAGTACAATCAAATACCATCTTGGCAAAGTTTTTACAATTGGATGATGAAAGCATATTAGATAGATATGAATTACACAAACTGTCTAAGTTATTAAAATGCTTAAAACCAATGCTTTTGACCACAAAAAATTGTAAATAATGAAGCGTATCGCGTCTACAGAATGTTTGAAATAATTGATTAACTTTGATTAAATAAATACTACATAAGAGATTTCATACAAGTTGTCCTTTTATATTGTTATTAGCCCAAGTGACTCAAACTATGATTTTTTTTAAATAAGTTTATCAATTTAGTATTAACCTAAATTACATCAAAGTCTTATGATTGAATTTATAAAATGTACTATATCTAATACAGCCTTTGTCAAAGAAGCATTGGATATATATATGAATTCATTCCCTAGTAACGAAAGACATCCATTAGATATAATCAAAGAAAGAATTAATAAGCAAAAGAGTATTCTTTATGTTGGTATTGAAGATACTAAAGTTAGTTGCTTTGCTTTAATTTGGAATTTACAAGATAGTAATTTTATTTTATTGGATTATTTTGCAGTCGATGAAAAGTATAGAAATAAAGGCATTGGTACTCTATTTTACAATTATTTATTAAACGAAATAAGCAAATTAGAAAAATTTTTAATTCTAGAAGTTGAAAAACCAAAGGATAAATTTGATGAATCAAAAATAAATCGAATAAATTTTTATTTGAGAAATAGAACACAAATATTAAACGACACCCCTTATATTTTACCAGCTTTAGATTCAACAACAAATACAGAAATGGTATTGATGATTGCCGATGGAGAAAAGTGCCGTGAATTGACTAAAGAAACTATAAAAATATTAATTGAACAAATATATTTTGAGCTTTACCAAAGAGACAATAAAGATTTATTGCTTTTAAGCTTTATTGAAAAAATTCCACAATCTATAACTTTAACAAAACAAATCAAATATGGTTAATTATGATCTCGTAAATTTAATAGTAAGTTCCATATCTACAATTTTAGCAGGAGTAGCAATCTTACTTTACATTATTATGTGGAATAAAGAAAAAGAGAATTCAAATTATGACATTTTCGATACTACTTATCTAGACATTTTGAAAACAGGGATGGAATATCCAAAATTCAGGAACCAAAAATATACAAGAAATTACAAAAATGCATTTGACGAAAATGAAATGATTCAATATGAATTATATGCCTTTATATGCTGGAATTTTTGCGAAACTATAATCGACAAAGGTGATAAAACTTTATTAGAAACTTGGGGAGTTGTTATAGAAGTAGAAAAGTCGCTTCATGAAACATGGTTTAATGAAGAAGAAAATAAGAATAAATTTAAGGAATCGTTTAGAGAGAAAATGCATCAATTTAGTAATAACAGATAAAGGGATGGCGTTGATTTATAATATTTTATGTTTTCACAAAACCGGAATCAACCGATTTTAATCGATTCTAGGGGGTGTTCTCCTCACGAAGAGGATGGTTTAAATCAATATTTTAATAATACTATTTATCTAGAAAGTTTAATATAATACCAGTAATTAAATCTGGTTTTTCTTTAAATACCCAATGTGAAGTATTAGGAAGAATACAGAATTCGCTCTCTTTGATTGTTTTATAAATATGAAGTCCATGCTCAAGTTTCATAGAATCTTTATCACCATATACAATTAAAAATTTACTTTTTATATTGCTTAAATGAGCATCGCTAATCACTTCTTTAGTAACCCACATTTTATAAAGCTGTTTATATGATTTCTCCCAATTATCTTTATTAGGTGTTTTAGATAAAAAAGCAGGTACCCATTTAGTCCTTACTTCATCTGATATATTTTTTGGATCTGAATGACTTTTCATCATTTCTAAATCTCCATCTTGGTATCCGTCTGTATCACTATTGGCACCACTTACAATTACTTTCTTTACTTTATCAGGTCTATCATAAGCCAATATAAATGCAGCATTGCCACCATCACTCCAACCTAAAACATAAACACTATCTAATTTTAAATTATCAATAAATTCTGCATAATAATTGGCATAAATTTGATAGCTCATCGAATCTATTTGTTCAGATCTCCCTTGTCCAGGGCTATCCATTGCAATTACTCTATATTTTTTTGATAACGGCTCGATTATATTTTTAAAATGACTAATAGACCCAAATCCTCCATGTAATAATATCAAAGGAATTCCTTGTCCATACTCTTCATAGTATATTTTTACATTTTTGATAGTAATATAATTACCATTGTTCGAACCGTAATTAATCTGAGCATAAGATGAATTTCCAAAAAATAAAAGAGTTAGAATCCAAAACCAATTTATCAAGAATGACCTTTTAAATATTCTATACTTCATAATATTATTTTTAATGTTAAGATAAGCTAACCTAACTTAATAGATTCATTAAAGGAGTAATACTTTTATTAAAAAACCTCACGCAGAAACAACAAAGGACCCAAGATTTAATGGGATTGCCAGCTTACATCAGACGCTCATTCGCGTCTTCTCGTTCGCTGTCATCCTCGAAGGTCGCCTTACCCAAAGCCTTTCAAACTCAAATCTTCGATTTGCGTTTGTCTTTTTTAACACTCATCCGCTCAATCAAGCGAGCTTGTTTCGCGGCTTCACATTAAAAAAGCCTCTCACATTCGTGAGAGGCTTTGTAGCGAGACCGGGATTTGAACCCGGGACCTCAGGGTTATGAAGATTTTTTGAGAAAATGAAGGCGTTGATTTTTAGTGAGTTATGTTTTCAGAAAATCGAAATCAACCGATTTTAACCGAATTCAGGGGGTGTTTTCCTCACGCAAGAGTAAATGGATATAAACCGGAAATAAATTAAAATTTATAACTATACCCTACTCTTATTACCTGTGTTTCATAATAATCGTTGCTTGTATAGATAAAGCCCTGTCCCTTTATTTCTTTTTTGGTAATCATGGTGTTTAATAAATCAGTGGCGTTAAAAAATAATTCGCCTTTACTTTTTTGGATTAATTTTTTAATGCCGACGTCTAAAGAAAACCTAGAATTTATTTTTCCTTGTGGTATAATATCTGGTGCTAAATAAATAGCCGCAAGTTGTGCATCTATATTTTTAGCAAAATGAAAGGTATTATTTAGTTTTATATTACCAGAAAATATTTCTTGCTTAGCTGCCGAAAAAAGATGTGTTGTTGGATATTTATTTTCAACCGAAAATGCATCTATTTGATTTTTGTATCCATTTAGGTTAATACTGAACTTATACTTTTTTGAAACTTCTTGAGCGTAAATAATTTCTACACCTGAATTATAACTCTTGTTCACGTTTTGAAAAGTTGCATAAATCAAATTACTTGGTGGTGTAGTACTTGATATTCTCGTAATTGTACCATCTGATATTCGGTGATAAATGGCGTTATATAAACTACCAGTTTCCCAAGTTGTTTTATAGGCTAATTCTATAGTATTCGTGAATTGAGGCCGTAAAGCAGGATTACCAACTTTAATAATTTCTGCATCATCATATTTAGGAAAAATACGAATATCAACTTCATTAGGTCGGTCTACTCTTCGGTTGTAAAAAATTGAAAATTTATTATTATCATTCATCTTATACGCTAAACGTACATTAGGAAAAGGTTGCGTATAATTGTAACTATCACTTTTATACACAATATGATTAGGGTTAACGTCGTATTGAATTTTTACATACTCAACCCTTACACCTATTTCTGCCTCCCATTTCTTATTTTCTATTACATAATTTTCATATAAAGCTGGAATGAACTCTTTATAAGTAGCCCATCCACCCGCTTTCATATCTAATACAGAATTAGCCCCTGGAATAAATTGCATATTTGTAGGTATGCTTCTGTTGCGTAGTTTTATCCCGGTTTCAATGCGGCCATATTTTAATGGTTTAATATAATCAAAGTTAAAGTCATATACTTGTTCGTCTGATAATAACTTAAATGCATCTCTACCTGTAGAACTTGGTAAAAAATTATCATAAAAATACTTCTCATCTTCCCTATGAAAAGTATAATTAAAGCCAATATTAAATACATGGCCTGGTTCTTTAAACTTATGTTGATAATTGGTAGTTGCCATTATGGTGGTCTTCAATTCATCTTCTAGAAACTGCCAAAGCCTTTTGCGTTGTGTTAAATTCTCATTAAAAAATGGTTGATCGCCTCTGTCTATAATTTTTTCACTTCCAAAAAGTCCAGAAAAGGTGAATGTATTTTGTTCATCAATCAAATAGTCAATACCTGATTTTAACGTTGTAAAATGGGTATTTCTGTTTCGTTTTAGTTGAGAATTAATTACATCACCATTGTCATAATTTCTTGTTACAAATTCATTTTTGTTTAAGGTCTCGGTATATAGATAATCTCCTTGAAAAAATATATTGACTTTATTCTTTCGGTAATTAAGTGATGTGCTTGGGTTGACTTTTGGTGTAAATGTATACTGAGATCTGATAGTCGGTAAATTATTTTCTCGCACCCATAGAGACCCAACACCTGTTGTAAAGCCAACTTTGCCATTAAAGCCTTCACTCTTGTTTTTCTTATAAATTATATTAATTATCCCTGCATTGCCATTGGCATCATATTTAGCGGAAGGATTATTAATGATCTCAATTTTTTCAATAGCAGATGCAGGTATATTGTCAAGTCCAGTTTGACTTCCAAATCCCGTTAATGCCGTTTGCTTACCATCAATAAGGACAGTTATTTTATCACTACCACGAAGCTGTACTTTACCATCTTGAACAGTTACGCTTGGTAAATTTTGCATAACCTGTAATACCGAACCACCACTTTGACTAAGATTGTCTTTTATTGAAAATGTTTTTTTATCCATTTTCTCGCTTATCTGATTAGTAGACCCTGTTATTACAACTTCTTGCAAAGCAGTCGATTTTTCTTCTAATTCAATTATTTTAAGATCTAAATATTCATTTAGATTCCCTACAAATAATGGTTGGTTTCTTGATGCATATCCAATATAAGTAAATTCTAAAAAATAGGTTCCAGGATTAACCTTTGATAAATTAAAACGACCCTCTTCGTTGGTTACAGTTCCACTCACAAATGAGCTGTCTTTACTCTTTTTCAAAACAACATTCACAAAAGGTAAAAATGTATTACTTTTTTTATCTTTTACAATTCCCGACACATTTGCACTTATTTGTGCATTTGAAATTGAAAAAAAAAGAAATGGTAGTATAAAGGTTAAAAAATAACTTCTTTGCATCTGTAAAATTAACTATAAATAATACTTGTTAAAGGTAAAATAAGTGCTTAATCAAACTCATGGTGCTGTTCGCATTAAAAAAGCCTTCCCAAAAAAATCGGGAAGGCTTTGTAGCGAGACCGGGATTTGAACCCGGGACCTCAGGGTTATGAAGATTTTTTGAGAAAATGAAGGCGTTGATTTGTAATGCGTTATGTTTTGACAAAACGGAAAACAACCGATTTCAGTCGAATTCAGGGGGTGTTTTCATGACACAGAGATATAAAGCACATTATTCAAATATGCTATTAAATTTGGCTCCCCTTACAGACGAAAGATGCAACTATATGCCTATGATTTAAAATTTGTATCTAAAGATTTTTCTCCAAGTTTTAAGTTCACACTTGTAGAATTTGATTAGTGTTTCTTTTATAAAGTCAGAATATTTTTTCATAGAACAAATATAAGCAAAAGATGCAACTACCCTAACTCACTAATAACCAATAAAAAAGCCCTGCAAAATGCAAGGCTTTTCTTTTGTGCTCCCCTTACAGACGAAAGATGCAACTATAATGCGATGAT
>CAIYUO010000024.1 GCA_903929425.1 uncultured Bacteroidota bacterium
CAGTAATATTTGATTTGAAAGATATAAGTCGACTAAAATTATTTGCAAAACTTTCGTCCACTAAAACAATACAATTTTTATTGGAGGTTAAAAGTTTTCTTGCTGTTTGAACTAAATTATCTTCTTTATTTATTTTTTCAATTTCATATCCACTTGTTTCATTGATATTAATATTGGATTGATTCGTTACAACTATGATATTTTTTAAATCAATCGTATTACCATCGAAATTAGCATTGGCGTTTATGAACTTGGCACTTAGTCTAGTGAATTTTTGTAAATAACTATTTGAGTTTTGTAAGGTTGCCAAATTGGATTGCTTAAATTCATTTGCAATAAAGTCAGCCGCTTTATCTATTCCTTTTGAAAAAATTTTGCGTCCTTCTAGCTCATTTGAAGACAAATATTTTTCGATTCTTACCGTTTCGGATTTATCAATGATATCCATTGACTTTTGTCCAATAACATTAAAGAAGCTACCTATTAAAATAAATAGCAATAAAAATATTCTGTTTTTCATGGTTTTAAATTTGAAAATTGAAATTTAAAGATAATTCATTAAACCTTTAAACTAAACTATTGTCTAATTTTGTATATATGCATAATGATCAAGAATTAGTCATTCAGTTTAAGCAGTCTTCACAAAAGGAGGCCGCTTTTACGCAATTATTAAAAAGGCATCAACAAAAGGTTTATTATCAAATTAAAAGAATGGTCAACCACCATGATGATGCAGACGATATTGCACAACTAGTGTGGATTAAGGTTTGGAACAAATTAGATGGTTTCAAAATGGAAAGCGAATTTAGTACTTGGCTTTTTCGTGTAGCTTATAATGAAACACTAAATTTTATAGCTAAACAAAAAAAACAATCAAGCCAAAACATTAGTGCAGATATATTAGATTACGAAAATGCTTCCGTTGGTTCGGATCATCCCAAATCAACTAGTATTCAAATTGCTTTAGAGCAAGCTATTAAACAACTTCCTGAAAAACAACGATTTGTGTTTATGCTAAGGTATTTTGATGAGCTTAGTTATGAAAAAATAGCTGAGGTTACGGGTACTACTGTTGGGGGAGCTAAAGCAAATTTTCATCAAGCGCTCAAAAAAATGGAGGAAATTTTAAAAAAGGATTAAACTTTTATTATCATTAAAGGTCATATTAACGTCATGGAAAATACAAGCGTTCAAAACAATTTAATTGAAGACAAGGAGTTGGTCGAGCAATTACTTACTAAAGAGGCACTAGCTTCCTTGGAAAACAATAATATGTCGGTCCCTGCGCATTATTTTGAAAATTTTGAGTCAAGGGTGTTAAATAACATTCATGCTTCAAATCAACCAGCGCGCATATTTAAACTTGCAAAATGGAGTCAATTGGCCATTGCCGCTAGCTTTTTAACAATTATCATTAGTTCCTATCTTTTTTTCCAATCAGGTAAAAACAATCAACAAGACCAACCTATCGTGAGCTTACATGAAATTCCAAGCGCCGAAATTGATGCCTATGTAAATTCCAATGAATGGGTTGCCGAAATAGATTGGCAGGAAGAAATTAATGTTGAAAGTGCTCATTTAGAAAAGCTCAACAATCACCTATTAAAAGACAGCAATAATTCACAATATCACAATAACAATTAATTACAATTTATGAAAAAGTTTTTTTTATTTTTTGTTGTACTAGTAGTAACTATTTCAACAAATGCACAACAAAATAATCAACCAAGACCTCCAAGACCCCCAATGGAGCGTGGTCAAAGAGGTGAGAACAGAGAAAAAATTGAAATGTATAAAGTTCAATTTATTACAAAAAAACTTTCCCTAACAAAAAGCGAAGCTGAACAATTTTGGCCAGTATATGAAGGACATAAAAATGCAATGAGGGAAATCATGGACAAAAAATTAAATGACGAGATTTTAATTCAAGAAGAAATTCTTTCAGCCAGAAAAAAATATAAGAATGAATTAAAACCAGTTTTGAAGTCAGAGGAGAGAGTGAATGAAGCGCTAAAAATTGATCGTGAATTTTTACAAAAAATAAGAGGCGAAATGATGCGCCGAAAAGGTTTTCAATCATAATGTTAGGTTTTTTAAGATATGAACGCCTCCAACTTTTTGGGGGCGTTTTTATTTATGGAAAGCGTTTTGTATATTACAGAATAATAAAATGCTATGAAAAAAATTGTCAGGATCTTAGGTTTATTACTATTCGCTATTTTCATTTTTGTTATCATAAAAACAATTACGAATAAACCGTCCATGAATAAGCAAGAAGTGAACTTATTAGCTTTACCTGAAAAAGCAATTGATCACATGAGTGCTGCAATACAATTAAGAACAGAAACCCCTAATGATGATTATCAATTTGATACCGCAACATTTATGCGTTATAGAACATTTTTAGAAACCACTTATCCCCTTATTCATAAAAATTTACCAAGAACTATAGTTGATAGTTTTAATTATATATATGAATGGAAGGGTACGGATACAAGTATTTTGCCAATGGTATTAATGGCTCACTACGATGTTGTTCCTGTTGAAGCATCTGCCATTAAATTATGGCATGCAAAACCTTATGGTGGCGAAATAAAAGAAAATTATATTTGGGGAAGAGGCGTATTAGATGATAAGTCAAGCATGATTAGTATTTTAGAAGCAGCTGAATCACAGCTTGCTAAAGGGTTTCAACCTAAGCAAACTATTTTATTATGTTTTGGAGCCGACGAAGAGTCAAGTGGTAAAGGCGCTACAGCTGTAGTAAAATATTTTAAATCAAAAAATAAAAGATTTGATTTAGTGGTAGATGAGGGTGGTGAAATTTCAACTGAAGATAATAAATCAATCAAAGCCCCTATTGCGTCTATTGGAGTTGGCGAAAAAGGTTATGTAACCCTCGTACTTACAGCACAAAAAGCAGGAGGACACTCTTCCATACCTGCTTCACATACTGCCATTGATATGTTAAGTAATGCCATAAGTAAAGTGAGTGCAAATCCAATGCCTGCAAAATTAACACCTCCCATTGAAGCTTACTTAAATAGCATTAGCGCTTACAATGATAATTTTTTTCAAAAAATGGGCTTATCCAATTTATGGTTATTTAAAAGTGTAGTGATGAATTCGATGGCAGAAAACCCTAATACCAATGCCCTTATTCGAACAACCTTAGTGCCTACTGTATTTAATAGTGGTGTGCGAGATAATGTGATTCCCACATTTGCAACAGCTTATATTAATAGTAGAATTTTGCCAGGTCAATCTAGTAAAGATGTGTTTGATTATGTTCAACGAACAATAAATGATACAAGCATTAAAATTACTTATTATAAAAACTACATGACTGAACCCTCTCCAACAACTGACGTTAATAGCAAAAACTATAAGCGTGTTGAAAAAGTAGTTAGATCGATTGTAAAAGATGTGGTGGTTGCTCCAATGTTAATGGTGGGCGCTACAGATTCAAGAAATTATAGAGAAATTAGTGACGGTGTAGTTAATTTCAGTCCTTTAACAGATGCAAAAGGCTATCATGGTATTGATGAAAGAATGTTAATATCAGATTTTCAAAAGTGTTTTAATTTTTACACTTTATTAATAAAAGGTGAGTAAGTAAAAATTAGTTGATTTTATTTATTTTACAGCCTCTCCATCCAAAATAAGCAACAACCATAAAACACACAAGTGGTATTATATATCCCATTTGTATATTCCCTGTCGCATCACTAATTAATCCAAAAAGTCGTGGCAGGATTGCTCCGCCTACAATTGACATAACAATTAAACTACTTGCCATTTCGGTATCTGCTCCAAGGTTTTTAATACCCAATGAAAAAATAGTTGGAAACATAATTGACATAAAAAAGCAAATTCCAATTAAAGCATATATAGCAGTAATGTCCTTTGCATATATAGCGATTAAACAAAGCATCGCGCTCATGATGGCATATGCAGTTAATAGTTTATTAGGTGCTATGAATTTCATAAGTGCCGTTCCTAAAAATCTACCCATTAAAAATGCCAACCCACCAATACCCAAATAATCGGCAGCTTGGACCTCGGTAATATTTGCCACCTGTGTTGCATAAAGAATAAATAAACTAAATACACTTACCTGTGCTCCTACATAAAAAAATTGTGCAATAACCGCCCAGCTCAAGTGTTTATGTCTAAAGGTTTTTAATAAGGATTGATTTTCATAACTGAGTTTTTTATTTCTAATATCGGGTAATTGAATAAAATAAAATAATACTGCTATCGCTAACAATACAATGCCCAAAATGGTATAGGGCGTTTTAACGGTGTAGGCTTCAGTAGCTAGTGCAACTTTTCTTACACTGTCCGACATATTCGCTAATTGAATATCGGTATATCCCTTTGTTAGTATTACCCTAGCTCCAATGGCAGGAGCTATTGCAACTGCTAAACCATTAAATGATTGTGCTAAATTAAGGCGTTGTGTAGCCGATGATGGATCCCCTAAGGCAGTAGCAAATGGATTAGCTGCAGTTTCCAAAATAGTTAAACCACAAGCAATTACAAACAATGCAACTAAAAAATATTGATATGATTGATGATTAGCTGCAGGTATAAATAAAAATGCACCTATTGAAAATAATATTAACCCTGATATAATACCCATTTTATACCCCCAAATTTTCATGATATAACCTGCAGGAATGGCCATAAAAAAATAAGCTATGAAAACAGCTGAATCAACCAAAGTCGCTTGCGTGGTGGTTAATGTAAAAGACTTTTTCAAATGTGGGATTAAAATGGGGTCTAAATTGTGCGCAAATCC
>CAIYUO010000025.1 GCA_903929425.1 uncultured Bacteroidota bacterium
AAATATGATTTATATAAATCATATTTTTTATCTCTTTTTATTTTATTTTTAAAATATTTCAATAATCATTTTAATTAATTTTTTATGTCGGATCAATTTACGGAAGTAACCACAAAATCATGGGGAAGTAGAATATTGGAGTCGATAAAAGGAATTGTCTTTGGTTTTATGTTAATTATTGTATCAATCATTTTATTATGGTGGAATGAAGGAAGGGCAATACAAACAGAAAATGACCTTAAAGACGGAAGTAAAAACGTAGTTCATTTACAAAGCAATATTCCGGTTCCGGAAAATGAAAATAAACTAGTTCATCTTACAGGTGAGATAGGCACTACTGATACTTTAAAAGACCCAGATTTTAATATAAGTACAAAAGCAATTGCTTTAAGAAGAAATGTATTAACCTACCAGTGGGTAGAAAATGAACAACAAGAAACTGAAAAGCAATTAGGTGGTTCAGAGAAAACAACGAAAACATATACTTATACTAAGGAATGGGTAAGTAATCAAATAAATTCAGATGATTTCAAAAATAAAGATGGCCATTTAAACAAAAGTGCATATTCTTTTCAAAATATCTCATATAATGCACAAAATGTTTTTGTTGATTCTTTCAAATTATCTTCCGAATTAATTAATATGATTGTTAATTATGAAACCTATAAATTAGACAGTAATTCATTTAACAATACTTATAAAATTAAATCAGATACTATTTATTTAGGTAATAGTGGTTTTGGCAGTATTCCAGCAATTGGAGACATGAAAATTTCTTTTGATGTTATATATCCATCCCAAACGGTTAGCATCATAAGCAAGCAGTCTAACAATACATTAGTTCCTTTTGTTGGAAAAAATGGATCTGCAATTAATAAACTTGTGTTAGGAGAAGTAAGTGCTAATGAGATGTTTAAAATAGCAATTAAAGATAATAATACACTTACCTGGATATTACGTTTAGCAGGATTATTATGTTGCATATTTGGTTTTATGTTGATATTAAATCCATTGGTAGTTATTGGAGATGTGGTCCCTTTTATAGGAAGTATATTGAACATAGGAACCGGTTTAGTCTCAACTATAATAGGATTTATATTATCATTTATTGTCATAGCAATTGCATGGCTCTTTTATAGACCCTTAATTTCTATTATTTTAATAGCTATTGTTGTCTTGTTAATTATTTTCTTGTTTTATAAAAGAAAAACTGTAAAAAAATAAATATGAAAAAACATTCTTTAAAAGCTAGATTTCAATATTATTTTGAAAATACAATATCAGCAGGCCCATTAGGAGTAATAAGATGGCTAGGATTAGTATCTATTATTTCAATAATTATTTTAGGGGCGTTAATAGTAGCCTTTAATATTAATGGGGGGTCCGATGCAGAACCACTTGGATTTTTGGAAGGTATGTGGCAAAGCTTAATGGCAACCCTAGACACAGGAACTATGGCAGGAGCTGCTGGATGGCCGTTTAGAGTCATACTTTTTCCAGCCACGCTTATTGGTATATTTATTATTTCAATACTAATTGGTGCTATTTCGTCAGGGATAGATGAAAAAATTAATGAACTGAAAAAAGGGAAGTCCATTGTTTTAGAAACGGATCATACATTGATATTAGGTTGGTCAGAAAAAATTTATTCTATTATAGAGCAAATTATAGAGTCAAATACAAATAGGAAAAATGCTTCAATTGTTATTCTAGCAGCATTAGAGAAGGTTGAAATGGAGGATCTAATAAGTCAAAAAATTGAAGATTTCAAAAATACTAAAATAGTTATACGTAATGGAAGTCCACTTATTTCAACAGAAATAAATATTGTAAATCCTAATCAAGCTCGTTCCATAATTGTATTGAGTCAAGGCACAGAGGCCTCTGATATATTTGTAATAAAAACAGTACTTTCCTTAACTAACGGAAGAAATAGAAAAACTGAGCCTTATAATATTGTAGCTGAAATTACCGATGAATCTAATTTAGAAGCTGCAGAAGTAGCTGGTAATGGAGAAGCAGTGTTCATACATTCAAGTGATTTAATTTCACGAATCACTGCACAAACATGTCGACAATCAGGATTAAGTATTATTTACTCAAGTTTGCTAACCTTTGAAGGTGATGAAATATATTTTGCAAACGAGCAATCACTTTATGGGAAAACCTATAAAGAGGCTTTAAATAGTTTTGATACCTCTTCGGTCATTGGTATCAGTACAAAAGACGAACATATATTGATTAACCCTAAAATGGATACCATTATCAATGAGGGTGATAGTATTATTGCTATATCTGAGGACGATGATACTATTATTCCTAATGGCAAACAAAATGGTTTATTAAAATCAAATCTTTTCAAATCCATCTCAACCCAAAACGTGAAGTCAGAAAAAACTTTAATCATTGGTTGGAATAAAGGAGCATTAACGCTTGTTTCAGAGCTTGATAATTATGTAGCACCTGGATCTTCAATATTAATATTAAACAACAATCAAATCGATGAAGTTGAATTAACAAATCAAAAAATCGAATATGTAGTAGGTAAAATAACGGAAAGAAAGGTTATTGAAAATCTGCACCCTGAAAATTTTGATAATATAATTTTATTAAATGATTATTCGGTTCAAAATCAAGAAAGCGATGCTCAAATTTTAATTTGTTTGTTACATTTAAGAAAAATTGCTGAAAAGTTTGATAAAAATTTTAGTATCATTACTGAAATGAGGGATATTAGAAACATGGAAATAGGTCGGGTTACTAAAGCCGATGACTTTATCATTGGTGACAATATTTCAAGTTTAATTTTAGCACAAATCGCTGAAAATCATAAACTTAAAAGTGTGTTTGATATATTATTTGCAGCAGAAGGTTCTGAAATATATTTAAAACCAATTAATGAATATATGAATACAAGCGAACCAATAGATTTTTATTCATTAATTGAAATTGCTTCTACAAGAAATGAAACTGCCATTGGTTATAGAAAAAGTTCATTAAAAGACAATCCTGAAGATAATTTTGGAATATTTATAAATCCAAAAAAATCAAGTGAGGTTGAATATAATGAAGATGATTTTTTAATTGTACTAAGTGAAAATTAATTACACCAAATAAAAAGTTTAATATTTTTTATCTTTAGATGCTAATAAGGATTAGGCATCGTCCTAGCTTGGAATAGCATGTGATTTATTACCTTATTAATACTCAGCATTAAACTTATTTTCAAGCATTTTATCTTTCAATGCTGATTTAAAGGAGTAAGCAAGCGTAATCATAAATGCTCTTGTATCAGATTTTGCAGTACGATAAATTAAAAAATTAGTAGTTTGGTTATTGTATCCACTTTTAAGCGTATTGAAAACGTCAACGATGATAAAATTCAATTTAAAATTTGATTTGCCAATTTTTTCTTGTAGCCCTAAGTCAACATTATACATTGAAAAGTTTTCCCCTTGTGGTGTTGTTTTAGGTGATATATAATTAGCCATAATTTGCAATTTACTAGCATTATTTAAATTAAAATTGTTGATTAATTTTCCGCTCCAATTTATACCACTCACTAACCCATCGGATATAATGTTATTTGCATTTATTTTTTGTTCAAAAACGGTAGCACTTAAATTATAATCATAAAACCTAAATGGCTTTCCAACAATCATAGATTCAATGCCGTAATTATCGGTGTTTCCTATATTCATAGGCATATTTAAAATAGCTCCATTTGGTTGTTGTGTATAAAACGAACGTATCGCATTTACAGAATGCCTATAAAACAAGCTAGTTGTAAAATTTAATTTAGTCGTACCATTATTAAATGCAATTTCATAAGCATTTATTATTTCTGGTTTTAAATTAGGATTACCGCTATGAGGACTTAAAATATCAGTAATGTCAACAAAAGGATTTAATTGACCTAAACCGGGCCTATTTATTCTTTTTCCATAACTCAATTTGATGCTCTCTTTTTGATTGATATTATAAGAAAGACTAGCTGTTGGAAATAATTTCAAATAGTTATTGGTGAATTTAGTGCTTTGCGTATTTGTTTCTCCATTATTTGAAACCTGCTCAGCTCTTATACCAGTTGCATAATCCCAACCTGACTCATTACTTTTTGATTTTTGAGCATTATGAAATTGAAAATACAATGCTTGAACCTGTTCGTTGAAATTAAATATATTACTTGATGCAGTGTTTGTGATATAATTATTATTGACTTTATCAGCTGTTAAAAAGTCAGTTTTTATGTTTCGGAATAAACCTTTATAACCAGTTTCAATTGTCCCTAAGCCTAACACTGGTATGGAATAATCTAAACTCGCATTGGTGATAATTCCATCTTCATAATTATGCGTAAGCTGAGTTTGCGTAATTCCAATTTGTTTTTCGGTAATATCTAATCCGTTTGTAAATATGTCGGTATTTTGTCGTCCTTTTTCAATGGAAGTGCTAAGACTAGCATTTAATGATTTTTCAGAATTCTTGTAGGTTTTAAAGTAGTTTAATGCAAATTCACCTTCTTTTACTTTTTCATATTCGTAAGAGTGTCTGTCATTACTGCTGGTGAAACCATTATTTTTATTAAATAGTTTACTAATTAAGTCTTCATCATTATCTTGGCTTTCCATATTACCAATGGCTTCAAGGGAGAGGGTATTGTATTGATTAGGAGTATAATCAATATTTAATTTTAGGTTTTGTAGTTTTTCAACTCTTTTATCATTTCTGTTTTGACTAATAAAATAATTGTCAATTAAATTATAATTTGTTCGGTTACTTTCAATGGTTCTTGTTCTCCCAGCAAATCGGTTATCATAGCCCATGCCAACATTCAGTTTACCAACTTTATTATTTAGGATAAGCGAACTATTTACCCTGCCTTTTGCGCCTATACCTGATCCTAAAGCAAGGGCACCATTCGTTCCCGATTGTTTATTTTTTTTGAGTTTGATATTGATAATACCACTTTCGGCATTTGCATCATATTTTGAGGAAGCATTATTTATAATTTCAATGCTTTCGATACTGCTAGCTGCAATTTGGTCCATATTGGTTATTGCTGAATTTCTGCCGTTGATTAAAATTAAAGGTGTTTTGCCTCTTAAAGTAATGCCCCCATCATTATCTACTGTTACAGTTGGGGTAGATTTCAGTATATCAGTAGCAGTGCCGCCTATTTGGGTAATATTATTAGCTGTGTTTACGATAAAACCCTCGCTCGTTTTTTCAATCATTTTTTTCTGAGCGACAACGGTAACTTTATTTAATTCAGTATTATCCTCTAATAAATTGAGGTCTTTTAAATGAGATTCCTTTAAGTTGGAACTTATGTTTACATTTTTAACAATTGGAAAATAACCTACTAGTTTTATTTTAATAAAATAATTTCCATAATCAAGATTGGTAAAATTAAACATACCAGCACTATCAGTTGCTTCATAAAAAAGCACTTTAACTGAATCCTTTACATTTGAAATGGTTACTGTTGCAAATTCAACGGGTTTATTTTCATGAATAATATTTCCTGAAATCTTCCCTTGGGCATTGGAAATTATAATGATAAATAAAGAAAAAACTAAGAAAATATATTTCATGAGAACTTGTGTAATTTTTGATGATTGAAATTACAGCAAGTTACTTAATCACAGTCTATTTCCCCTGCCATCCATCATTTATTTCTTTTTTAAAATCACTAGTTGAATTACCTACCATAACCAAATATACCAGCAACCACAGTTAAGTATACCCATAAAGGGTGCAGCATCTCCAGCTGAATCCTTAAAGGATATTATTATTATTATTATTATACGGTATACGTATAAATAAAAAGGGTTTATGAATTTTACTTCATAAACCCTTTCTGTATTTACCCATTAATAATGAGTAAATAACTTTTTATTAGTTCCACCCTCCGCCTAGTGCACGGTAAATATTTACTTTTGCTTGCAGTTGCTTTAATTTAGTCTCAATTAATTCAATGCGAGCATCAAGTGCTTCACGTTGTGTCAATAATACTTCGATATAATCTGCTTTACTAGAAGTAAATAATTTATTAGAAATATCTACTGACTGATTGAGTATTTCAACTTCTTTTGACTTTGTTTCATAACTATTTTTATAATTATTTATAAATGATAATTGATTAGCTACCTCAATGAAAGCACTTAGAATGGTACGTTCATATTGATATGCAGAAATGATTTGTTTTTCATTTGCATTTTTGTAAGTAGCAATAATTCCATTTTTATTAATCAAAGGACCAACAGCATCACCAGCAAAGTTATATAGCAAAGCTTCTGGTTTGAATATATAACTTGGATTAAATGCAGTAAACCCTGAACCAGCGTTTAAGCTAAAGGAAGGATAAAAATTGGCTCTAGCTACTTGAACATCTAATTTAGACGCAGCCAATGCTAATTCAGCTTGTCTAATATCGGTACGATTTAATAATAGCTGTGTAGGAATACCACTATGTATCATTTCAACCGGTATATCATTCAATGAAGTGCTTGTTCTTGCAACATGCTGCGTGAATCTACCCGCTAGAAAATTTATTTTATTTTCTGTTACTACAATTTGCTGTTGAATATCATACTGTAAATTTTGAGTATGCAATAATTGTGCATCAAATCGGTTCACAGCAAGTTGAGAGACTTTAGCAGCCTCTTTTTCAAGCTTAACCATTTGTAATGCATTTTTTTGCAATTCAATATTTTGTTGCACAATTGCCATCATGTTATCCAGCGCTAAAAGTTCATAGTAGGAACTTGAAATCTCTGCAATCAAATTAGTTACGATAAAATTTTTGCCCTCAATAGTTGCAAAGTACTTTATGGCAGCTGATTTTTTAGCATTCCTTAATTTTTTCCAAACATCCAATTCCCAAGACGCATAAATTCCAGCTCTAAAATCACCAATATATTTTGGTCCTTTTTCCGGATTTGCTTTTAAGTCTTCTTCTGCAAGACCATCCCAGGTGTACTTTCCAGTTTTATCAATCCCAGCAACACCTGCCATGTTTACAAATGGTAAATACTCGCCTTTCCGTGCTTGAATTTCATTTTTATCCATTTCAATTTCTCGTAGTGCAATATTTAATTCCTGATTGTTCTTTAAAGCAGAATCAATGATTGCATTTAAATATGGATCCGTAAAGTACTGACGCCATTTTATGGATGCAATATTGGTTGAATCTTGCGCTTCATTATAATAGGCAGGTACTGATTTATTTTCTTGTTTGCTAACTAATGCAGGTATTTTACATGCGGTCAAACAAACGATAGCAAATATGATTATTATTTTATTGTTCATTTTGTTGCCTCCTTAGTCTTTTAATGATGTTTTTAATGAGTTTAATGAGTGCTGTGTCTTCCTTGCTTTCTACAAAGTTTTCCGTCAATGGATTTAAATCCTCATTTTTAATGAGTGAGCGGCCATCTTGAAGTTTAGCAAAAACATAATAAAGACCAGGTATAACAATGACTCCAAAAATGGTTCCAAATAACATTCCTCCTAAAGCAGATGCACCAATTGTATGATTTCCAACTGCTCCTGGGCCTTTTGCCAACACCAATGGAATTAAGCCCGCAATAAATGCAAATGAAGTCATCAGAATTGGACGGAATCTCGCTTTAGCTCCTTCGATTGCTGATTCTAATACTGTTGCGCCTTGATTCTTTTTTTGTACTGCAAACTCAACAATTAACACCGCATTTTTACCCAGCAATCCTACAAGCATAATGAGCCCTACTTGCGCATAAACGTCATTGGATAAATTCATGGCTTTTAATAAAAAGAAGGAACCAAATATTCCAGGGAATATTGAAAGCAATACTGCAAATGGTAAAATAAAGCTCTCATACTGTGCTGATAAAATGAGGTATACAAAGAATATTACAACAATGAAAATATACAATGCTTCATTTCCTCTTTTTGATTCATCATAGGATATACCTTCCCAAGCAATATCATATCCTCTTGGTAATGAAGTTTTTGCTACTTCTTTAATGGCTTGAATGGCATCACCTGATGAATAACCTTTTGCAGGCACACCATTGATTAAGGATGATATATAAAGATTGTATCTAGATATTTCATTTGGACCCTGTGTTTTTTTAATCGTCATGAAAGCAGAGTAAGGAACCATTTCGCCTTTATCATTTTTAATAAACATATTTAAAATGTCCGATGGTTGCTTTCTAAATTCTGGTGCAGATTGCGTGTATACTTTGTAATAATTATTAAAACGAATAAATCCTTGCTCATAAGTACTACCTACCATAATGTTTAAGTTTTCCATGGCTTCACCAATAGATACGCCTTTTTGCATGGCTAAATTGTTATCAATAAAAAGCTCGTACTGAGGATATTTTGCAGAATAAAATGCAAATAATCCGCTGAGCTCTTTTCGTTTTTTAAGTGCTTCCACAAATGCTGTGTTCACTTTGTCAAACTCTTGATAATCTACATCACTTCCTTTATCTAATAAACGCAACGAGAAGCCGTCCGATGTTCCATAACCAGGAACTGCTGGCGGTTCAAAGTATTCGATGTTTGCTGGAAGGTCTTTAGCTTTTTCTTCAAGCTCATGTATTACTTCCTTTACGGAGTGTTTTCTTTCAGACCAATCCTTTAAGTTAATTAAACAAGTACCAGCATTGGAACCACGTCCTTCGGTAAGAATTTCATACCCAGCAAGTGAAGTCACTGAACCAACACCTTCTACTTCTTTAGCTATTAATTGAAGTTTTCTGGATATTTCATTGGTTCGTTCCAACGTAGTTCCAGGAGGCGTTTGTATGATGGCATAAATTTGTCCTTGATCTTCATTTGGAATAAATCCCGCAGGAAGTACTTTGTTAACACCCATAATAGCAAACCCGAAAATTATTAAAATACCAAAAGTTATGATTTGTCTGTTGACAATTAAACGAAGGAATTTTTCATATTTACCTGTAACACGATCAAAGGTTTTATTAAACCAGTTTAAGAAAAGATTGATGGGTGATTTTTTCTTATGCTGTCCATGTGTATTTTTAAGTAAAATAGCACATAATACAGGTGTAAGTGTTAATGCCACAAATCCTGAAATTACAATGGAACTTGCCATGGTAAGAGAAAACTGACGATACAATACGCCCACAGGTCCGGTCATAAAGCTTACTGGAATAAATACAGAAGCCATTACTAAAGTGATTGCAATAATGGCACCACTAATTTCTTTCACTACTTTTTGCACTGCAGGATAAGCTGTAATATTTTCTTCTTCCATTTTTACGTGCACAGCTTCAACTACCACAATGGCATTATCCACTACAATACCAATGGCTAAAACCAGCGCAAATAAAGTTATCAGGTTAATGCTTATACCAAATGCATTCATGAAAACAAAAGCACCAACTAACGAAACAGGAACCGCCAAAATTGGAATAATGGTTGATCGCCAGTCTCCTAAAAATATAAATACAACTAATGCAACTAATAAAAATGCTTCTAATAATGTATGTAATACTTTTTCGATGGATGCATCCACAAATTTGGAGACGTCGTAATTAATTTCAAAATCAATACCTGGAGGAAAGTCTTTTTTTAGTTCTTTCAATTTATCTTTTACATCCTGGATAACAATTTTCGCATTACTACCTGGATTTTGTTTCAACACCAATGAAGCTGAAGGATGTCCGTCTTTATTGGAATAAATATCTACAAATTCGGAGCCCACTTCTACTTTTGCAACGTCTTTTAGCTTTAATATCTCACCATCGGAATTGGCTCTTAAAACAATGTCTTCATATTGCTCCGGGGTATTGTACCAACCTTTATAAGTGAAAACGTATTCCTGCGATTGAGCAGTTTTACCCGAACTCAAACCAACACGACCTGGTCGAGCCAATACGCTTTGTTCATCAATTGATTTCAATACATCCTGTGCCGAAATATTATAAGCCCTCATACGTTCAGGATTCAACCAAACACGAATGGCAAAGGATCGGCTACCAATTGCTTGCGCAAAGCCCATTCCATTAATACGTTGTAGCTCGGGGAGGATAAAAGTATTGGCGTAGTTAAATAAGAATTTTTCATCCACTTTATTGTCCTTACTGTATAAGTTAAGGTACATTAACATGCTTGGTTGTAATGGAGAAATAATCACACCCTCGCGTTGAACTAAAGGGGGAAGATTGGTCATTACTTGATCGACTCTTGATTTAACCCTTACAGCTGCTAGGGTTGGATCTGTTCCTGGCTCAAAAACAATATCGATACTTGCTTCACTCGCACTGGTTGCATCCGAAAGCATATACTGCATTCCTTGAACACCATTAATAGCGCGCTCTAAAATAGTTAAGGTTGATTTTACCAGTA
>CAIYUO010000026.1 GCA_903929425.1 uncultured Bacteroidota bacterium
CAGTTGTCGCATCCAAGTGCGCAAATGTTGTTGCTGGCGCTGGATCCGTTAAGTCATCCGCAGGAACATACACCGCTTGTACAGAGGTAATTGAACCGTTCTTAGTAGAGGTCATACGCTCTTGCATAAGTCCCATCTCTGTAGCAAGTGTTGGTTGATAACCTACCGCTGATGGCATACGACCCAATAAAGCCGATACCTCAGAACCTGCTTGTGTAAAACGGAAGATATTATCTACGAAGAACAAGATGTCCTTTCCTTTTCCTGTACCATCTCCATCACGGAAATATTCTGCAATCGTCAAACCACTCAAGGCAACACGAGCACGTGCTCCAGGAGGTTCATTCATTTGACCAAATACAAATGTCGCTTTTGATTCTTTTAATTCTTCTAAGTTTACTTTACTTAAATCCCATCCACCTTCTTCCATGCTATGCTTGAATGCATCACCATATTTCATAATACCTGCTTCAATCATCTCACGTAATAAGTCATTACCCTCACGTGTTCTTTCACCCACACCAGCGAACACTGATAAACCTCCGTGTCCCTTTGCGATATTGTTAATTAACTCTTGAATTAATACTGTTTTACCTACACCCGCACCACCAAACAAACCAATCTTACCACCTTTTGCATAAGGCTCGATTAAGTCAATTACTTTGATACCTGTAAACAACACTTCGGTTGCAGTACTTAGGTCTTCAAACTTTGGAGGGTTAGCGTGAATAGCACGACCATTGCTTTTATCTAATTGTGGCAAACCATCAATAGCATCTCCTGTTACATTGAACAAGCGTCCATTGATACCTTCCCCAATTGGCATTGAAATAGGTTTGCCTAAATCAACTACTGCCATACCTCTTACTAAACCTTCAGTACCATCCATCGCAATAGCACGCACGCTATCTTCTCCTAAATGTTGTTGTACTTCAAGGACTAATTTTTCACCACCTGGTCTTGTAATTTCTAATGCGTTGTAGATTTCTGGAAGTGCTTTTTGATTTGGAAATTGCACATCCACTACTGCACCAATAACTTGTTTAATTTTACCTGCTGTTGACATAATTTTCGGTTTCGGCTGCAAAGGTATGATTTTACCTCATTATTGCAAAAATTGTAGGTATACAATTGCAGCTAAAATTCCACCAACGATGGGGCCCAATACAGGAACAAAGGCATATCCCCAATCACTTGACCCTTTTCCCTTCATTGGAAGTACAAAATGCATGATTCTAGGCCCTAAATCCCTTGCTGGATTAATCGCCCAGCCAGTTGGACCACCTAGCCCAAAGCCAATTCCGGCCACTAATAAGGATACCGGCAAGGCTGACATTGCTCCCATTTCAATACCAGCGGGTTTAATAAAGAATATCCCTAATAGAAATACAAATGTTGCAAGCGTTTCGACGAGTATATTTTGTTTAAGGTCTCTAATGGAAGGTCCCGTTGAAAAACAAGCCAGCTGATCTCCCGAACTACTAGCTTCATTAAATTGCGGACGGTATATTATCCAAACCACTAAAGCACCCAACATAGCGCCTAACATTTGAGCTATTATATACATTGGTACAAGGGACCAACTAAATTTTCCGGCAGTTGCCAAAGCAATCGTAACGGCCGGATTTAAGTGTCCACCACTTGAAGGAGCGGTAATATAAACACCAACAAATACGGCAATCATCCATCCCAATACAATTGCAAGCAATCCTGCATTATTCCCTTTTGTTTTAGGAAGGACTACATTGGCAACCACGCCATTCCCGATAATAATTAAAATGGCTGTTCCAAACATTTCAGCTAAAAATGGTGTCATTTTTTTTCGATTTTGTTGCAACACTATTGTTGCAGTTATGGATTAATAAATTCTTTCTGCGTTTATTTAATTACCAATTATTGGTTGCTTTAATAGCACGCTCCCAACCTTGTATTTTTTCTGTTTTATTGGTTTCATTCATAATTGGACTAAATACATGATCAACCTCCCACTTCAATCTTAGTTCTTCGATATCTTTCCAAAAACCAACAGCCAATCCTGCTAAGTATGCTGCCCCTAAAGCGGTTGTTTCAACCATGGTTGGACGAACCACTTTTGTATTTACAATATCAGATTGAAATTGCATTAAAGTATTATTATTAGTAGCACCTCCGTCAACTCTAAGTTCAGCAATAGGTATGCCTGCATCCCCTTCCATCGCTTTTAATAAATCATAACTTTGAAAGGCGATACTCTCTAGCGCAGCACGTGCAATATGTGCAGCTGAAGTACCCCTTGTAATTCCCACAATGGTTCCTCTTGCATGTTGATTCCAGTAAGGTGCTCCCAGCCCTGCAAAGGCAGGAACCAAATATACACCATCGGTATTTTCAACCTGATTTGCTAACGCTTCAATTTCCGATGATTGTCTTATTAAATGTAATCCATCTCTTAACCATTGAACCACTGCACCCCCAATAAATACACTCCCCTCTAAAGCATAATAAGTATGCCCATTGATTTGCAATGCAATGGTGGTTAATAAATTATTTTTTGAACTAACGGCTTTTTCTCCTGTATGCATTAACATAAAACATCCTGTTCCATATGTATTTTTAACCATCCCAGGTGCAGTGCACATTTGCCCAAATAAAGCTGCTTGTTGGTCACCTGCAATTCCAGCAATTGGAATTTCGTGATTGGTAAAAATTTGATCGGTATAACCGTATATTTCACTACTGCTTTTTACGGTAGGTAAAACAGAAACCGGAATGTCTAATAAAGTTAAAAGTTCGGTATCCCATTGTAAAGTATGAATATTAAAAAGCATGGTTCTGGATGCATTCGTAGCATCGGTAACATGCACTTTTCCATTTGTTAACTTCCATACCAACCAGGTGTCAATAGTTCCAAAACATAAATCCCCCTTAGTGGCTAAATCTCTTGCGCCTTCAACATGATCTAATATCCATTTTAATTTAGTTCCAGAAAAATAGGCATCAATCACCAATCCAGTTTTTGATTGAATCATGGTAGCTTTCCCTTGTCCTTTTAGGTTGTCACAATAATCAGCAGTTCGTCGATCTTGCCAAACAATAGCATTATAAATTGGCAGTCCAGTTTTATTATTCCAAACTACAGTGGTTTCACGTTGATTGGTAATTCCGATTGCTGCGATGTCAGATAGTGAAACATTTTGTTTGCTAACTGCTTCACTTGCTACACCAATTTGTGTACTCCAAATTTCCATAGCATCATGCTCAACCCAACCTGGTTTTGGAAAATGTTGTGTGAATTCTTTTTGAGCAACACTGTGAATTTGACCTTTGTGGTCAAATAAAATAGCGCGACTACTTGTGGTGCCCTGATCAAAGGATAAAATAAATTTAGACATTACAATTGTTTATAGAATTGTAATATATAAAAAAAAAGGTAATTATCTTCTATTCTTGAGCCAATTTTCAGGATCAATTGACTTACCTTCTTTACTTAAAACAAAAAGTAAAGATCCATCTCCTTCTAAGTTAATACCAGACTTCCCTAATAAAGTTCCAGCTTTTACTTCTTGTCCAACTGAAACATTAATGCTACTTAAATGGGTAGACATCGTAAAATATTTACCATGTTGTAAAATAACAGTTAAGTCCCCATTAATATCTCCCGTATATTTAACAACTCCATTAGCAACGCTTTTTACGGAGGATCCTTTTGGAACTGCAATTTCAATACCATCACTATTTCTATTTAATTTAGTTCCTGGCATATTTTCTACTCCAAAATGAACAAAAACATTTCCTTTATCCACTGGCCAAGGTAAAGCCCCTTTACTATTTTCAATTAAAATTGACGCCTCTCTGCCTTCCTCTGTTGTTTCTAAAGCAGAATAAGGTCGTTCACCAGCTGTTTTAGTCAAACCCCCTTCAACATCACCTACTTTTTTTCCACCTTTCGAGTTTATCTTATTATTCGTTATATCCAATTTACCTTTTGCCCCTGCATCATTCGATGCTTTCAATTTTGCTAACCTATCTTTTTCCTTTTTTTCTGCCTCCAATGTTTCTCTTCTAATAATAGTCATTAAAGCAGACTGCATTTTTTTTCGTTGTGCTTCTTTTTGCCTCAGTTGAGCAGTCACTTCCTGTTCTTTTCCTTTTAATTGGTTAATGATTTTATCTTGTTCTTTTCGATCATCAACAAGCACTTTTAATTGTTCATTTTGAACACCTAAAACTTGTAAACGATCTTTTTTATTGTACCCTAATTGTCCAATTTTTTGATTCAAATCTTTTTGAGATAAGTCAATTGTCCTTGCTTGCGCTTCTCTGTTTTGTCTGTAACTTTTTAAATACGTTATGCGCTTAACTGCATCATTGAAACTAGAAGCGGAAAATAAAAAATTCAAATATTCATATCCACTTCTACTTTTATATGCAAAAACAATGCTTTTCTCATATTTACTTTTCAAAGTATCCAAATCCTTATTTAATCTTTGTACATCTTTTTGATTGGCAATAATAGCGTTATCAATTAATTTAACTTGTTTCCCAATACTACTAACCAATGCTTCCCTTTTAGCTATTTTACTTTTGATAATAGCCATTTGGGCAAGTGTGCTTTTTTTATTTCTTTGAATTTGGTCTTTCAAACGATTCAATTCCTCCAACTCTCTTCTTAATGTTTGCTCTTGTTTTTGGAGCTCCTCTCTGGTTGCATTATTTTGAGCAAATGAAGGCACCCAAAATGCCCATAAAAAAAATATAATTGCTAACTTTTTTGTCATAATAAATTATTTCCAATATCTATTTTCTCCTACCCTGTTTTGGAATTACAAAGGTATATTTTAAAGGTTCATCAAATGTATAGTCTTTTACTTCCATGTGAATTTCGATACGTGATTGAGAAGAAATTGCAATTTCCCTGCTCATCGGAAACTGGCATTGTAAGGTCGACACATGATCCGAGTAGGTTATATCACAGGTTCTATTTTGATTTACATTTATATCATCCAATTTTAAACGAAGTACAGTGATATTATCTTCACTCAAGGTAATGAGATTTTTAAATAATTTACCCACCAAGCTCACTTGTAATTTATTATTATTCAATTTATAATTAACCATATCAGAGAACTCCACAAAAATTGGATTACCTACAATTAAATCTTCTAAAACTGAATAAGTAATTGGAATTTTTAGAATTTCTTGAAGATAAGACAAAGGCCGATTTTCAACTTTTTTACTTAAAGGATAAAATATGAATACGCTGTCTTTTGTAATTTTTGCTTTTAGTCCAATTACCCCCATTGCACCTCGGGCTGTAATATAAATTGCTTTTCCCTTTTCAATACTAATATTTGTTAAAAATGCATCTGACCTATCGACCGTTTGATAGTCCACTTTAATATGTGCATTCATGGTATTAAAGACCAATTTTGTAGTAGCGATTTTTTCAATAATATTTTTGACAATGATGCCAGAATCAATCTTTGTTTTTTCGGATATCAATTGAGTATTGATTGAATCTTTTTTGGATAAGGCGTCTTGTATCACCTGCACTTTTCGAGAGGTTGCACAGGCACTAAGCAAAAAAACAACTATTGAAAAATATAAAAATCTTTTATTCATTAATAGTGTGTTTATTGTTTTCCAGTATGGCCAAAACCGCCATCACCTCTTTGCGTGGTATCTAAATTTTCGACTAAAGCCCAGTTTGCTTTTTCAACAGTTTGAAAAACCATCTGAGCAATCCTATCACCATCTGAAATCATTTGCACGGTATTGGATAGGTTAATAAGTATCACTTTAATCTCTCCCCTATAATCAGCATCAATGGTGCCAGGCGAATTTAAACAAGTAATACCTTGTTTTATCGCAAGTCCACTTCTTGGCCTGATTTGAACTTCAAGATGCTCTGGAATGGAAAGGTAAATACCTGTGGGAATTAAACTACGTTCAAGAGGTTGTAAAACGATGGGCTTATCAACAAAGGCCCTTATATCCATGCCAGAAGATCCAACAGTTGCATAACTGGGCAATGGATGATGGCTTTTATTTACTATTTGAACAGCTATTGACATGGTCAACAAAAGTAATCAAAACTAGGTAAATATCACCCTTGAAAATTTATTTAACAAACTCAGGATTAAAAGAAGAAAACGGTACCAAAACGGAGTGTATTGGATAATGGATTTTTGGTGATGCCACCTCCAGAAGGAATTAAATAGCTAATATTGAATTTGGCTTTTACGTTCTCGCTAGTATATTGAAAACTTGTACCTAAAGTAAAGTATTGCATATTTCCTAAACTCTTATTATTATCCATGAAGTATCCACCTCTTAAAAAAAATTGATTGCTATAATTATATTCAATTCCTGTTGAAATTTTTAGTGATTCCGAAAAAGGAATTCCATATTTACTTGAAAAGGAACTAAAATAACTGTTTATGACGGATTGAGAGAAATAATGATTTGTTGATTCTACATCTGATTGGTCTGGGGTTGATGGTACCATTAATCTATTTACATCGGCTCCAAATTCAATTGAATTTTCTGGATCTATTTTATTCAAATACCCAATACCTAAACCGATATTTGCGGGTATAAAATATTTGTTTTTTGTTTCATTTGAGTAACTAATTTTTCCTCCCAAATTTGATAACAACAAACCTGCATGAAGCCCATTCATGTTGGGGTTTGCCCTATAAAACAACGAAACATCTCCTGAAACGGTGTTACCTGCTTTGTATTCAATATTACTATACGGACCTTTTACCAGTTGAGAATGTATATATCTTATGGTAGCACCAATACTTAACTTGTCATTTAATAATAAGCTATAACCTACATCATAACTGAACTCTGAAGGTCTTTGCGAAGGAAGGTTAGTTGAACCATTCTCATCCGTAAAATCAATATTACCTAAACTAAAAAACCGTAAGGAAGTATTGATGGCACTTTGATCATTCAAAATTTTATAAAAACCAGCACTTGCTAAATAAACATCATTTAAACCTAAGTCCTTCAACCATGGAGTATAATTAATTAAAAATCCTTTTGGTTCTTTTAGATAAGGTAGTTTTGCTGTATTACCGAATAAATCATTGGCTTCAGGAGTCATACCTAAGGACAAATTTCCCATACCCCCTGATCTTGCATCAGGTGAAATCATCATAAATGGCACAGCGGTACTTTGTATATTTAAAGCCGTAGGCTTATTTGTCTGGGTAGTTTGAGCAAATACATTGCCAAAAACAAGCATCGAAATACCCATTAATAAAACAAATTTCAACTTATTTGACTGCATGGAATTACTTTAATGATTATAATAAAGATACAAAAAGACCTCTGTAATTTTATAATTTAATGAATGAATTTGAAAGGCTAGCCGAGGAAGCAGCTGTTTTAATTAAAAATTTATAATAATATAGACCTGGCCTTAAATTAGAACCCGAATTGGTAATCCCATTCCAGTCAACAAAGAGTCTATTTTCGGTATTTGTAAATTGACTTTCATAAAAGTAAAGTATCCTCCCTGAAGGATCAAGCACTTCAAACCGTAACTCAATTGGAATACCAATTAGATTTGTTTCTATGCTAAATCTTGATTTATTATAAAACGGATTAGGATAATTAACAGGGTTTATAATTTGTAAATTATTGGATTTAGGAACCTCCAATAACAAAGTGTCCGCATTGCTGTTTCCCAACAAATCCCAAGCTTTAATAATACATTTATGCGCCCCTTCTTTTAAGGTTGGAAGTGCGTAAATAAGCTTACCAAATTGATAGGAGTTAATATTATTACTAAAATAATTATTCAAAATAATTGGAATTGGATCATCGTCCAACCATAATGTCAAATCATGACCTAGCGCATTCCCTGATGCCTGAATTCCAGCACTATCAAATAAGTTGATAAATAATTTAGAATTGGGCATTACCCAACCCCCTTGCTTAAACAATGGGTCATTTATATATGCTTGGATTTTAGGCCCTACAGTGTCCTTATTATTTTGAGCCCCATTTGACTTAGCATAAATTGAATCAATAATCATCAAAGCAGATTCATTACCCCCATTTGCAGCTAACTCGATTCGAATGGGACTTGACGAATTCGAGAATTGTGAAGGCAAAATAAAATCAATGTTGAAATTACCATTTAAGACAGTAGCCTTACCCTTAAATAGTACATTTTCCTGAATCGAAATTGGCACCGAAATACTGCTTGACTGATTAGCAAGTGTTTTTTTATATTTAATGGCATCATAAACTATCAAATTCACTTCGCCATTAAAATTGGATTTTAATTGGCCATTTTTTGTAACGGTACCTAGCATTTTATTGACCTTGCCAGAAATTAATGTATCGTGACTATCAAATGTTTTTTCATTTAATTGTTGAATCACTATTTCGTTACCTGGTTTATTTAAAAACAAACCCGGATCACCCATCAAATTAAACTTTAAATCGTTTAACCGATCACCATTTTTTGACCAATTCATCAACTTGGCTTTTTGTAAAGCTTCCCCAATGGTGTTATAACTTCCTGATTTATTGATGACTAATAATTGTTGAATAAATAAATCATTAATTTGTTTATTACTATACGCATATACCAACCTGTTAGCAGCCACTAACCCAATAATTCCATTACTGTTTTTCATAAATGCATCCCATGCAATTGAATTTAATGCAGGTTGATCATAAGGCGTAAAATTACAGGAAGCAGTAATCATCAAGGGAAGCTTATTGGCATTTTTCCATAAATCAAATTGTGATTGAGAAATGACAGCTTCCTCTGAAAGCCTTAAATAATTCCCATGCCCTGTATAATTTAAAACCAATGCTCCTTCTTGAATGGATTGCTGAATGGCATTAAATACTAAAGGATAGGTATTGCCTGAACTGGTGTTTTCGGCAGGAAATAAGTCTAAATATATTTTGTTATGATTCCAATTAGGCGCTTTTAATTGCAAATTACTTATGATTGATTCAGCGTCTTGTAAATGTAAATTATAGTCACCATCATCTGCGACCCATGTTATTTTATTTTCCCAGGATCCGCCTACCTTATTGATTTGATAATTAATTAATTTTTGTATTGCGGAATCTGCTTCCGCAACTGATCTTGCAGGAATTCGGCCTACACTTAGGACTAAATCTTGTACCTTATTATATTGATTGATATCATCCTCCGTTTTTAAAATTGAGAAAAAATCATCTGAGGTGAAACTCGAAAGTATAGAATTCGAATTATTGCTTTCATATACCGGCAATTCAAAATCAATATTTAATTTTTTTGCATTAAAATTTCCAATCCCTAATAACAATAAATACTTTGGAGCAGCAACATTATTTTGTGTTGCGCGATTTAATAAATGCTTCAAAAAATTCCTAATAGCCACTACATTAGCTTGCCCGCCAGCAAAATCATTATAAATTTCTTTAGCATTTATAACAACTGTTTTTCTTGCAAAACGATCTTGCTGGAACTGTTGATATTTTAAGGCCGCTTTTATATATGCGGGCGCTGCAATAATTACATAATCAATAGCATCTTTATAATTTATTATATTTTGATTGTCAAGTTGGCCAAGTAATGTTGGCACTTCAAACGCATTTTGCTTTACCCCAAAAAAATTAGCATTACGAGTATTCGTATTTAAAAAATGGCCTGATTGCGTCCCCGTCATTTGCCATTGTATTTGAGAAGGACTTTCCGTATTTGTCACATTCCAAATAAGACTCAGACTATCTATGTTTTGAATAGCGCAATCCACAATACCCCCTTGTTCAAATTCATCTTCAATACTAAAACTTAAGGTACTATCCTGCCAGAATCCAATTTGCTTTTTTAATAATAATTCAACATAATCAACCCATCCAGTTGAAGTACTGTTTGGATTATTATAATTTATAGTTAATGTATTATAACCTGGCAATAAATCATTGGTATTAATAGCAAAGCTGTCCACTTTTACTGAAGCAATATCATCAAATAACAAACCCGACACCGTTGGCAAAATCGAAGTGTGAACCAATACATTGTTCATACTAAAATCAAATTGACCATTTAATTGATAGCTAGTTGATGCCAAATTAAGATAACTTTTTAACCTACTATTTTTTGGGATACCCTGTGCGTTGAAACTATAATTTAGTTGCGTTTGCTTACCCACTCCTTTCCCCAATGGAGGGCCAAAAAAAACTTTACCACTATTCAATAAGGAAACACTATCCTTTTCAAACAAAACATGTTGTGTGAATTCAACAATTGGCTTACTCGTATTTGATTGCAGATTTTGGAGGGGAATTCTTTTTCCATTTTGACCAAGCGTAACAAAATAATATACTGAGTCACTGGTGGCATAATTTTGATGTGATACCCGATTTAATACACTATCATATTTCCAAAAAACAGGCCCTTGATTATAAAATAAAATATAATCAGTTGCGTCTATTTGACCATCTGCTCCATCAACCACCTTTATGGCATTTTCAGAAATTCCTGCATTAAAGGTCGTATTTACTTTTTCGGATAAAGTGCTCAAATTATATCCAAACAACTGAAGCTGACTTGAAACGATGGGTAAAGTAAAGCCCAGCTTTACTAATTGTGCCCCAGTCAACTTATAAATTCCCTGTTTTGAAGTGCTAATTTTAGCCCATTTCCCTGATGTCAAAGCACTATTTTGACCCTTGGAATTACCAAAAAAGCCAAAAAAAAGGGCAAATAATATAATTTTGGGGCTATTCATTATCTAAAATTAGGATTTTAGTAACATAAGATTGTGGTATTCTGATGATTAAATAAGTAAAAAACAAACTATCTTCGTTTTAGTATCAAACTTGAATTTGAATAAATTATTTATATGAATTTTATTAATAGTATTTTATTGTTTTTTGGTATTCTTTTATTGAGCCCTAGCTTAATTTCAACAATTGAATCTAATAAATCAAATTCAATTGAATTTGCTGACTCTAAAAGTGACCCTTATCAAAATATGGTCCTTGTTCGTGGTGGAACTTTCGCTTTGGGTACATTTACGGAAGAAAATGAAATGAGACAATGGAATAACACACTAAGACGTGTAACCGTAAGTTCATTTAGGATTGATAAATATGAGGTAAGCAATAAAAATTACAGAGACTATACACATTGGTTAGAAGCTTTGGCAAGAGACTCGGCGCAATTCAAAGATTTAGCCGTTAAATCATTGCCTGACTCCTTAGTTTGGAAAACACCATTAGCATATAATGAACCAATGATTCGTGGCTATTTTAGATCAAAAGCTTTTAATGAGTATCCTGTTGTTGGCGTTACTTGGGAACAAGCAACAAAATATTGTAGATGGAGAACGGATAGAGCTAATGAAAAAACATTAGTTTATTATGGATTATTAAATCCTAAACAAAGATATATTGGACAAATAGTTGGTAAGGATAAATTAGTTGATGGTACTCAAAAAGGAAATGCTAGATTAAAAAAATCAGGGGAAGAATTTATTATGATACCTGATTTTAGGCTACCCACTGAAGCTGAATGGGAATATGCTGTTAAAGCTTCAAGTGCCAAAAACTACATTCCAAATGGTAAATCACCCAAAGCAGGTCCTAATTCTTCTCATCCAAATGCAAGTATTACACAATCTGATTCTCCTTTCCCATGGAGTAGCAATGGAAACGAAAGTTTAAGAGACCCAAAAAAAGCAGACCAAGGAATGTTTCAAGCTAATTTCAAAAATGGAAGAGGCGACTATATGGGTATGATTGGATATTCAAATGATGGCGCTGGTTTTCCTTCAAAAATAAATAGTTATTCGCCTACTTCCAATGGAATTTATAATTTAAGTGGAAATGTAAACGAATGGGTTGCTGACTTATATCGACCTTTAAGCAGCGAGGATATGGAAGATTTTAATCCTTACCGAGGAGATAATTCCTCTGATGGCGATGATCCAGATATTGCACAATATGAAACAGGTGTGAATACGCTTATTTCAAATAAATCAAGAGTATATAAAGGCGGTAGCTGGAAAGATCGTCCTTATTGGTTGAACCCTGGAACTAGAAGATATTTGGATCAAGACAAATCAAACAATACCATTGGATTTAGATGCGTCACTTCGGCTTTTGGAATTGATGCTGCAAGTGAGTCATCAGACCACCTACCTTGGTACAAGCGTCTGTTTAAAAAATAATTAAATGAAATTGCGCATAGGATCAGGCATTGACTTTCATCAATTAGTGGAAGGTCGTGATTTATGGATTGGCGGTATAAAAATCCCACATACTAAAGGAGCTTTAGGTCATAGTGATGCTGATGTTTTATTACATGCTATTTGTGACGCATTATTAGGTGCATTAAGCTTGGGTGATATTGGCACTCATTTTCCTGATACTGACAATGCTTACAAAAATATTGATAGCAAAATTTTATTAGCACATACTTACGATTTAATCACTGCACAAGGTTATCAAATTGTAAATATCGATGCAACGCTTTGTTTAGAAGCTCCAAAAATCAAGCCATATGTAATTGAAATGCAAAACTGCATAGCCTCTATTTTACATATTGGTGACAAGGATATTTCAATTAAAGCAACTACCACTGAAACCATGGGTTTTACAGGTCGACAAGAAGGATTAGTAGCAATGGCTACTTGCCTGCTTACTGCTATCAATAGTTAATCTTTTTTAAAATGATGCTCCCCTCTATTTCATTTTTATACGAACAGTACAAACAGCACCCTCAAGTACAAACAGATACCAGAAAATTAAAACAAGGAGACTTATATTTTGCATTAAAAGGACCCAATTTTAATGGGAATAATTTTGCAATTGCTGCACTTGAAAATGGAGCAAGTTTCGCAATTGTTGACGAGTCCATTGAAAATAGTGATGGTCTTGAAAACAGGATATTACAAGTTGATGATGTTTTAAATACATTACAAAGCCTAGCAAAACATCATAGAGCACAATTTACTATTCCCTTCATTGGTATTACAGGAAGCAATGGAAAAACAACTACAAAGGAATTAGTTTACGCTGTATTATCTAGTCACTTTAAAACCTATACAACGCAAGGAAATTTAAATAACCATATTGGCGTACCGTTAACTTTATTGAGTATTGGCAATGATGCTGAAATGGCTGTAATTGAAATGGGTGCTAATCATTTAAAAGAAATTGCAAGTTATTGCGAATATGCAATGCCTAATTATGGATTAATCACCAACTGTGGCAAAGCTCATTTGGAAGGGTTTGGATCAGAAGAAGGTGTGAAGAAAGGCAAAGGTGAATTATTTGACTTTTTGCGCACTCATAATGGAACAGCATTTGTAATGAGTGATTATGATTACTTAGTTAATATGAGTAAGGGAATTGAAGAAGTGATTACCTATGGAAATACATCAGGAAATTTGCAAGCAACTGCAAACACAGTTAATGGATTTTTACAAGTAAATTTTACAAAGGGATCTCCTATTCAAATGATTCAAACACAGTTAGTGGGTGAATATAATTTGCCGAATATTTTAGCTGCAGTAAGCATTGGATTATATTTTAAAGTGCCGTCGGAAAAAATTAAAACTGCGATTGAAAATTATACTCCTACCAATAGCCGATCACAATTATTAAAGTGGAATCATAATGATGTTATATTAGATGCCTATAATGCAAACCCAAGTAGCATGTTATTAGCGATTGAAAATTTTGCAAAATTAAATGCTCAACATAAAATAGTTTGTATCGGGGGGATGAAGGAATTAGGGGATGCCAGTTTAGGAGAACATCAAGCACTCATTCATTTATTAGAAAAAAATGAATGGGAAAAAGTGATATTAGTTGGAGGAGATTTTGAAAACTGCACACATAACTACTTATACTTTCCAAATGCATTAGATGCAAAAACATGGCTTGCGCAACAAAATTTCCATAATCGAACCATTTTAATTAAAGGATCTAGAGGTATCAGCATGGAACAAGTCATTGAATAATAATAATAGCTTCTTTATTTTTTATACCTTTGCGCCATGCCTAAAAATATTATTGCAAGCATATTTTCAAATAAATGCCCAAGGTGCCGAGAAGGAAAATTATTTGTTAGCAATAATCCATATGATTTTTCTAAGATGACTACCATGAATGACAACTGTCCGGTTTGCGGACAACCTACTGAAATTGAAGTTGGTTTTTATATTGGCACAGGCTATGTGAGTTATGCATTGATGGTCGCTTATTTTGTTTCCACTTTCGTAGCTTGGAAGGTATTAATTGGAATGACTTTTGATTTAGATGACAACCGAATATTTTATTGGATGTTTGGCTCCATAGGGTTGGTTGTTTTGTTACAACCGGTTTTTATGCGTTTGTCGAGGTCCATTTGGATTGCCATGTTTGTGTCTTATAATATAAACTGGAAACAAGAGCCCCTTGAATACAATGAACGCATGGATGAGAAAATGAAGGAGCACTAATTTCTTTTTACTACATTTGCAACCCCAATAGAGAGGTGTCCGAGTGGTTGAAGGAGCACGCCTGGAAAGTGTGTATACGGCAACGTATCGAGGGTTCGAATCCCTTCCTCTCTGCAAAGCCTATCACAAAGTGATAGGCTTTTTTAATGCGACACAACGTCGAAAGCTCGCTTTCGTTAGTTGGGGAGCGTTAAAAAAGCCAAGGGGTGCTGATGAATTTCTTCTTCATCAGTACTCCTTGAAAGGCTTTGGTAAAAGAGCTCGATTTGGGATGACGACGAACAAAGTGAGTCGGCTATCCTAATATGTGAAAATGGCTTTGGTAAAAGAGCTCGATTTGGGATGACGACGAACAAAGTGACGGCAATCCACCGATAATTCTTGATTTGTAATATTTTAATTAGTTTTATCATTATACAAAAATCATCATATGAATTGGATAGAAAAATTCAAGCTTAAACATAGGGCATTAAAATATAAGAATAGAGACGACAAAGGTGGAATTGCATATATTAGTGAAGCAGTGAAAAAAGGAAACACTGTTTTAGACATTGGCGCGCACAAAGGTGGATACTTGTATTTTATGCAAAAAAATGTAGGAAAGGAAGGTCAAATTCACGCTTTTGAACCACAATCATTTTTATATAACTACTTAGTGAAAATGAAACCTATCATGGATTGGGATAATGTAACCATTAATAATATTGCATTGTCAGACAGTGATGCAACCGCTACCCTATTTATCCCAACCAATGTGACAGGTGATAATTCATCACCTAGTGCTACTATTTTTGACCAACATACTTTAGGAACTGTAGCAAAAACGGAGACTGTGTCAACCACTACATTGGATCATTATTGTGAAAAGCACCAATTAAAGCCTAATGTATTAAAAATAGATGTTGAAGGAAATGAACTAAAAGTTTTCAAAGGTGCTGTGAATACTTTACAAAAACATAAACCTAAAATAATTGTTGAAATTGAAGCTGCGCATGTTGGCATGGAACAAGCACTAGCCACTTTTGATTTTTTAAAGCAATTAGGATATAATGGCAGTATCATTCATGGAACGAATCAATTACCCTTAGCTGATTTTAGTTTTGAAAAACATCAAAACAGAGACGACATGAACAACTATTGCAATAATTTTATTTTCGAATAATCAGTATTCATTAAATAATTAAATCCCAAATAACTTTTCGGCATTAGCAGTTGTTATAGCTGCTATTTCGTGCAAAGGAACTTGTTTAATTTCAGCTAATTTTTTAGCAACCTCTATCATATAGGAAGGCTCATTTCTTTTTCCACGATATGGAACTGGAGGCAGGTAAGGCGCATCGGTTTCTAATAATAGCCACTCCATAGGAATATCTTTAATCGCTTCCGCGACGCCTGCATTTTTATAAGTTAGCACCCCTCCCAATCCTAAATAAAATCCCATTTCAATAATTTGTTGACCTGATTCTTTGCTACCACTAAAACAATGAAATGCTCCTCTTAATCCTTTTTTAACATAAGGCTTCACTGCCTCAATCGTTTCACCCATTGCATTGCGGGTGTGAATGACAATGGGTGTATTATAGTCAATAGCCCATTGCATTTGTATTTCAAAGGCTTTATATTGTTGCTCCGTAAATGTTTTATCCCAATAAAAGTCCAACCCAATTTCTCCAATGGCAACAAATTTTCTTTTTGCCAACCAGCTTGCTACTATATTCAACTCTTGCTCATAATTTTCTTTCACATAGCAAGGATGCAAACCCATCATAGCAATACATTGATTAGGATACTTTGATTCCAACATTAACATATCGTCAATACAATTACTATCGATACCTGGCATGATCATTTTATCGATACCATTAGATTTTGCATTATCTAAAATAACATCGAATTCAGGAAGCAGTGATTCGTCGTAAATATGTGTATGAGTATCAATAAAGCGCATAAATTATGAATTGAGTACACAAAAAAAAGATATTTTTTCCAGCTTACATACTAAAACCATTTATTTCATCGTTTAATCAACGGACGATAGGTCTTATTAGTACAGACTTTATCTTTTTGTTTTTTATAGGGTACGGATTATACAGGCCGAGGTTTCTACCTTGGCCTTTTTTTCACATAATTTCTGTATAAATATTAAGGAATTAGCTCCATTCTATACCCAAGGTTCGAAAAATACTCCAATACGATTGGTAAAGCAATAGACATACGATCCCAAGCTTTTTGACTATCATGAAATACAATGATGGAACCTGGCACTGTATTTTTGATGACATTTCGCGCGCAAGTTTCCCCATCAATTTTTAGATCAAAATCTCCACTCAATACATCCCACATAATAATTTGTTTAGGCAAACTTTCAACTTGCTTTAATAATTTAATCTGACTCTTTTTAATTCGTCCATATGGAGGTCTAAATAAATTACTTTCTATCATGTTCATGGCATCCTTTATATTTTCGATATAAAGATGATTGTCTGTTTTCCATCCATTTAAATGGTCATAAGTATGATTGCCTACCCTATGGCCTTCCTTTATAATTGATTCATAAATATTGGGATGCTTTAAAACATTATTCCCAATGCAAAAAAAAGTTGCTTTTGCATTATATTTTTTTAAGTTCTCTAATACAAAAGGAGTTGCATCTGGATCTGGACCATCGTCAAAGCTTAAATAAATCACCTTGTCCTTAGCATGCATTTTCCAAGTACAATTGGAATAAATAGCGCGTAACCAAAAAGGTGTTTTAATCAAATACATACCCAAAGATAAATAGTTCTTTTGCCCATTTGAATATTATCTTTGTATAAATGATTTAAAAGTATGGATTCAAAGGTAAGAGTGAGATTTGCACCGTCTCCAACAGGTGGATTACACTTAGGTGGCGTTAGGACAGTATTGTTTAATTATTTATTTGCAAAACATCATAAGGGAGATTTTATTTTAAGAATTGAGGACACGGATCAAACACGATTTGTGCCTGGTGCCGAACAATATATTCAAGACACATTAGCTTGGTGTGGTTTAGTCCCTGATGAAAGTCCGTTACATGGTGGACCTTATGCCCCCTATCGTCAAAGCGAAAGAAAGGCAATGTATAAAGAATATGCCGACAAACTAATCGTGCAAGGGAATGCCTATTATGCATTTGATACACCTGAAGATTTGGATACTAAAAGAAAAGAAATTCCCAATTTTCAATATAGTCGTGCTCACAGAATGGAAATGAAAAATTCATTGTCACTTTCTAAAGAAGTAGTGGATGATTTATTGAAAAATAATACACCACACGTAATTCGTATAAAGGTTCCTGAAAATGAAGAAGTGAGTTTAGAGGATGTTATTCGAGGTCATGTGAGTTTTGATACCAATATGGTCGATGATAAGGTTTTATTAAAAGCCGATGGCATGCCAACTTATCATTTGGCTGTTGTTGTGGATGATTATTTAATGAAAATTACCCATGCTTTTAGAGGTGAGGAATGGCTTCCAAGTGCACCAGTGCATGTATTATTATGGAAATATTTATTTGGTTTAGATCAAATGCCAGCATGGGCTCACCTACCTTTAATTTTAAAGCCAGATGGGAATGGAAAACTAAGTAAGCGTGATGGTGAAAGATTAGGATTCCCCGTATTTGGAATGGATTGGACAGACCCTAACACGAACACCACTACAATAGGTTTTAAAGAAAGAGGTTTCTTACCTGAAGCCTTTGTTAATTTACTGGCTATGTTGGGTTGGAATGATGGAACCGATCAAGAAATTTTTTCATTGGATGAATTAATTGAAAAATTCTCCATGGATCGTGTTCATAAAGGTGGCGCAAAATTCGACTATGAAAAAGCAAAATGGTATAATGGAGAGTGGATTAAAAAAATGGATAATGAAAAGTTAGCAAACTTGGTTAGACCTTATTTTGACGCAGCTGAAATTGAAATCCACGAAAATAATTATTTAGTAAAAGTCGTGGGCCTAGTAAAAGAACGTTGTCAGTTATTACCAGACTTTATCACACAAGCAAGTTTTTATTTTCAAATACCTAAGCAAATTGATATAGCAAGTATTGCTCCAAAATGGGATGAAAAAAAGCGAGACTTTTTTGTAGAATTAGCTGCAATTTACACGAATGCGATGGCACCTGGTGTTGTATCTGCACCTGCTGCTGAATTGGAACTTGAATTTAAACAATTAGCATCAAAGCATGATTTAAAACCTGGTGAGCTAATGTTACCCTTTAGAATTATGTTGGTAGGCGGTAAATTTGGACCAGGTGTATTTGAAATTGTAGAAACGATTCAACTAAAAGATACCATTGCAAGAATTGAACATAGTTTGCAATTATTATCGTAGAATTATTGTAAATTGAATACAATAAATAGGTTGTATAAATAAAACCAAATGATGGCCACAAAACCCATTAGAGTATTAGTTGCAAAAGTTGGACTTGATGGACATGATCGAGGTGCCAAAGTAATAGCTACTGCATTAAGAGATGCGGGAATGGAAGTCATTTATACTGGACTTCGACAAAGTCCTGAAATGGTTGTTCAAGCAGCCTTACAAGAGGATGTGGATGCTATAGGAATTAGTATTTTATCAGGTGCCCACATGACTATTTTTCCCAAGGTTTATCAATTAATGCAAGAAAAAGGACTCAACAATACATTACTAACTGGCGGGGGTATTATTCCTGATGACGATAATGCAAAGTTAAGTGCCATGGGTATTGGAACACTGTTTAGTCCTGGTGCCAACACAAGTGATATTGCTGATTATATAAAAAAATGGGTGGCCGAGCACAGCAACAATTAATTATTAATTATTAAATACACAAGTATGTCATTTCAAACATTATTTACAAAAATGGAAGATCATACTTTGATCATAACCATTAATCGTCCTGACGTATTAAATGCACTGAATAAACAAGTCATTAATGATTTAGACGCAGTCATGGATCGTGTTTATAAATTCCCTGAAATTAAAAGTGTAGTCATTACCGGTGCAGGACTTAAAAGTTTTGTAGCTGGAGCAGATATTAAAGAATTTGAATCCTTAAATAAAGAACAAGCCATTGAAGTTGCTAAAAGAGGACAAGCAGTTTTTTCGAAAATCGAACATTGCCCAAAACCTGTGGTTGCCTGTGTAAATGGATTTGCATTAGGTGGAGGTTGTGAACTTGCTATGAGTTGCCACTTTGTAATCGCTTCAGAAAGTGCCACATTTGGACAGCCTGAAGTTAATTTAGGCATTATGGTTGGATATGGTGGTTCACAAAGACTAACTCAACGTGTTGGAAAAGGCCGTGCGATGGAATTAATCATTACAGGTAAAACCATTAATGCGACCCAAGCAATGAACTATGGACTAGCTAATTATGTGGTACCTCAGACTGAATTATTAGACAAGGCATTTTCGATTTTAAGAGTTTGCCATGAAAAATCACCAATAGCAGTGGGCAATTCTATTAAAGCAATCAATGCCGTTTGGGATGAACAAGTTAATGGATATGATGTGGAAGCCAACTTATTTGGGGAATGCTTTATAACGGACGATTGTAAGGAAGGAATTCAAGCATTTTTAGAGAAGCGGAAACCTCATTTTAAAGGGCATTAATTTTACTTTAATTTTTAGGTAACATTTTACAATTCAATTGACGTTAGCTATTTTGATTTACTCCATTTTCTTACCCAATTTTTAATCAGGGAGTATTACCTTTGCGGTATCAAAAATACCATATATGGAATACAGAATTGAGAAAGACACAATGGGTGAAGTAAATGTACCTGCTAATGTTTATTGGGGTGCTCAAACGCAAAGAAGCATTGAGAATTTTAAAATTGCACAAGATATTAATAGAATGCCCAAGGAAATTATACGTGCATTCGCCTATTTGAAAAAAGCTGCCGCTTTAACCAATTTTGATGCAGGTGTTTTACCTAAAGAAAAATGTGATTTAATCGGTCAAGTGTGTGATGAAATATTAGCAGGAAAATTAGATGACCAATTTCCTTTAGTAGTATGGCAAACAGGTAGCGGTACCCAAAGCAATATGAACATGAATGAAGTGATTGCATATCGTGCACACGTCATTAATGGTGGAAGCTTAACAGACAAAGAAAAATTCATTCATCCTAACGATGATGTAAATAAATCACAATCTTCAAACGATACTTTCCCAACTGCAATGCATATTGCAGCATATAAAATTTTAAAGGAAGTAACTGTTCCTGGTATCACGACTTTAAAAAATACATTGGATGCAAAGAGTGCTGAATTTATGCACATCGTAAAAATTGGTCGTACCCATTTTATGGATGCTACCCCACTTACCTTAGGTCAAGAAATTAGCGGTTACGCTAGTCAATTAAAACACGGATTAAAAGCCATTGATAATACCTTAGCACATTTAAGTGAATTGGCATTAGGTGGCACCGCAGTTGGAACAGGCATTAACACGCCAAAAGGTTATTCAGAAAATGTTGCAAAACATATAGCCAACTTAACTGGACTTCCATTTGTTACTGCTGAAAATAAATTTGAAGCATTAGCAGCACACGATGCCATAGTGGAATCACATGGTGCCTTAAAAACGGTAGCTGTTAGCTTAATGAAAATCGCAAACGATGTTCGTATGCTTTCATCAGGACCAAGGTCAGGTATTGGTGAATTATTTATTCCTGATAACGAACCAGGATCTTCAATCATGCCAGGTAAAGTAAATCCAACACAATCCGAAGCCTTAACTATGATTGCTGCGCAAGTAATGGGTAATGATGTGGCGATAAATATAGGTGGCTCGATGGGTCATTTTGAATTAAATGTATTCAAGCCTGTTATGATTTATAATTTCTTACATAGTGCTCGTTTAATTGGAGATGGCTGTGTGAGCTTTAATGAAAAATGTGCAATTGGTTTAGCACCTATTGAAGAAAATATCAACAAGCATGTAAACAATAGCTTAATGTTAGTGACTTCATTGAATACTAAAATTGGATATTATAAGTCAGCCGAAATTGCACAAAAAGCGCATAAGGAAGGAACCACTTTAAAAGAGATGGCAGTGAAATTAGGCTATGTTACCCCTGAAGAATTTGACGCCTGGGTAATTCCAAAGGATATGGTTGGACTATAAATTATTGGCCAAAACATCCTAAGATGTATAGTTAAATGTGAATTTCACTCCTGAACTTTGAGTCATAGCGTGAAGAAAAGGTAAAAGATAAACTTTAAAAAAGTCTGCATGTTTGAGCACGAAGTGCGAGTTCAGACTTTTAGTTGATCTTTTACCTTTTTAGCGTAATGACGAGCAGAGAAGGATGAAATTCAAAATTTAACTAAAACAAATTAATGGACTCTTTCTCCATTCAAATAAGTCTTTAACACTTTTACTTGCAAAATACTATCTGTAGGCACTTTCATTAAATCTTTATCAAGTATAATAAAGTCGGCCTTCTTGCCTACTTCCAAAGAACCTACTTGCTTTTCCATTCTATTGGCTTTCGCTGCCCAAATGGTCATTCCACGAATCGTTTGCTCGCGCGTTAAAGCGTTTTCCATTTGGAAACCACCGGCAGGGAATCCTTTGCTGTCTTGTCTTGCAACGGATGCTAAAAATGTTTTAAACGGATTAATTTCTTCTACTGGAAAATCGGTGCCCAATGGCAACCAATTATTTTGTGCCAATAATTGCTTATAAGCATAACCTCCTTTTAATCTTTCTGCACCCAACCTATCTCCTGCCCAATACATATCACTTGTGCCATGCGTGGGTTGTACCGAGGGCACAATACTATTTTCACCAAATAAATTAAAGTCAGCAGGATTAATTATTTGTGCGTGTTCAATTCTCCAACGCTTATCGTTTTTCCCTTTTAAATATTTAGCATACACTTTTAAAATAGTTCTGTTTGCACTATCTCCAATAGCATGTGTACACATTTGAAAATCGGTATTAATTAATTTAGCAGCAACGGAATCAAAGTGTGCAGGGCTACTTAATAAAAAGCCAGACCAATCTGGTTTATCTGAATATGGTTGTATTAAGCAAGCACCTCTACTTCCCAAAGCACCATCCCCATATACTTTCACCCCTTTTACCATCAAGCGTTCCGTCACATAACCACCGCCAGTGAAATACTTTGAAGTATAGGATGATGGCTTATCGCTTAACATTACATACAAACGCATTTTTAAATCATTGCTTTTTTGAAGTGCATCTACTTGATCAATATCTTCTGGACTTAAGCCACAATCGGTAATGGTCGTTAACCCCGTGGCAAAACAATTTTGTTGCGCACTTGTTAACCAATCTTTATAATCATTGCTAGTTGCAACAGGAACATTACGCTCCACAACACCCACCGCATTATCTATAAGTAACCCCGTTAACTTTCCGTCTTGCATTGTAAATTGACCTCCTTGAATAGTTTGACCAGGTATTACCTTTGATAAGCGCAAAGCAAAATCATTCGCAATACTTGCATGACCGTCTACCCTTTCTAATATTACGGGACGATCAGGAAATAAAATATTTAACGCTGCATTGGTTGGAAATTGTTTTCCAGGAAAACGGTTTTGATCCCAGCCTCGGCCTTTAATCCATCCTTTTCCAGGATGCTTTGAAGCAAAATCCTTAACTCTTATGATGGCCTCTTCCCAACTAGGGACGAACATTAAATCAACTGCATACAAGGATTGTCCATATCCTAAAAAATGTGCATGTGCATCAATAAAACCAGGATACACAATAGCACCCTTGGCATCCACTAAACTATCTGATTTATATTCCTTTAATATTTCATCATTGGTGCCAATGGCAACGATTTTCCCGTCTTGCACTGCCATCGCTTGAGCTGTAGCAAAGTTTTCATTCACTGTATAAATTTGTGCATGATGTACAATTAAATCAACTCTTTGATTAATGCATGAACTGCATAAAAGCAAAACAACAATAGCCACTACATTTCGCATAGTAAAAGTTTAGAAAATAAAAATAACTAAAAATGAATTAGAAAAAGTCAATGATACTAAAATGATATAAAATCAATCCTGCTAGTTCAGCAATTCACATGGCTTCAAGCCGGTATGCTTTTTAAATGCAGCGGAAAAGTGAGAAATAGATGAATACCCTAATAAGGCTGAAACATCAGTTACACTTAATGCTTTCTCATACAACAAATACTTAGCATGTTCCATTCTTTGTTGTTGGTAAAAATCAAATATCGTGGTGCCAAAAACTTCCTTGAACCCTTTTTTCAAATAACATTCATTCATGGCCACTTTACGGCTCAATTCTTTAATGGTAATGGGGTCGCCAATATGTTGTAATAAAATTTCACGGGCTTGATAAATACTTTCTTTACCACGATCGTCGGCTAAGAATTTACAAGTAAAGCCTTGTTCCTTTTCATCATCTACAATCACATCCAAACTTTGCAAAAGCAATTCATGAATTTTTGCGTTGATAAAAATATTCTCTAATGAACCTGAATAACTATGATTTAATACTGCATCCAAGGTATTACGCTTACGAATGCTTAATGGAAATATTTTAGTGAATGCGTTGGGATGTTTAAAAGCCAAAACTTCATCCTTGGTAGTTGCTAATTTTACATTATGCAAAAACTGATGCAAGAAAGTTGACGTAAAATGAAATGAAAATACATCCACAGTTCTTAAAGGGCCTGCACATTCTTCGGTAGGTAGCTGATTGCAGTTGCCACAAAGTTTATGATCGCAATATCTATTTCCAGAAATACAAAAACGCAGTTCTAAAAAATTATCCTTGGGTTGTTGTGCATTATAATGATAAACAAACATGCCTGTGTCCTCAGCTGTCCAAGTATCGTCCGCAAAATAACGCTTGATACTATATTGAGTAGACCCAGGAATATGTTGATCCTTATGCCATAACAAGGCCATACCTGCAAATGCAGTTGGTTTATTTACTTGTTTTAATATGTCTAAGGCTTGTATCACAGTAACAAAATTAATGTATAAACATTAAAGAGGCATAAATGGTTCACATTAAGCATCAAATGGACTAAAAAAAATGACGAATACATGACAATTAAAGCCATTTCATGTTGGTAAATTTTATAACAATCAATACCTGAAAAATTTTCCATTTAAAGGCCATTTTTAGCCCCATTTTCGACCTCGCATTAATTCACAAAACAATTTTAATGGGGATAACTAAAGCCTCTAAAAACGGTCTTTCAGGTACTTAATTTTCTTAAATTTGTATACGTTTGAACGCCCTATAAAAACAAAAAAATTCACTGTTTATGTCAGAAGATTTACAATCCCCAGATTCGGCCGAAAATAAGAATTACGGCGCCGATAGTATTCAGGTATTAGAAGGCCTGGAAGCGGTTAGAAAAAGACCCGCCATGTATATTGGTGATGTGGGCTCTAAAGGATTACACCACTTGGTATACGAGGTAGTGGACAACTCTATTGATGAGGCTTTAGCTGGCTATTGCTCTCATATTGAAGTGACCATTCACGAGGACAACTCTATTAGCGTTCAAGATAATGGACGTGGTATTCCAACCGCGATGCACTCAAAGGAAAAAAAGTCAGCATTAGAAGTGGTAATGACGGTGTTACACGCCGGTGGTAAGTTTGATAAAAATACCTACAAAGTTTCCGGTGGTTTGCACGGTGTGGGTGTGAGTTGTGTGAACGCTTTAAGTACTAAATTATTAGTGACAGTTCAAAGAGAAGGAAAAATATTTGAACAAGAATATTGCATTGGTGCGCCACAATATGCTGTGCGTGAAACAGGCATTAGTGATAAAACAGGTACGCATGTCCACTTCTGGCCAGATGCTACTATTTTTCAAGAAACAGTTTACAAAAAAGAAATCCTTGAAGGACGTTTACGTGAATTGTCCTATTTAAATAAGCGCATTAATATTACCTTAACAGACTTAAGAGAATTAGGTGAAGAAGGTCAACCTTACACGAATAATTTTTACAGTGAAGGTGGTATCATTGAGTTCGTGCAAATGTTGGATAAGAACGCAAATAGAACCCCTATTATTAGTTTTCCATTGTATGTAGAAGGTTTAGACGAAGCGTCCAATGTGATGGTGGAAGTTGCCCTAACGTACAATGACGATTTTAAAGAAAACATTTTTTCCTACGTAAACAATATCAATACCATTGAAGGAGGTACACACGTTACCGGTTTTAGAACTGCGTTAACTCGTGTATTCAAAAGCTATGGTGACAAGGAAGGTTTATTTGATAGAGCAAAAGTGACTGTAGAGGGAGATGACTTTAGAGAAGGGTTGAGTGCCATTATTTCGGTGAAAGTACCTGAGCCACAGTTTGAAGGTCAGACCAAAACCAAGCTAGGAAATAGTGAGGTAAGTGGTGTGGTACAAACTACCGTAGGACGAGCGTTAGAAGCTTATTTGGAAGAGAATCCGAAAGAAGCGAAGTATGTAATTTCAAAAATTATATTAGCAGCTCAAGCCCGTGTTGCTGCAAAGAAAGCACGTGACATGGTGCAAAGAAAAACGGTATTGTCTGGCGGTGGCTTACCTGGTAAATTAGCAGACTGTTCTGAGCGCGATCCTGAGCGTTGTGAATTATACTTAGTCGAAGGAGACTCAGCGGGTGGTACCGCAAAGCAAGGGCGTGATAGAAGCTACCAAGCCATTTTACCTTTACGTGGTAAAATCTTGAACGTTGAAAAAGCAATGGAACATAAAATTTATGAGAACGAAGAAATTAGAAATATGTACACAGCATTGGGCGTAACGGTGGGAACACCTGAGGACCCAAAAGCATTGAACATTGTTAAGCTTCGTTATCATAAGCTAATTATCATGACCGATGCCGACGTGGATGGTTCACACATTGCTACACTGATCCTTACTTTCATTTTTAGATATATGAAAGAGTTGGTGCAAAATGGTTATGTATACATTGCACAGCCGCCTTTGTATTTAGTGAAAAAAGGAAAGGATCAGGAATATGCATATAGTGAGGAGCAACGCAAGGACTTAGTCGTGAAATTAGGCGGAGGAAATGATAGTTCAGTGACTATTCAACGCTATAAGGGATTGGGTGAAATGAACGCTGACCAGTTATGGGAAACAACCATGGATCCAAGTCGCCGAACACTAAAACAAGTGACTATTGATAGTGCTGCTGAAGCAGATCGCATCTTTAGTATGCTTATGGGGGATGAAGTAGCTCCTAGACGTGAATTCATTGAAAGCCATGCTAAATATGCCAAAATTGACGTCTAAACCTAGTTTTAGGCCTAAAAAAGGCATTTTTTAACAAAAAATCACACTGTTTCTAAAGGGAATCACGATAAATAACCTACTTTCAATTCAGCAATTTAAACACTAAAATTTATACAAAATGGACACTTCAAAAATGATCAAAGCGTATTGCTTAAAGACAAAAGAAAAAAACGTACCAATGCATGACGCTGTTGTAACTAAAACTGCAAAAGGTGGTTACATGGCTGGCGGTCACGATGGTAAAGGAAATAAAATGGCTGCTATCATGAGCGAAACAAATGCCTTAAAAGCAATCGCTGACGGTGTAGCAACTAAGGGTTTCTAGTAAACTGCTTCAAAGCAACAACTATAAAAAAAGCCGCTGATTTTTCAGTGGCTTTTTTTATTTCCCAATAACAC
>CAIYUO010000027.1 GCA_903929425.1 uncultured Bacteroidota bacterium
GGTAAATTCAATGGTTTCATGGAACGGGTTATAAAACTCCTCCAACATTTTACTCCACTTAAGTTTACCTAAGGCAATTTCATCAAACTCGCCTTCAATTTTAGCCGTAAAGCCAAAGTCCATGACTTTAGGGAAGTTTAATTTTAAGAAATCAGTTACCACTAAACCTAAATCGGTAGGAGAAAGCTTGTTTTTCTCAGCTCCTGTAATTTCAGAAGCCTCCTCCGTGGTAATTTCATCCTTTGTATTAAGTGATAATATTTGATAAATTCTTTTAACTCCTTCTTTCTCTTTTTTCTCTACATAATTACGTTTCATGATGGTAGAAATAGTAGGCGCATATGTTGATGGTCGACCAATGCCTAGTTCCTCTAATTTTTTCACCAAACTAGCTTCCGTATATCGTGAAGCAGGACGGCTAAAACGCTCTAACCCTGTCATGCTCACAAAATCTAGTACTTGACCTTTAGTAAGAGGGGGCAAGATGGCCTCCGCATCAGACGCATTCGCGTCTTCTTCTTCAACCTCATCATCATCCTTTCCTTCTAAATATACTTTTAAGAAACCGTCAAATTTCATTACTTCACCACTTGCAGTTAAAGTATCCTTGTTAGTTGAAATTTCAATTTTTGCGGTGGTTTTTTCAAACGCTGCATCCGTCATTTGAGAGGCTATTGTTCGCTTCCAAATAAGTTCATATAAACGATTGGTATCTGCGTCGTCCACCTTAGGTTCATTCATGTATGAAGGTCTAATGGCTTCGTGCGCTTCCTGTGCACTTTCGTTTTTATTTTTGAATTTGCGTGGTTGGTAATAGTTTGCACCAAAGCTTGAATTAATTTCGGTTTTGATGGCATCCATTGCAGTTTCGCTCAAACTAATACTGTCTGTTCTCATGTAAGTGATTTTACCACTTTCATATAATTTTTGAGCTAACAACATGGTTTTACTAACGCTGTATCCCAACTTACGTGAAGCTTCCTGTTGTAATGTTGATGTTGTGAAAGGCGCTGATGGCGTACGTTTCCCGTCTTTCACTGCAATATCCTTAACGGTATATTTTGCTCCTTTACACTCATTTAAAAACTTTTCAGCAGCGCCAGCATTCGTTAATTTTTGTGGACCATCTGCCTTGAATTTAACCTTCTTTTTATTAATATCTAAAGCGGTAAATAAAGCACTTACTTTAAAAACACTTTCAGGAATAAACTGGTTGATTTCTCTTTCTCTTTCTGCGATTAATCTTACAGCAACACTTTGAACACGACCAGCACTCAAACTTCTTTGCATGCCAATTTTGCGCCATAAAACAGGGCTTAATTCAAACCCAACAATCCTATCTAAAATACGTCTTGCTTGTTGAGCGTCTACCAAATCCATATTAATTAAACGAGGGTTTGCAACTGCTTTTTTGATAGCAGGTGCAGTAATCTCATGAAATACAATTCTTTTTGTTTTTTTAGGATCTAAGCCTAATACTTCCGCTAAATGCCAACTGATACTTTCTCCTTCACGGTCCTCATCCGATGCTAACCAAACTTCTTTTGCTTTTTTGGTCATGGATTTTAATTCTTTTACCACTTTGTCTTTCTCGGCAGGAACCATATACCTCGGGGCAAATTTGTTTTTCAAGTCAATACCCATATCGTTTTTTTCTAAATCACGAATATGACCATAGCAACTTCTTACCTCAAATTCTTCACCCAAAATCTTCTCAATAGTTTTTGCCTTTGCAGGCGACTCAACAATTAGTAAGTTCTTTGACATAGGTGCAATATTAGGCCAATCAACTTAAAAAATAAAAATCATCTGAATTTACGCACTAAAAAAAGTCACTATCTGCTCAATAACATCGGGTGTTTTATACACTTTGTTGTGACCTAATCCATTGGTAATCAAGAATTTGATATTTTTCGGGGCTCTATTTTTAAAAATTAATAAATCTTCATAAGGACAAACACGGTCACCTTCATCATGTACCCAAAGTACAGGACCCGTATAGTTTTCAATTGCCCTATCGGCTTCGAAATAGGTGATAGGCAAATTAGTTATTTTAGCCATTTCATGTAAAAATGCATCAATTACAGGTGCCGAAAGCTGCATCATTTTATAATAATTATTAAAAGTGGTGGTGGTTTTGGTTGCAGGGGCGATAAGCACAAATTTATGTGCTGTTGGATTGGGGATGGTTTCGGCAATCATAGCCAAAGTAATTGCCCCTAATGAATGACCCATAAAGTGATCAATTGGACCAACTTGGTCTATGATATGCTGAATGGCCTGTTTATAAATGATAATATTTATATGCTTGCCTTGACTTTGACCATGTCCTGGGGCATCAAATCCTACAACTCTAAACCCAGCTTTTAATAATGGTTGTATATATTGTTCAAATTTGTAAAAGTAACTAGCGTAACCATGGCATATTAGTATTGTTTTACCATTGAATTTTAAAGGTTGCCATTCATATCCATGAATACTTATTTCATTGGTTACTTTGACTTTTAATTGTTTAGCCTGATGAAAAATGGCTGGTGCTTTTTGTTTTTTATATTTTGGGTAAGGAGTACAAAACAAGTTAAAGGCTATTTTTCCTGCTACACTTGGTGATAACTGACCAATGGTTTTAAATTTTGTTCTTAAATACTGTAAATAAATTCTTTCTGAAAACCCGGGCCTTGCCATTGATTTTTATATTTGGACACAAAGATAGGTTCTGCGTGGATGATACTTTGACATTTTTTTTGTAATTCGACAATAAAAACAATGATTAAAGGCCGTTTAAAGCTATTTTTGCAAAAAATCATATTACTATATTTATGTACTCTTTGAAAATTAATTTTGAACAGAAAGGACTTGAGACAGTTACTTTAAATGATATTAAGGCTGGCGATAGTTTATTGGAAGTAATTTTAGACGCAGGTATTGAATTACATCATAATTGTGGTGCAGTTTGTGCTTGTAGTACTTGTCATTTATATGTAAAAAAAGGAATGGAGTTTTTAGAAGCATTATCAGACAAGGAGGAGGATTTTATTGATAGAGCATTAATTCCTCGAATTGAATCAAGATTAGGTTGTCAATGTGTTATTCAAGAAGGTAGTGGAGAAATTGAAGTTACCTTACCTGATCAGACACAGTTTTTGGGCGAATAACTACCCCTTTTATAATAATATTAATATTGAAAAACTAAATATATGCCGCAGTTTGAACCACCTATTTATTGGAATGATCATGAAGACATTGCTCAAAAATTGTATGAAAAATTTGGAGATGACTTCAGTGAATCAAAAATATACCGAGTTCGTTTTACCGATTTATTAGAATGGGTTTTATCCTTGCCTCATTTTGAAGGTAAAAAAGAAGAATCAAATGAAGGTCACTTGGAAATGATACAGAGTGCTTGGGTATATGAGTGGAGAGACAATCAAAAATAACTTTTCATCAAAGTTTAAATTTTAAAAATTGTTAGAAAGTTTACAAAAAATTACCTGTTTTGTTTTTGACGTGGATGGTGTATTAACCAATGGCGAGGTAATTGTTATGCCTAATGGTTTATTAGTTAGAAAAATGAATATTAAAGACGGCTATGCTATTCAGTTAGCTATCAAAAAAGGCTATCCCGTTTGGGTGATTTCTGGAGGCAATTCCAATGAAGTGGAAGAGCGTCTAAATTTATTGGGTGTTAAGGAAGTGCATATGAAAGTAAAAGACAAACGCTCACTATTGCAAGAGTTGTCTATACTAAACAATATACCATTGGATCAAATGTTATTTATGGGTGATGATATGCCTGATTTAGAAGCAATGAAAATGGTGGGCATTGCAGCCTGCCCTAATGATGCTGCGGTTGATATTAAAAAAATTGCAAATTATATATCTGCTATTAACGGAGGTGCAGGATGTGCAAGAGAAGTGATTGAAAAAGTGCTAAAACTAAATGATCAATGGGATTCGGAAGAAGCCATTCGTGCACAATAACTAAATTACTTAAAAGCAAATAATTGAAGACATTCATTCATTTTTTAAGACTTATTAGGTGGCCTAATTTAGTTTTCATTTTACTAGCCGAAGTATTATTCCATTTTTGTATTTTCAAACCCTTATATCCTAATGCAGGATTAGCAGTTGATTATAAATTTTATTTAATTGTAATTACCTATATTTTTATAGCAGCTGCTGGATATATTATTAATGATTATTTTGACATTAATATTGATCAAGTTAATAAGCCACAACGAGTTGTAGTAGGTTCATATATAAGTCGCCGTTGGGTAATTTTTTGGCATTTGCTTTTTAGTGTAATGGGCATATACATTTCAACTATTGCATTCCCCTTTAAGGATTATTGGCATATTCATGTATCCAATTTACTAACCATTTTATTTTTATTTTTTTATTCAACTAATTTCAAAAAAGATTTTTTAGTAGGTAATGTAATTATTTCCATTTTAACTGCCTGGTCCATTGCGGTGGTTTATTTTTCAAAATACACCATACCGGAAATTGCGCATCCGGATATACATGATGTTGCGAACTTTAAATTTGCAAAACTAATGGTGTTGTATAGTGTTTTTGCTTTTATTTTAACGTTGGTAAGAGAAGCTTTAAAAGATATGGAGGACATGGAAGGGGATCAGAAATTTGGATGTAGAACCTTGCCTATTGTTTGGGGGTTGAAACCCACTAAAGTGTACATTAGTGTTTGGTTGATTGTAGTAATCGGTAGTTTATTTTTCCTAATGCTTTATGTAATTCCGTTTGGATATTGGTTGGGTATTGTTTATTGCCTTTTATTTATTATTTCGCCGCTTGTATTGGTTTTATATCGACTAAAAAAATCTTATGCTAGTGCTGATTTTAAACAGTTAAGTTTATATATCAAAATAGCGATGTTGTCAGGAATTTTATCCATGTTGTTTTTTTATTTTATTCTATAACTTATGCCTAGGTTTATTTTAGCATCGCAGTCGCCGAGAAGACAAGACTTATTAAAGACAGTAGGGCTTGATTTTGAAGTGGTGATTTCATCCTCAGACGAAAGCTATCCTGAAAGTATGCTCATTCAAGAAGTGCCTGCATTCATTGCAAAAAACAAAGCCATAGCAGTTGCTAACATTTTAGCAAATAAATCATTATCCGAAAATACTTCAACTTCCCATTCAATAAATAATGCTAGTGTCCAGGATGCCTGTATTATTGCTGCTGATACCATTGTTGTGTTAGATAATAGGGTGATGGGAAAACCAGTTGACAGGGACGATGCTATTTTATCGCTAACAAAATTATCAGGTAATACACATGAAGTAATTACAGGGGTATGTATTTTTTATCAAAATGATTTTATTGTTTTTTCGGAAACCACCAAGGTGAAATTTCATCCGCTAACCGAACAACAAATTATTTATTATGTTGATGAGTATAAACCTTATGATAAAGCTGGCGGGTATGCCATTCAGGAGTGGAGTGGCTTAGTTGGAATTGATAGTATACAAGGGGACTTTTATAATGTAATGGGACTTCCTGTTAGTAGGTTGTTACAAAAAATAAAGCAGCTAGGCTTAATTGACTAACTGCTTTATTCAATCTTTCATTGATTTTTATAACCAGTTAAATTGGATATCCAATTCGACGTCAGGATGCAAACTTCTTTCTACTGGGCAAGTTCTAGCTACACGCTCTAAAATCTCAATTGTTTTTTCATCTAAATTTAGTGCAGGCATGGTGACATGTGCAATTATTTTCCCAATTCTTCTTGGATCTGAAACCATTACCTTAGTTACTTCAACCTTTGCACCATCTAATGCAATATCCATGGTTTGTGCTTTAATACCCATAGTCGTAATCATACAAGCACCAAGACCGGTTGCTATTAAGTCGGTAGGTGAAAATCTTTCGCCTTTTCCTTTATTATCGGTTGGGGCATCGGTTTCAATTGCAGAACCACTTTGTAAATGAAGGCAGGTTGTTCTTAAATTGGATTCGTAGGTTACTGTAGCTGTCATAATTAGTGATATTGGTTTTATGATTTTGGTAAAATTACAAATTTATTCCCCTCAAGTCTTGTATTTTTGCAATGTTAATTTGAACCTATGCAAGAACTACCTATCCTTAATGCACAACCTGCCGAACGCTTAAAAAAACCTGATTGGTTAAGAGTAAAACTTCCAATTGGGGAAAGCTATAAGCATGTTAGGGGATTAGTGGATAATCACAAATTACATACGATTTGTGAAAGCGGTAATTGTCCAAACATGGGTGAATGCTGGGGGGAAGGAACAGCTACCTTTATGATACTAGGCAATATTTGCACAAGAAGTTGTCAGTTTTGTGCTGTTGCTACAGGACGTCCAAAGCCTGTTGAATGGGATGAGCCACAGCGTGTCGCTGAAGCAGTATTTTTAATGAAAGTAAAACATGCCGTTTTAACGAGTGTAGATAGAGATGAATTACCTGATGGCGGTTCCATTATTTGGGCCAATACTATAAAAGCTATTAGGGCTTTATCACCAGAAACTACCCTGGAAACTTTAATTCCTGATTTCAGAGGAATTCAAGAACAAATTGATAGAATTATTGAAGCTGCACCTGAAGTGGTAAGTCATAATATGGAAACAGTTGAACGCAATACAAGACGTGTTCGTGTTCAAGCAAAATACGATCGTAGTTTAGGCGTTTTAGAAGCTTTGAAAAAAGGAGGGCGTCGAACAAAAACTGGATTGATGTTAGGAATTGGAGAGGAAAAGCATGAAGTGATTCAAACAATGAAAGACTTGGTGAATGTAGGTTGTGATGTATTAACACTTGGACAATATTTACAACCAACAAAAAAGCATTTGCCAGTGCAACGCTTTGTTCATCCAGATGAATTCGCTGAACTAAGACAAATTGGCTATGAATTAGGTTTTGATTATGTAGAGAGTGGACCATTGGTGAGATCATCCTATCATAGTGAAAAACATGTTATAGCAGGATGGGGGAGAAATAAATGGATGGAGGAGCAATCTAAATGATTACTCCCACATTAATGCAGATGCGCCTAAAATGGCAGCGTCAGATTCCTTCAAATGACTAAACAAAATTTTCACTTTATTTTCAAAAATTTCAATCACATTTGCTTCCATATGTTCTCTTGTTGGCTTAAGAATTAAATCACCAGCTTTCGTTAATCCACCAAATAGTATGATGGCTTCTGGACTTGAGAACATTACGAAATTAGCTAAGGACATACCTAATATTTTTCCAGTAAATTCAAAAACTTCTTTAGCAACCTCATCATCCTGTTTTGCAGCTTCAAAAACATCTTTTGATGTAATTTTTTCAATAGGGATATTTCTTAATAAACTAGGTCTATCAGTGTCTCTCAAAATTTCCATAGCTGATTGAGCAACACCTGTTGCAGATGCATAACTTTCCAACGAACCTTTTTTACCTGTACCTACATGTAACCTTCCATCTGGTATAATAATGGTATGGCCTAGTTCTCCTGCAAATCCGTCGTGACCATAAATCAATTCGCCATTGGCTACTATTCCGCTTCCAACACCTGTACCAAGAGCTATTAAAATAAAATCTTTCATACCCTTTGCAGCTCCATACATCATTTCACCAACAGCTGCAGCATTTGCATCATTGGTTAACTTAACAGGCAGCTTGAATTTATCTTGTAACATTTTGGCAAAAGGAATGACTCCTTTCCATGGTAAATTTGGAGCATATTCTATGGTGCCCGTATATATATTTCCATTAGGTGCGCCAACACCAATACCTTTAATGCGACCTATTCCTCCCACTTTTTCAATTAATTCACTTAATTTTTCATGTAGTTCATCAATAAAAGTGTGCACTTGTGAATGTGTATTTGTTGGCATTGAGCTTGAATGTAGTACGTTTCCGTCCTTATCTACAATACCATATTTGGTTCCTGTTCCTCCTATATCTATGCCAATAACATATGAATCCATTTTTATAATTTTATTATTATCAAATTAATTGGGTTATTTATCTTCCAATTTTTCTAGTGTCCTCCTTTTGCTTCGGTCTCTTCATAATTGATACCCTGCTTCTTTAAAATACCTTTTACAGCTATAGCAAATATTAAAATGTAAGCAAAGCAAATTAAAGGCACCCAAAATGATTGGTGAATACCATAACCTGGTTGATCTAAATGTGATGATTGTAAAAAGTCTGACATCTTACCTTGAATAGGAGGGATAATACCACCACCTAAAATCATCATAATTAAAAATGCAGCACCTTGTGTTGTATATTTTCCAAGTCCTGCAACTGAAAGTGAAAAAATGGATGGCCACATAATTGAACAAGCAATACCGCCCGTTAAAAATGCATAAATAGCTATATTCCCCGTATTTAATATACCTACTAACATGGCTACTACACCAACAATACTAAAAATCAATAACGTTTTTGCAGGTTTGTCTTTACTCAAGAAGAATGCGATAATTTGAATGAATATGCAAACAATGTAAAGGTATAATGGGCTCATATCATATTGAGCAATTCCATTTACACCAATAACAATTCCAAATGCTATTAATGGAACAATGACCGTTAATATTTTTTTTGTTTTACTTGAAAATTCAAATGCCGAGATGGCTCCTGCCCAACGCCCAATCATCATACTTCCCCAGTACATTGAAATATAGGGAGCAATTTTTGAGGAGGGTATACTTCCAAATGCTTCTTGCTTCAATAATTCACCAAGATTAGATCCAATGGCAACTTCGACACCTACATATACAAATAATGCAAGCATGCCTAATACCAGTTGAGGGTATTTCATTGCACCCCATCCGTTTTCATTTTTTTGTGCTGAAAAGTTTGCAAATAATAAACCAACAACTACTGTTGCTAATGCTCCAAAAAGCCATTTGAGTCTAGTTGTTTCTATTTCCAATTTAGTTGCATTCGTTAAAGTGCTAGGGTCAATTTTATAGCTATTAAAAATGGGAACAAACATGATAACTAATACACCTGTCATAATAAGCAATAAGTATAAGGCCTTATTTGCTGGTTCGATTTTTTCTTCACTAATTCCAGCAGGTACTTTTTTAGAAAAGTGGAATAAAGCGGCAGCTGCTAAAAACAAGCAACCAGCAGCACTATATAATATGACTACTTTGCTTAAGCTTAATGCTGCAATTTGTTCATCTGTAATAGCTGCAGCAGTTCCAAATAAAGCAAATGCAACAACAATCGGACCAATTGTTGTACCAAATGAATTGACCCCACCCGCCAAATTAACCCTGCTAGCGCCCGTACTTTCATCACCTAAGGCAATTGCAAAAGGTTGTGCTGCAGTTTGTTGTAAGGAAAAACCTAATGCTACTATAAATAAACCAACTAGCATACCCGTAAAAGTATTAGCATTAACGGCAATGATCATAGCCGCAGCTCCAATTGCCGAAAACAATAAGCCATAGACAATACTTTTTTTATAGCCCCATTTTCCCACTAAGTCTTTACCGCCAAATGCACCATATGCGAATAATCCCAAAGCACCTATATAATATGCTAAATAGAAAGCAAAATCTACTAATTGACTTTGGAATTGGTCTAAATTGAATTTGTGTTTACAAAAAGGTATAAACACGCTATTACTTGAAGCAATAAATCCCCAGAAAAAAAATACTACAATGAGGGTAGAAAGCGCACCTGTATTGGTGGGCTGTTTGGTTTGACTCATAACATTCGTTAGTTTAATAATTTAAGAAGCAATCGATACCGTAAAATACTAAAAAACGGATAGAAAATTCATTTTCAGTGTATAATAAAAGCAGATTGGTAATGTAAGGACAAAATTGTAAATTGAAACCTAATATTTCATACTAATGGTTATTGTTCATATAAGTGCTGAATGTTACCCAATGGCAAAAGCTGGCGGTTTAGCGGATGTAGTTGGAGCATTACCAAAATATCAAAACCAATCAGGTGAAAAGGCTTGTGTTGTAATGCCTATGTATAAAACTCCGTTTCTTGAAAAAAATGAATGGGAGGTTCATTTCAAAGGGAATGCTAATTTAGGAGATTGGTTTTTTAATTACACCGTTATTAAATTAAAAAGCAATGAACTTGGATTTGATTTATACTTGATTGATATTAATGGGCTTTTAGATAGACCAAAAATATATGGGTACAATGATGACAATGACCGTTTTATTGGTTTTCAAATAGCTACTTTAAATTGGTTGAAACATTGGGCAGAGCAGCCTGATTTAGTTCATTGCCATGATCATCAGGCTGGACTTATTCCTTTTATGATGAAACATTGCTATGATTACCAACAGCTGCAAAATATTAAAACTGTTTTAACCATTCATAATGCCCAATATCATGGCGCGATGGGCTGGGATAAAAGTATTTTAATCCCAAAATGGGATCAATGGAAAAGGGGGTTGCTTGAATGGAATAATAGCATAAACCCTTTGGCTGCAGCAGTAAAATGTGCAGATAAAGTTACGACAGTAAGCCCAACTTATATGAATGAGTTGGTATTGCATTCAAATGGATTAGAGAAATTGTTTGAAATAGAAAAAGCAAAATGTATAGGTATTTTAAATGGAATTGATGCAGCTATTTGGAATCCTGCAACTGACCCTATGATACCATTTCACTATAATATCGCAAACGTAACGGAAGGGAAAAGAAAAAACAAAGTAGCCATTTGTAATCGCTTTCACTTAGATTTTGAAAAGCCTTTGTTCATTTTTATTGGACGATTAGTAGGCGAAAAAGCTGCAGATGTATTACCTGGTGCAATTCAACATGCATTGGATAAAACAAATTGTGGGGCTAATTTTTTAATCATAGGTTCGGGAGATACTTCAGTTGAGTCGGCTTTAAATTATTTAGTACAATTGTATCCAGGTTCCTATAATACTTTTATAGGTTATGATGAAAAAGTTGGCCATGAAGCATATGCAGCTGCTGATTTTTTGTTAATGCCTAGTAGGATTGAACCATGTGGATTGAATCAAATGTACTCATTACGCTATGGAACCATTCCAATGGTAAGGGATACAGGTGGTTTACATGACACGGTTGTTGATATCGGAGATGAAAATGGATTTGGCATTCGTTTTTTACACGCAAATGAAAACGATATTGTGTATTCCATCGAACGAGCTATTTGTTTATTTAATAATCGGGACCATATGAAAAAATTGATAACACATTGTATGGAAATTGATCATAGTTGGGAGTCGGTTGTTGAGGCTTATGACCATGTTTATAAATCAATTATTTAATTATAAAATTACTTCTCATGGCAATATATGCTAAAGAAACAGTTTCGATTATTTTAGGAGGTGGCGCTGGTTCAAGGTTATCGCCTTTAACTGCCAGAAGATCAAAACCCGCTGTTCCTATTGCTGGAAAATATCGACTAGTTGACATTCCCATTAGTAATTGTATTAATAGTAATTTGAACCGAATTTTTGTTTTAACGCAATTCAACTCAGCTTCTTTAAATCAACACATAAAAAATACTTATCATTTTAGTGCGTTCAGTTCAGGTTTTGTGGACATTTTAGCTGCCGAACAAACACCTGATAATCCAGGTTGGTTTCAGGGTACAGCCGATGCCGTTAGGCAATCACTTAGGCATTTAGATAAAATGGATTTTGAGTATGTTTTGATATTAAGTGGCGATCAACTATATCAAATGGATTTTAGTAAAATGATTGATGAGCATAAAAAAAGCGGTGCAGCATTAACCATTGCTACTATTCCTGTTGGTGATAGAGAAGCACCAGAATTTGGCATATTAAAATCAAATGACGAAAATGTAATCACTTCATTTATTGAAAAACCTAATAAAGAATTATTACCAAACTGGATAAGTGATACAGGAGATGCCATGAAAGCGAATGGAAGAAACTATTTAGCTTCCATGGGCATTTATGTTTTTAATAAAGATATTTTGTATAAATTATTAAATGAAGTTCATGCAAATGCTACTGATTTTGGAAAAGAAATTATACCTGATTCCATAGCTCATTACAAAGTGATCAGTTATCAATATGACGGGTATTGGACGGATATTGGTAATATTTATTCATTCTTTGAAGCGAATATTGCGTTGACAGACGAAATGCCCCCTTTTAATTTATTTGATAGCACACAAACAGTATATACAAGGTCGCGAATGTTGCCGCCAGCAAAAATAAGTGGCACACAAATTAACCAAGCAATTGTTGCCGAAGGTTCTATTATTCATGCCACATCTATCACTAAATCGGTTATTGGTATTCGGTCAAGAATAGGGTCGGGTACAGTGATTAAAAATGCCTACATCATGGGATGTGATTACTATGAAACAATTGAACAAATTCAATCAAAAAATAGTAATGGGCAACCCATTTTAGGTATCGGGGAAAGATGTGTGATTGAAGACGCGATTGTTGATAAAAATTGTTCTATTGGAAATGATGTGTCCATAAAGGGGGGAGTTCATTTAGAAAAAATGGATCATCCTTTATATACTATTAAAGACGGTATTGTGGTAGTGAAAAAAGGAGCAATTATACCTAATGGATTTGTAATTTAAAAAAATAACTATGAATACAGCTTATACAGGAGAGAAAAAGAAGTTAAGTTTTTGGCAAATTTGGAATATGTGTTTTGGATTTTTTGGAATCCAATTTGGTTGGAGTTTGCAAATGGGCAACATGAGCGCCATTTATGAATTTCTAGGCGCATCACCAGAACAAATTCCAGGTTTATGGTTAGCAGCTCCAATGACTGGATTAATCATTCAACCTATTATTGGATATTGGAGTGATAGAACCTGGCACCCAAAATTAGGCCGTCGTCGTCCTTTTTTTTTAATTGGTGCTATTTTAAGTTCTGCATTATTATTTGTCATGCCAAACTCATCGAGTGTTTGGATGGCTGCTGGTGTATTATGGATTTTAGATTCCAGTATTAATGTTACCATGGAACCATTTAGGGCTTTTGTTGCGGATAATTTAAATGAAAAGCAACGTTCATTTGGATTTTCCATGCAAAGTATGTTTATAGGGTTGGCATCCTTTATTGCTGGTTATTTACCTCAATTATTAGTCAAGTGGTTTGGAGTTTCAAGAGAAAAAGTTAACGGCACAATACCTCAAAATATTTTACTTTCATTTTACATTGGTGCTGCGGTATTTTTTGCAGCAGTTATGTACACTATATTAAGAAGTAAGGAGTATCCACCTTCTGCAAGCAATCATGCAACTGAGAAGGATGCAGTAAAGTCATCTATTTTTGCTGAAATTTTTGATTCTATAAAAAATATGCCAATACAAATGAAAAGATTGGCATTGGTTAATTTTATTACCTGGCCAGGTTTATTTCTAATGTGGTTTTATTATAGTACAGGAGTAGCTTCACAATTATTTCATGGCGATCCAATTACTAATAGTAATGCTTATACGATGGGTCTGGAACATGCTAATACAACTTCAGCCATTTTAAACTTAGTCACTTTTGGATTCTCATTTACCTTATCCTTTTGGGTTGGTTTATTAGGCAAAAAGTATACACATGCCATGTGCCTTTTATTAGGAGGCATTGGTTTAATATCGGTTTATTATGTTCAAAATGTTAACTATCTATATTTTAGCATGGGATTGGTTGGAATTGCATGGGCTTCCATATTATCAATGCCTTATTCGATGTTAGCTGGATTTATTCCTGAACAAAAAATGGGAATTTATATGGGGATGTTTAATTTCTTTATTGTTTTACCTGAAATTATAGCATCCTTGTTTTTTGGAAAAATAATGTCAACCTATTTAAATAATGATCGTCTAATGGCTGTGCAAATTGGGGGAGGGTTGCTAATATTAGCTAGTATCATTTGTATAGCTATCATTAAGGAGGAAAATAACAAAAAAGAAGCAAGTGCAGTATAAGAAATAGAATTATGAAAAAAGTAATAATGGGATGGTTGGGTTTTTTATTAATTTGTAACATACTGAATGCTCAAGTGGTTGAGTTTTATCCAAGTAATTGGTTTGTTCAAATGAAAAACAAACAAGTACAGGTTTTAATTAGAGCTTCCAATGAAAATTTTTCAAATGCAACGCTGAAAATTCAATATCCAGGAGTTCAGTTGCAAAAAATACATCATTTCAGCAACGGACATTATATAGCTGCAGATTTAGTTATAAGTGAAACTGCAAAGCCGGGCTATGTCATTTTCAATATTGAATCGGAGGGTAAAAAATTGAATGTAAATTGGCTGTTAAATGCTAGGAGAAAAGGTTTAGGGAAACAATATGCTCAAGGGTTAGATGCAAGTGATTTAGTTTATTTTTTAATGCCTGATCGATTCAGTAATGGTGATCCGAGTAATGATAAGGTTGCAGGATTAATGGATCAATCATTAAATAGAGATTCTATATTTATAAGACATGGTGGTGATTTGCAAGGTGTCACCAATCACTTAAATTATTTTCAACAATTGGGTGTTACAACCTTATGGATGACTCCTGTAGTTGAAAATGATATGCCTGATAGAACAGAGCATGGATATGCGACTACGAATAATTATAAAATAGAAAAAAGGTTTGGCGGTGAAAAAGCTTACCTGACATTGAGTGATAGTTTGCATAGTAAGGGAATGAAATTAGTACAGGATATTGTATATAATCATTTTGGGAGGTTTCATTTTTTAGTACAGGACGCTCCATCACAGGATTGGGTGCATCAATGGCCAACCTATACTCAAACACATTACAGAGAACAAGTTTTATTTGATCCTTATCATACGAAATCAGATGAACAAAAAATGATTAATGGGTGGTTTACAACTGAAATGCCCGATGTAAATCACGAAAATATATTTGTTGAAAAATATTTAACTCAAAATGCAATATGGTCTGTTGAAACATTTGGAATTGATGCTTTTAGGGTGGATACTTACAAATATTGCAATATGACGGTGATGAATCGAATCAACAAAGCTTTACTTGATGAGTATCCGAAAATATTTACTTTCGGAGAATGCTGGGTTGATGGAGTGGCTTCTCAAGCTTATTTTGTTGAGAATAATTTAAATGTTCCAGTTAAAAGTAATTTAACAGCAACATCAGATTTTAGTTTATTGTTTGGAGGTATCATACCAGCACTGAATGAAACCAATAGCTGGAATAATGGGATTATTAAATTGTATAGCACATTGGCGCAAGATTTTTTATATAAAAAGCCAAGTAACAATGTCATTTTCTTGGACAACCATGATATGACTAGGATACATTCAACCTTAGGAGAAAGTATCCCTAAGACTAAAATGGCCTATACTTGGTTGTATACATGTAGGGGAATTCCCCAATTATATTATGGATCTGAAATATTAATGAAAGGAATTTCAAATCCTGACGGTTGGGTACGACTAGACTTTCCAGGTGGCTGGGAAGGAGATACTAAAAACGCTTTTACCGAAAAAGGGCTAAACGAAAAAGAACTAAGTTTTTTAAATTATATTAAGTTATTAGGAAATTATCGACAAAAATCATCGGCATTAAAAACGGGAGCATTTATGCAATATTTGCCTGATAATGGATTGTATGTTTATTTTAGGTATGATAAAAACCAAACTGTGATGTGTGTGATGAATACGGATATATTAGAAAGAAAAGTAGCTCTTTCAAATTTTCAAGAACGAGCCGCTGGGTTTAAAGGAGGAAAAAATATAGAAAATGGAAATACCATTGGGGCTGAATTTTTAATTCCGGCTATGACTATGCAGGTAATTGAATTAACTAGATAATTATGTCAAAATACGAGGAATCTCATTTTGTTGATACCAACCAGGCTGTTTGGAATTATTCTTTATTTACGGATCAGGATGTTTCGAATTTTCAAAATGGGACGCACTACTCTTTATATAAACTATTCGGGAATAAGCAAATTGAGGTTTCTGGAATCCATGGAACTTATTTTTCGGTCTGGGCTCCTAATGCCACAGCAGTATATGTAATTGGCAATTTTAATGATTGGGATAACGCAACACATTTATTAAAAGTTAGACAAGATAGTTCAGGTATTTGGGAGGGCTTTATTCCTAATATAAGTCAAGGTGAGGTATACAAATATCATATTCATGGATACAAAGGGGTGAAATTAGATAAAGGCGATCCTTATGCTAATTATTGGGAATTAAGACCACTTACTGCATCCATTACTTGGGATACAAAGTTTGATTGGAAGGATGAAAAGTGGCTGGATAAAAGAAAAGTAAGTAATAGAACCGATCAGCCATACTCAGTTTATGAAGTACATTTAGCTAGCTGGATGCGACCTGATAAAAACAATGAAGACAGCTACAATTCCTATTTACAACTAATTGATTTATTAGTGCCCTATGTGAAAGAAATGGGATTTACGCATGTAGAGTTTATGCCTATTATGGAGCATCCATTTGATGGCAGTTGGGGATATCAAGGAGTTGGATTTTTTGCACCCACTTCAAGATTTGGTAATTCGCAGGATTTTGCATCTTTAGTAAATTCTTTTCATGAAGCAGAAATTGGTGTAATAATTGACTGGGTGCCATCACATTTTCCATATGATGCGCATGGTTTGTTCATGTTTGATGGTGCAAATACCTATGAGTATGCTGATATGCGAAAAGGGTATCATCCTGATTGGAACTCGTACATTTTTAATTATAAAAGAGGAGAGGTTAAATCCTTTTTAATTAGTAGTGCTAGGTTTTGGTGTGATCAATTTCATATTGATGGGTTGAGGGTTGATGCGGTTAGTTCAATGCTAAAATTAGATTATAGTAGAGAAGAAGGGGAATGGGAGCATAATGAATTTGGGGGTAATGGCAATATTGAAGCTATTGCATTTATAAAAGATTTAAATGAAACTTTATATAGGGATTTTCCTTCAATACAAACTATAGCTGAAGAAGCAACTGATTGGCCTGGGGTAAGTCAGCCTACCTTTATGGATGGCTTGGGATTTGGTATGAAATGGATGATGGGTTGGATGCATGATACATTGGATTATTTCAAATTAGATCCTATTATGCGTTCAGGATCACAGGATAAGTTTTCATTTTCTATGATGTATTATTACGATGAACATTTCATGTTGCCATTAAGTCATGACGAAGTTGTACACGGCAAAAGCCCAATGATTTATAAAATGCCTGGGGATGAATGGCAAAAATTTGCAAACCTTCGATTACTTTACACTTATATGTTTACCCATCCTGGCGCTAAATTATTGTTTATGGGTAATGAGTTTGCAGCTACAAGTGAGTGGAATTACAAAACCGAACTACAGTGGGATTTATTAAATTTTCCAAGTCATCAGGGAATGAAGTTATGTGTTCAGCAATTAAATGCATTGTATAGAAACCATCCAGCTTTATATGAGATGCAATATGAAAAAGGAGGGTTTGAATGGGTTGAAACGAATAAAAGGGCTGAAGGTGTTATTGCATATCGACGAAAGGCAAAAGACTGGAAAAATGATGTGGTTGTTATTTTAAATATGACCCCGGTACCTAGACATGCTTTCCCAATACACTTATATGGAAATAAAAAGTGGAAAGAAATTTTCAACAGTGATGAAAAATCTTTTTGGGGAGTAAGTGACTTGTATAATATTGATATTCAAATGGAATCACAGGATGATAACAATGAGTGGTATAAACTTAACCTTCAATTACCTGCACTTGCAGCGATTGTGATTAGATAAAATGACTTGTCTGTTATGCATCTAAAATCACATTTTTTTGCAAGTTTTACACATTTCTAATACCGGCTTAATTGGTAACATTCAGTTAATATATACGAATGAACTTTGTATTGTAATCCAATCCTATAAATCAAAAATGAATTTATGAAGACAAACAACAAAGCAATGCTGTATGAAGCTGTTACAGAATTCATACAATTGCATGCCTTCGATCATTTATTGGACAATGAATTAGCTCAGTTAAAAAGTTTATTAAAAACCTGGTCAATTACAGAAGATGCAAAAGAGTTGCACGAATTAACTAGGAAATTGATTCCCTTTTTAAGCAAGGCTAATTTTTTTGTTGAGACTGTTTCACAAGCTGCCATTCAACTTTGGTTTTATGCATTATCATTTAATAATATTCCAATAGGGAATATGATGCAAGACTTGAGTTTGAATAATGAACTCGCATAATTATATAAAAAATGGCGCTTGAAAAGCGCCATTTTTTATGATTGAACGTGTTGATTAAAATACGTCAGCTTTATTATTAGAACAAACCTTTCTTTAAGGTTGTTTTTCCTTCGCCAATTTTGAATCCATTGTTGTAAACCTCTACTTTATATTCACCTTCCGTGAATTTTGAAGTTTGCTTTACATCATAACTTACTGGCAAAGCTTCATTCTGTACATATTGAATAGAAATTTTATTTGCGAAGGGCTTGGTGCCATCTTCTCTTGTAGTGATATTTCCTGCGTCACCAAATGCCTTGCCATCAGGAGCAGTCAAACAAACATAAATGTCTTGATTACTGGTTGGTGTTATTTTGTTTTTGTCAATTTGGAATGAAATACGAATGGTGTTTGCTCTTTTAGCATTTGCTGTTTTTCTTTCACTTCCGTCCTCTCTTACCCTTAATGATTGAATATTGAAGTTTGAAGCATGTAAAGTTGAACCAATGTCTTGTAATCTGTCTTTTTCTTTTGTTGTTGAAGTCAAATTATTATTCAAATTAGTATTCTGATTTGACAAGTCTTCATTTTTAGCAGTTAACTGCTTATTTTGTTCTTGTGCTTTACTTAAGTCAGCTAATATATTAGCTATTTTACCATTTAAAGTTGCAATCAAAGCTTTGGCTTCCGCTAAATCTTTATCAGAAGCATTTTTATTTAATAAAATAGTGCCAATGTTTGATTTTAATTTTTGAATTTCATTTGACTTAACTAAAATGTCGCCAACTAATTGTTGGTTTTGTAAAGTCAATGAATCTACTTTTGCTGAAGCTGCAATGAACTCAGCATTAAGTGCGTTCTTGCTACTATCAATTGAAGCTATTTTAATATCCTTACTATTAATGATTTCAGTTTTTGCACCAATAGTACTGTTAAAGTATATCCATGATCCAATTAGGGCAATAATTAGTAACCCAATGATTATTTTACTGCTGTTCCCTGTTGATTCGTTACTCATAATTGAATAGATTTAATTTATTGCAAAGTTATAAAAGTTTTGTGACATATGAGTGATTGAGATTGAATGGTTATATTTGTATATGCCTATTTCGAAAATTATCGCTAATTGGAAAAACAATGTTTTTGACGCCGTCTATTGGTTAGAGGGGGAAGAGCCCTTTTATATTGACCAGGCAGTGGATTACGCTGAAAAATATTTGCTTCCTGAAGCAGAACGTGCTTTTAATTTAACTTTATTTTATGGCAAAGATGCGGACTGGGCACAGGTGATTAATGCCTGTAAACGTTATCCTGTTTTCGCTGAAAAACAAGTTGTCATCTTAAAGGAAGCGCAGCACATGAATCAGCTTGATAAGTTACTTTCCTATATTGACAAGCCACTAAGTTCAACTATATTTATTGTAGCGCATAAGGATAAAAATGTGGATGGGCGCTCCGCTTTAGCTAAGGCTTTAAAATCTAAGGCAGTTGTGATAAGCACGAAAAAAATGTACGATAATAAATTGCCTGAATGGGTGATGGGTTGGGTAACTGAAAGGGGCTATCAAATATCAGGTAAAGCTGTGCAAATCATTGTTGATCATATTGGTAATGATTTAAGTAGAATTCAAAATGAATTAGAAAAGTTGATTGTAAATTTAGGCGATCGAAAAAAAATGACGGAGGATGATATTGAGAAATTCATTGGCATTAGTAAGGAGTATAATGCATTTGAATTTCAAGATGCTATTGCACAAAAAAATTTCCCTAAAGCTATTAAAATGATTCAATTTTTTGAATCCAATCAAAAAGCAGCCCCTATACAATTAATATTACCAACACTTTACGCCTTTTTTAGCAAGCTTTATGCAATATACGGGTTGGGCAGTTCGGATGATCGACGTATAGCAAGTGAAGTAGGTATTCCTCCTTTTTTAGTCAAAAATTACACTGCTGCAGCCAGAAATTATTCTTATGGAAAAGTAGAGCAAATATTATTAAGCATTCAAGCGTACAACTTAAAAGTAATTGGTATCAATAACGCTGATAATACCGATGCCGATTTATTGAAAGAATTAGTTGTTAAAATAATGGATATGCCAACAAAATAGATTTTGCAGAAAGTACATCCTTATTTAACTGTTCTTTTAGCGCGTCAAGTCCATTAAATTTTACTTCACCTCTGATGTAATCATATACCATTACGGTAATATTTTGCTCATAAATATCTTCATCAAAATCAAAGATATTTACTTCAATGACTTTGCGTTGACCGTCTACAGTTGGTCTTACCCCAATATTCATCATGCCATCTAAAACCTTATCGCCAAAACATTCACCCTTAACACGAACTGCATACACTCCATTTGCGGGAATTATTTTTTCCTCATCATTTATATGCAAGTTGGCTGTTGGGAATCCAATGGTTCGACCAATTTGGTTTCCTCTAACAATAAAGCCTTCAAAAAAATAGGGGTAACCTAATAAGTTATTCGCCTTAACAATATTTTTGTCAGCTAAATAATTTCTTATTTGTGTTGAACTAATAATTTCGTTATCAATTATTTGTTCATTAACCTGTTCAACTGTAAAATTATTTTCATTTCCTAATTGAGTAAGCATTTCGAAATCTCCTAAACGCCCCTTGCCAAATCGATGATCATAACCGACAATAATGGTGTGTGGATGGAAATTTGCAACTAAAAAGGATTTTACATATTCCGTAGCTGACAAATTTGAAAATTGATAATCAAAGGGTATAACAACTAAATGGTCAATACCTACTTTTTCTAATAATTGAATTCGTTCGTTTAAACTAGTCAATTGTTTAATTTCACCTGGAACGGAGGAAGTAACTTTTCGGGGATGTGGATGAAATGTAATAATGATGGTTTCGCCACTTGTTTCTTTTGCAATTTCCCTCATTCTCCCAATAATTTGCTGGTGTCCTTTATGAACGCCGTCAAAAGCCCCAGTGGTTATGATACCTTTATTAAATGGGGGTAATTCCTTTAAATTATAATGAACCTTCATCTTAACTTGCTAAATATGGCACAAATGTAAAACAATTGTACCTTTGTCATTCAAATCAATTTAGTTCATGTCATTGTATGCTCAACGCGGCGTGTCCGCTCAAAAGGAAGAAGTTCACGCAGCTATTCAAAATTTAGATCAAGGCCTATATCCTAATGCTTTTTGCAAGTTATATGCTGACTTTTTAGGAGGTCAGTCTGATTATATTAATATCATGCATGCTGATGGAGCGGGGACTAAGAGTATTCTTGCTTATATCTACTGGAAAGAAACCGGAGATGCTAGTGTTTGGAAGGGGATTGCTCAAGATGCAATAGCTATGAATTTAGATGATTTATTATGTGTTGGCATATATGATCAGATTTTATTCTCATCAACCATTGATCGTAATAAGTTAATCATTACTGGTGATGTATTAAGTCAGGTAATTAATGGAACACAAGACTTTTTCAATACCCTAAAAACTTATGGGGTTAATATAGAATTTTTGGGTGGAGAAACCGCTGACGTCGGCGATGTGGTTAGAACCATTGCAGTGAATGGAACCATGACAGCAAGATGGCCTAAGTCAAAACTAATTACTAATGATTTAATTGCACCAGGGCAGGTAATTGTTGGGTTTTCAAGCCATGGCAAAGCCAATTATGAAACAGAATATAACAGTGGTCTAGGAAGTAATGGATTGACGAGTGCCAGGCATGATGTTTTGAGTAAAGAATATGCAATTAAATACCCAGAGACTTTTGAATCAAAATTAGCTGACGAAGTCGTTTATATTGGAAAGAATCAGGTAACTGACCAAATAGAAATACCTGGATTTGGTAATATAGCAGTGGGTAAACTTTTATTAAGCCCAACTCGAACTTATGCCCCATTAGTAAAAACTATTTTGAGTAACCACTTTGATAAGGTTAAAGGCATGATACATTGTAGCGGTGGTGGCCAAACTAAGTGTATGAAATACCTGCCAGGCAATATGAGGATAGTGAAGGATAACTTTATGCCAATTCCTCCAATCTTTAAATTAATACAAGCTAACTCTGGTGCCAACGCGCGCGAAATGTTCCAGGTTTTTAATATGGGACACCGTTTAGAAATATTTACTGATGCTGCAAATGCTGAAACTTTAATATCAATTGCATCTAGTTTAGGTATTGATGCTCAAGTAATTGGAAGGGTTGAGGATTGTGAAACAAAGGAATTAGTTTTGAAAGGTGATTTTGGAACAGAAACTTTTACCTACTAATTTTAATAACAATTCGTACAATATTTTTAATGAGTCTTAAAATATAATTTATGTCAGAAGTAGTAGTTAATTTATCAAATGTCAATATATATCAAAGCGGCAGTCTTATTTTAGAAGATGTGAACTTTAGGGTAGAAAAAGGTGAATTTGTGTATTTGGTAGGGAAAACTGGTACAGGTAAAAGTAGCTTATTGAAAACATTATATGGTGAATTGACTTTAACTAGTGGAAATGGAGACGTTGTCGGTTTTAATTTAAAGGATATGACCTGGAAAACATTGCCATTTTTGAGACGAAACTTAGGGGTAGTGTTTCAAGACTTCCAATTATTAACGGATAGAAATGTACATGAAAACCTAAGGTTTGTGTTAAAAGCTACTGGTTGGAATGACGAAAAGCTAATTGAACAAAAAATAAATGATGTGTTGGCAAAGGTAGGTTTGCAAAATAAAGGCTTTAAAATGACTTATGAAATGAGCGGTGGGGAGCAACAAAGGGTTGATATCGCTAGGGCTTTATTAAATTCTCCTAAATTAATTTTGGCCGATGAACCTACGGGAAGTTTAGACCCAGAAACAAGTGACGAAATCATGAATTTATTGTTCCAAATCGCTAAAGAATACGGTACTGCGATAGTAATGGCTACCCACGATTATATGGTAGTCAATAAGTTTCCTTCTAGGACGCTTACCACAGAAGGTGGGCGACTTGTTAGTAAGGCATAATTTTCCCACAATTCAATATAAAATACCCTTTTTTGCTTGAATTATAGCGTCTTTTTCTTATGTTCGCAGACATTTTAAAGAGCAATAATTGTGAGACTAAAGTCATTAGAAATCAAAGGGTTCAAGAGTTTTGCTGACAAAACCATCGTGCGTTTTGACGAAGGTATTACGGGCATCATTGGACCAAACGGATGTGGTAAAAGTAATATCATTGACAGTATTCGTTGGGTAATTGGAGAACAAAAAATTTCAGCCCTTAGATCCGAAAATTTAGATTCACTTGTTTTCAACGGAAGTAAAACAAGAAGCGCAAGTAGTATGGCGGAAGTGAGCCTTACTTTTGAAAATACAAAAAACACTTTACCAACTGAATTCAGTACAATTACTGTAACACGTCGATTTTATAAAAATGGGGAGAGTGAATACCGATTAAACGATGTTGCATGTCGTTTAAAAGACATTCATAATTTATTTATGGATACAGGTGTTAGTACCGATAGTTACGCAATTATAGAATTAGGTATGGTGGATGATATTATCAAGGATAAGGATAATAGTCGTCGCCGTATGTTGGAACAAGCAGCTGGGATTACTATTTACAAGACAAGAAAGAAGGAAGCAAAAAATAAATTAGACGCTACTGAACAGGATTTATCTAGAATTGAGGATTTGTTATTTGAAATCAACAACCAATTAAAAACTTTAGAAAATCAAGCTAAAAAGGCCGAAAAATATTTCGAAATTAAAAAGGACTATAAAGCTACTGCTATTGAATTAGCCATTGCAAGTTTGGAAGGTTTTAATATTAGCTATAAGGAATTAAATGAGCAACAAGAAACTGAGTCCGATAAAAAAATACATTTAGAAGCGCAAATTGCTTTGGAAGAAGCGGCCTTGGAACAAGAGCGTTTAGTTTTCATTCAGAAAGAAAAAGCTTTACAAAGCTTACAACATGAGTTCAATGAAAAAGTAGAGGCATTAAGAACTAAGCAAAATGAGAAAAATTTAGCTGCACAACGTTTGAGCTATTTAAACGATAAAGAATTAAGTTTAAAGGAATTCTTAGAGCGCGCTGAAGGTCAATTAAAAACAATTGGAGACTCTATCGAGTATACAAAGTTGCAGGTATTAGATGAGGAAAAATTATACAACGATTTTAAAAATAGAGTAGAGGCTGCACAAGCAGAGTTGACAAACAAAAGAGCCCAATTTGATGACCAACGTTCGGTATTGGATGGTTTGCGTCAACAATATGGACAAATTCAAAGAAGTCAATTTGATGCCGAAAAGAAAGTAGCGGTTTCCGATACGTCTATTCAAAATGTGCAAAGAAGTCAGGAGCAATTGCAAACAGAGCAGTCCAATCGTGGTGGTCAAATTGAAGAATTGACTACAACCTTAGCTTTAAAAGAAACGGAATTAGCTGAAAGAAAAGCGCAATTAGCTGAATTACAATCCCAACACGAAAAAGCAAAAGCTGCTATTTTTGAAACACAAGCTCAACTGGAGGTGTTAAGATCAAACTTAGCTGATCAAACTAGGATTTTAGATGCTAAGAAAAATGAATACGATTTATTAAAGAGTTTAGTGGACTCGATGGAAGGCTATCCTGAGAGTGTAAAATTCTTACATAAGAATACAGGATGGAATCATGAAGCGCCAATATTATCTGATATATTATATGTGCAAGAACAATATAGAACAGCTGTAGAAAATGTCTTAGAGCCTTATTTAAATTACTATGTTGTTAATGATTTAAAAGAGGGAATGCAAGCGGTGCATTTGTTGGATGAAAACAAAAAAGGAAAAGCAAATTTCTTTTTATTGGATCAATTAAATGGAGCAAAATCCGAAGCGGCTCCTGCAAATACAATAGCTGCTCTGTCTGTCATTGAAATTGACAGTAAATATGCGGCTTTATCAAATCATTTATTAGGTAACGTTTTCATTGCGGAGAACGACGCAGCTTTAGAAGTAAATCATACTGGTGTTATTTTAGAGAAGTCCGGCAAATATGTTAAAGGTAAATTTACTTTAACAGGCGGTAGTGTTGGTTTATTTGAAGGTAAAAAAATTGGCCGCGCTAAAAATTTAGAAAAATTATTAGCGGATATTCAATCACAAGAAAAAGTGGTGAATGTTTTAAAGGATCAAATTCAGGAGCAACATAGTTCAGTATTGGTTTTTAATGAACAATTAAAAGAAAACGAGATTCGTTCAACTGAACAGTCTATCAATACTTTAATCAACGAAGTTTTCGCTAATAAAAATAGGTTAGAAAATTTGCAGTCTGCACAAGCTAATGCAGTAATTAAGTTAGCTGAGTATACTGCAAAAATTCAAGAAGAGCATGAAGCGATTGCTGATACAAGAGTAGCATTAGAAGCTTTAAATGTTTCATTGCATGAAACGCAAACTCAGTTAGCATCAATTGAATTGGAATATCAATTAGCTGAACAAGCATATCACTTGGCTTCAGGTGAATTCAATGAAATGAATTTGCAATTGACTAAGCAACAAAGTAAAATTGAATCTTTACAACAAGAAGTTGTGTTTAAGGAAAATCAATTAAATGATTTACATGCACAAATTCAAACCAACTCTACACAATTAACTGAAGCGTCAGCTTCAATCGTTGAAAGTAAGGATCAATTAGCTCAAATTGAGTTAAGTTTAGTCGCCTTAATTAAGACAAAGGAAGATGAAGAATTAAAATTAAACGAAGCCGATCAATCATACTACACACTTCGAAATGATTTACAAGAAAAGGAAAGTGCAGTAAGAACGCAAATAAAATCAAAAGAATTAGTTGATCAATTAATTAACGAAATCAAAGACAAGTTGAATAATTTGAAATTGCAATTGTCTGGAATGAAGGAACGATTGAGTGTTGAATTCAAGGTAGAGTTAGAGGAAGTATTGGATAAGGGTCGTCAAACGGAAGAAACATTAGAGGAGTTGCAACAGAGTGCTGAAAAAATGAAGAAGCGTTTGGAAAACATGGGTGAAGTGAATCCGACAGCTATTGAAGCCTATACTGAAATGAAAAAACGTTATGACTTTATTTTAGAACAAAAAAATGACTTAGTTACGGCAAAGGAAAGTCTATTATTAACGATTCAAGAAGTAGAAGCAACAGCGAATCAAGCATTCCTTGAAACCTATAATACTGCAAGAGAAAACTTCCAAAAAGTATTCAAGGCATTATTTACGGAGGAAGATTCTTGTGACCTAGTTTTAGTTGATCCAGATAACTTAGCTGAAACGGCTGTTGAAATTGTTGCTAAGCCTAAAGGTAAACGTCCATCCTCTATCACACAGTTGTCTGGTGGAGAGCGTACTTTAACTGCAACAGCAATGTTATTCGCTATTTACTTAATTAAACCAGCACCTTTCTGTATCCTGGATGAGGTTGACGCACCTTTGGATGATGCCAACGTTGGTAAGTTCACTCAAATGATTCAGAAATTCTCTGATAATTCACAGTTTATTATTGTAACGCACAACAAGCAAACAATGAGCGCAGTGGATGTGATTTATGGTGTAACGATGCAAGAGCCTGGTGTAAGTAAATTAGTGCCTGTTGACTTTAGAAGTTTAAATAATTAATTCAATTATAAATTTGCTTTAAGAGTCCTTAGTAGTAATACTAGGGGCTCTTTTAATTTGCAATTGTTTTCAATGATTAAATCTGCTATCATATTATTTTTCACCTGTTTTTTTATTTACCTGCCATTTAGTAGGGAGCCTGATTATTTTGATAGTGAAACTACCCCTGCAATGATAGTTTCGAAAGGGGATAAGGTAGTTGCAGTATACTATGAATTTGGTAAGCCTTATATTTTATTATTAGATAAGCGTATATATGGTTCTAAAATTGGTCAAAGGGTTGAAGTGAGATACGAATTAAGTCATCCCGAAAAAGCAGTAATTAATCAGGCCTGGGGATATTGGTTTATAGGAAAGGAAATAGCTTGGTGCTTTGGTATTTTCGCTGCACTATTAGGTGCTGCATATGCTACTACGAATCAACCTCATCCTGATGCCTTGGCCGAGCAGATGAATTATAAACAAGAAAATAAAACCAAATATCAGTGAGGATTATCTTTTTAGTAATCGCTTGATTTCCTTGTCAACGTCGCGATTTTTGATGGTTTCGCGTTTGTCAAATTCTTTTTTACCTTTTCCTATACCAATCTCTAATTTGGCGTAATGCTTTTCATTGAAGAATATTCTCAACGGCACAATGGTAAAACCTTTTTCTTTTACCTTTCCTTCAATCTTTTTTAACTCTCTTTTCTCTAACAATAATTTTCGATCATGCACTTCAATGTGATTATTAGCAGACCCATGTGTGTAAGCATTTATGTATAAGCTTCGAACCCATAATTCCCCACGATCAAAAAAACAAAAGGAGTCATTAAAACTAACTTTCCCTTCGCGTATGGACTTTACTTCAGTCCCAAGCAATACCATCCCAGCAACATATTTATCCTCTATGTTGTAATTAAAATAGGCCTGCCTATTGTTTAATTCTTTTGCTGCTATTGCTTTTGATTTCGCCATAAAAAAGTCCCAGTCTCTCGGCTGGGACAACAAAAGTAGTATAAGTAACGCTAGTTCCGAAATCGAAATACTAAGTTCACTTCGTACCTATTAGTTTCTGAACATATAAGCTAATTCCGCTAACTTATTCTTCAATTCCTTTCGGTCAATTATAAAATCAAGAAATCCATGTTCCAATAAAAATTCACTACGTTGAAACCCTGGAGGTAAGTCTTTTTTTATTGTTTCTTTAATAACCCTTGGCCCAGCAAATCCAATTAAGGCTCCTGGTTCAGCTATATTCAAATCACCAAGCATACCAAAGCTCGCTGATATACCTCCAAAAGTAGGATCTGTTAATAAGGATATGAATGGCAATTTTGCATCACTTAATTGTGATAGTTTACCACTAGTTTTTGCTAATTGCATTAAGCTATATGCACTTTCCATCATCCTTGCGCCCCCACTTTTACTGATCACTAAAAATGGTAATTTGTGAGCAATACAATAATCTACTGCCCGACTAAATTTTTCACCCATTACACTACCTAATGATCCTCCAATGAATTCAAAATCCATACAGGCAACTACAAATGCTTCGCCATTCATTTTTCCAACACCCACTCTCATGGAGTCTTTCAAATCAGTTTTTGAATGAATTTCGTCTAACCTTTTTTGGTAATTTTTGAGGTCTGTAAAATTTAAGGCGTCTTTACTTACTATGTTATCAAATAAAACATCATAGGACTGCTCGTCAAACAATATTTCAAAATATTCTTCACTTCCAATACGATGGTGGTGTTTACACTTTGTACAGATGTATAAATTTTCTTTTAGTTCTGCACTTGTACTTATATGATTACAAGATGGACACTTTGACCATAATCCTTCAGGGGTTTCTTTTTTATCAGCAGTTGGAGTAGTGATACCTCTTTTAATTCTTTTAAACCATCTAGGTTTTCCAGTTTCATTACTGCTAGTTTCTTCGCCAGTTAAATTCACTTCAATATCTTCTTCTCTGTTTCTCATGGAGGGGCATTTAAGTGAGCAATAGGTGCTGTTATGCGTTTCGGTTGATACAGTTTAAGTCCTCGAAAGATTGTTCTAATCTTTTAATAAATGATTCTTCGCCTTTTCTTAACCAAACTCTTGGGTCGTAATATTTTTTATTTGGCTTATCAGCACCTTCAGGATTTCCTAATTGTGTTTGTAAATAGGCTTCATTCTTTTTGTAATACCCTAAAATACCTTCCCAGAAAGCCCATTGCAAATCGGTATCCAAATTCATTTTGATAGCCCCATATCCGATGGCTTCTCTAATTTGATTTTGTGGAGATCCTGATCCACCATGAAATACAAAGTATACTGGTTTAGGACCTGTGCCCAATGTTTTTTCAATATGCAATTGGCTGTTATGTAAAATTTCAGGTTTCAATTCAACATTACCAGGGCTATATACACCATGAACATTACCAAAAGCTGCAGCAACTGTAAATAAGTTACCTACTTTACCTAGCTCGGTATAAGCATAAGCAACATGCTCAGGTTGTGTATATAATTTATCGTTTTCAATACCACTATTATCAACGCCGTCCTCCTCACCACCCGTAACACCTAGTTCAATTTCTATACCCATTCCTAATGGAGCCATGCGTTTGAAAAATTCAACAGAGGTTTGGATGTTTTCTTCTATGGGTTCTTCAGATAAATCCAACATATGTGAACTGAATAAAGGTTGACCGTGTAATTTGTGGTATTTCTCACTTTCATCAATCAATGCACTAATCCATGGTAACCATTTTTTAGCAGCATGGTCAGTGTGTAATATCACAGGAACATCATAATACTTTGCTACCTGGTGTACATGCAATGCACCAGCAATAGCACCTTGAATATTTGCTTGTAAATTATCATTTGGCATGCCCTTACCTGCAATAAATTGGGCACCACCATTTGAGAATTGAATTATAATTGGAGACTTTAATTTAGCAGCTGTTTCAATGGCTGCATTAATAGTATCTGTACCCGTTGTATTTACCGCTGGAATGGCAAAATTATTTGCTTTTGCATCATTGTATAAAGTTTCTAATTCTTTACCAAATAAAACACCTGATCTGTACTTACTCATAGTTAAATTATTGAATTACAAATATACAATTTATGCCCCAAAAATAGGAGGGATACACATATATTAGACTAAAAAATTAATTGATATTAAATGCGTTGAACTATAAAAATCCCTTTGACGCCATCCATTCATCATTATATACTTTACCTATATAACGGCTGCCATGATCATGAAAAATACATACCACTAAATCGCTAGCTTTTAGCGTAGCTGATAATTGCAACAAACCTTGTAAGCAACTTCCAGCACTATAGCCACAAAACATGCCTTCTTCTTTTGCTAACCTTCTTGTCATTATTGCACCTTCTTTATCTGCTACTTGTTCAAAATGATCAATCAATGACATATCATAATTTGCAGGCACAAAGTCTTCTCCAAAACCTTCAGCTACATAGGGTTTTACATAATCCATGTCAACAATGCCCGTTTCAAAATAATGTGTTAGTAAAGAGCCTATAGGATCAATTGCCCAAATTTTAATATCGGGATTTTGTTCCTTTAAATATTTTGCTGTTCCTGTTATCGTTCCACCTGTTCCAGCGGTGCAAACTAAATGTGTTATTTTACCTTCCGTTTGATTCCATAATTCTGGACCTGTTGTTTCATAATGTGCTAAACGATTTGCTAAATTGTCATATTGATTAAAAAAATAGGAGTTAGGAATTTCGATTGCTAGTTTTCGGGCTACTGAATAATAACTAGTAGGATCCTCAGGTGCAACATTAGTAGGACATACTATCACTTCAGCTCCAACGGCACGAAGAATATCCATTTTTTCTTTGCTCTGTTTGTCTGTTGTAGTAAATATGCATTTATAACCTTTTACAATTGCTGCTAATGCTAAACCCATTCCTGTATTGCCACTTGTACATTCAATAATAGTACCTCCTGGCTTTAATTTTCCTTCTGCTTCAGCAACCTCCACCATTTTTAAAGCCATGCGATCCTTGATTGAATGACCAGGGTTAAAATAATCAACTTTTGCAAGTATCGTAGCAGGTAAATGCGCTGTAATCTTATTGATTTTAATTAAGGGGGTATTGCCAATGGTTTCAAGAATATTTTTATACCACATAAATGTTGGTAGCGTTAATTGCTTTAGTGAAAATAAGATAAAATAATGGAATACTAAGGAATGTTAGTAATATGAAAGGGTTAATTTATTCAGAAAATTAAAGTAGCAATACAATCCTTATAAAGGCTCAAAGTTGCTTGTAATAATTTCGCAGAAATTAGTGTCAATCATTTTTTCTGCTAATTTAATCATGTTGCAAAATGCTTTTGCATTACTAATACCGTGAGCAATAATTACGGGTTTATTAACGCCTAAGATGGGAGTTCCACCATAATGTTCAAAATGAAAACGATTAAAAAATGCATCGTCACCATGGCCTTGATGCAAAGCAGCATCATACATTGCTTCGGCGGTTTTTAAAATAATATTGCCAGTGAAACCATCGCAAACAATTACATCCGCTTTATCATTGAATAAATCTCGACCTTCCACATTGCCTACAAATTGAATTTGAGTATTTTCTTTTAAAACAGGGTAGGTTGCAAGTGCTAATAAATTTCCTTTACCTTCTTCTTCACCCATATTTAATAATCCAACTTTTGGATTTTCAATATTTAAAATGTGCTTGGCATAAAGGTTACCTAAAATGGCAAATTGATTTAATTGCTCAGGTTTACAGTCTGCATTTAAACCAACATCAACAAGAATACCTGTTTTGCCTTCCAATTTAGGAAGTAAAGTAGCAATAGTAGGACGCAATACTCCTTTAATGGGTTTGATGCTAAACATCGCACCTACTAACATCGCCCCGGTATTTCCAGCACTTCCAAAAGCGTCAATTTTTCCTTCAGCTAACAATTGAAAACCAATTGCAATTGAAGAATTTGGTTTTTCTTTTAGGGCTTTAGTTGGGTGTTCGTGATAACCAATGATTTCAGGTGCATGTATAATATGCAAAAAAGGTGAAGAGACCCCATGTTGTTGAAATAAGTCTTTCAACTGGGTTTCTTCACCTATGCAAAATATATTATGTTCGGAGAAGGATAGATATTGTTGAACTCCTTTTACGGCTTCCAGTGGTGCGAAATCACCACCCATCATATCAATTCCGATATTCATTAAATTACGCTTTTAAAGGCGCTTTTTCTGCTACTAGTTTACCTTTGTAGTACAATTTGCCTTCTTGAACATGGGCGCGGTGACGTACATGGATTTCTCCTGTTGTACCATCAGTGCTTAATGTTACTTCTTGTGCTACATAGTGAGTTCTTCTTTTTGCACTACGTTGTTGTGAGTGTCTGCGTTTAGGATTAGGCATCTCTTATGTTTTAATTTTTACTTTATATTTATTTTCTACTTCTACTTTTTTACTCGTCAAGTCCGTCTTTGAATTTTTCTAGTCCTTTCCACAAATTTTCATTTCTAGTTTCCAACGGAGCAGACATCAGCTTTTGTAATTCGGCCAATGCCTTTTGATTACAGGTGGATTCTCCTTTTTCATTTTCTTTACAAATGTGTTGTATTGGAAAACTTAAAGTGATAAATTCATAAATCCAAGCTGAAATACTAAAATGACTTTCGTTACGGTCAATATAGTAGATGTCTGGATCTTCCTCTTGGCTGTTCATGGTATCTGGCTCGTCAACAAGTTTAATGATTAATTTAAACTCATCCCAAAGTTGAACGGTTAATGGATTACCACAACGATCACATTGTGAGTCCACCTTACCATCTACATCAAATTTTAATTGCATGAAGCCTTGATGCTTATCCAATTTCATTTTGATTTTAGTATCACAATTACTAAACTCTTGAGGCCCAAAATCGACAAAGAACTTATCCTCTATATGGTATTCGAACTCATGTTCGCCGGCCGTTAAACCTACAAATGGTATTTCAAATGTTCTGTTTTGGCCCATAACCGTACTTTAAGGGTTGGCAAAGTTAGTAAAATCCAATCAAAAGACAAAGTTTATCCTAATTTTACATCATAATAACTGCTATGTCTCATCAAGTAAAGATAAGTGAAAAGATGCCCTGGAGTTTCGCTTTGTATCTTTTAGGTTTAATAATCCTTGCAATAAGCTATTGGCCCTCAGCAGTAACCGCCATTTATGGCCCTTATATTTTTAAGCCCATTGCACAATTGTTGCGTTTTTTATTTGGACGAATTCCATTTTCAATAGGTGAGATTACTTATATTATAATTGTTATATTATTGATTTTCAGCTTATTAAGATGGTTATTTATAAAAAAGAATAATTTTGGTCGATTTCAATTTTGGAAACAACAATTGGTTCATATATTAAATGGACTAGTTGTATTATTTATTGTTTTTGAATTAGTATGGGGGTTGAATTATCAAAAAAAGGATCCTTCTCAAGATTTTGACTTAAAAGTGCCATTTAAATATACTGAACGTCAAATGGATAGTTTAAGCCTTTTATTGATCAATAAACTAAATTTGACTAGAACAAAATTGGGCAATTTTGACCAAAAAAAGCTTGATTTTGAGTCAATTTTGACCAAAAACGAGGTAGAATTTGCAAAAAACACGCAAAAATGGTCATTTTTAAAATATCTAAATTCCTCCGTTAAGATGGCGATTTTTCCTAGCTGGGGGGATTATATTGGTTATACGGCCTTTTATCAACCCTTAACGGGCGAGGCGATTGTTCGAGGCGATTTACCCAAATTAACCATGCCATTTACCATGAGTCACGAAATTGCACATCAATTGGGATATGCTTCTGAGGACCAGGCCAATTTTATAGCTTATGTGATTGGAACCGAAAGTGACGATCCACTTTTCAATTATTCAACTCAGTTGCAATTATTCACTTATGCGCAGTATGCCCATTTGAATTTTATTGCCAAAAGAGGAGATTTTGAATTTTATAAACAAGTGGTGGAACGAAATAAAAAATTATTAAGCCCGCAGGTAATTGCAGACCGAAAGGAAATTAAAAATTTCTTCATGCAAAAACGAGACCTACAAATTAAAGGTGCCTCGGAAATGTATAATCAATTTTTGATTTGGAATAAACAAGCAAAGGGAATTGATAGTTACAACGATGTATTGTTATGGGTGCTTGCATATAAAAGCAAAAAAAATCCTTAGGGTTGACTAAGGATTTTTAAAATTATCTTTTTTATTAAAATTTGTTCTTCCACATCATGCTCTCAATAGGCTTTTCAGGCTGTCCACTATATTTAGCATTTGTTTTTTTGTTGTATGCAATTTCAATTTCACCATCCACTGGGAAATATATTAATTGACCTATTGGCATCCCCTTATAAACTCGAACGGGTTGCTTTACTGAAATTTCTAAAGTCCAATATCCGCAAAAACCAACATCACCTTTACCTGCAGTTGCATGAATGTCAATTCCTAATCGACCAGTTGATGACTTGCCTTCTAAAAATGGAACATGTGCATGTGTTTCGGTATATTCTAATGTTACGCCTAAATAAAAACCAGTTGGTTCTAGTACAAATCCTTCCTCCGGAATTTCAAAATAAGTAATGGTGTTATGCGCCTTGGCATCCAATACTTTATTATCATAGGTTGCCAACCATTTCCCCAAATGCACATCATAACTATTGCTTCCTAAATCTTTGCGATCGTATGGCTCAATTTTTATGGTTCCTTTTGCGATTTCTTCTAATATTCTAGAGTCGGATAAAATCATCTTAAATTTTTAAATGTATTTATGTTTAAATTGCGCCTGCAACTGGGGTGCAATCTAACGCAAAGCTTTTTTTTATGCCTTTCTTTTATCAACAAAATATTAACGAGACCCGTCATTTGGCCATTTGGTCAATTACTGAGCCAGTTTCATTTTTTGAAACCGATGTAAAATTAGCAGTTGATATTCAAAACGAGGAGCGAAAAGTTCAGCATTTAGCCGTTAGGTTATTGTTTAAACTCATGATGCCTGAGGCCGATTTAAATAAAATGGTGATGGCAGATAATGGAAAGCCCTATTTGCTTGGAGTGCCCTTTCATTTTTCTTTTTCCCATTGTAAGGGCTATGCAGCGGTTGCTGTTAGCGATATTGATCCAATAGGCATTGATATTGAAATAATACATCCCCGTATTTTGAAAGTGGCACATAAATTTTTAAATGAATCGGAAAAGAAGCTGATTGCCGCTTTACCTGAAGCAGCGCAATTGAATCAAATGGCTTTTTTTTGGGCAGCGAAGGAAGCCATGTATAAACAATATGAAAACTTAGGAATTGATTTTGCTAAGGATTTTAATGTGTTACAATTAGCAAATGAACAAAGCGGAATTATTCCAGCTCAAATTTTGCATAAAGGACTTAATAAAACAGTGTATTTAGACTATCACTTTGGTGAAGATTATGTTTGTGTTACTTGCTTTTCAACTAGCCATTAATCATACTTGGTTATGAGTATTGTCATAATTAATACATTTTAATTATTGTCACTTTAACATACAACAAATAATGTGTTATGTTAGACGACAATAAATATAAGTACTTGGTGCTATTACTTAGTGCGAAAGAAGTTCACTTATATCTTTATGATAAAGTGAAATTTGAAAAAATTAAGCTAAGTACTGCAGACGCTATAGTTGCTTATGAAAGAGATATGCCTGGGCGAATGAGTCAGTTTGCCGATGAATCAGCGCACAAAGAAATTTTGATTAATAAATTTTTACATCATATAGATGTAGCGTTAGGAGAAGTTTTGAATCATTACCCTAATGTTCCCTTATTTATTTTAGGCACTAAAAAAATTACGGGCCATTTCAATCAACTTTCTAAGCACGTGAAATCAGTGACGGAATATATTGATGGAAACTACAATGAAAGTACTTTGCATGAGTTGAAAGAGAAACTAGCACATCATATACTTGCGTTGGATTTTGTAAAAGATTAGCTCGCTGATCTCATTAGTGACGCGTACCCAAAGCCTTTTAACTAAATGCGTTGCATTTAGTATTTTTTTTAAATCAAATTGAGGAGATCAGCTCATTTCATTCGCTGATCTCAATAGTGACGCGTACCCAAAGCCTTTTAACTAAATGCTTTGCATTTAGTTGGCTTTTATCATTCTCGCCTGCTCATTCAAGCTAGCTTGATTCGCGGTCTTAAATGATAAAAGCCTGTCACATTCGTGACAGGCTTTGTGCGGAAGAGGAGATTCGAACTCCCACGCCCGGGTGTGGGCGCTACCACCTCAAGGTAGTGCGTCTACCAATTTCGCCACCTCCGCTGTTGATAGCAAACCTACTAAAAAAAAGCGTCTCCCCAAAGTTCATAGACTATTGAGGAGACGCTTTTTTTATGATTTATATTAAGGCTATAGAGATGCTAATAATTCTTTTGCATTTCTAACATAGTCATCATTTTTTTCTTCAGTTGCTAATTTTAAACAAGTTTCAGCACTCGTTTTTGCTCCTTTTTTATCACCTAATTCTTTTTGTGCTTTACCCTTTAATAAAAACAACCAATATGCTTTTGGATTTGCAGTAATTGCTTTCTCAACATATACTAATGCATTTGCATAATCCTTATCTAAATCATAATAAAAATTAGCAGCAGCGGAGTATACATTTGGATTTACATTACTTGCTGAAGTTGCTTCTTTTACTTGTGCTCGGATGGTAGGTTTAATGTCCGTACTTATTGGAATATTTACCAAAGTTTTTGCCCATTTCAAAGAAATATTTGCAGTCTCTGGAGTTATATCGTCAATATTAATAGTAAAATTTTCAGTACTATTACTTGTAGAATTTGGTTTGACTTGAAAACGAACTACGTCTTCTGCTTCCTTATAACTAAAGCTTCCCCAGCTATTTGAATTCGTGTTAATGATAATTGTCCATGATGTTTCACCAGGAATAGTAAATAATGCATATGAGCCAGCACTTAGTAATTTACCCCCAATTGTTACTGGATGTGAAAAAGTAAGCTTAGTGGCTCCATTTGCACCTGTTCTCCAAACTGAACCATTTGGCGCTAATATGCTACCATTGCCAAATGCAGCCCGACCTTTTAAGGATGGACGAGAATAGGTAATTTCAATTTTACCCATTCCAAAGTCTTGAGATAATGTTTGTGTTGGACTTGCAGCTGGCATTTTAATTTGCGCATTTGCATTTAATCCAATTAAGGTTAAAGCGGCAAAAATTATTCTTTTCATATTTTATATTTTTTTAGATAACAAACCTAATTGATTTTAGTTTAAGGCGGTATTATTTTTTTTGAAATGCAGGGTGAAACCTGTCTAGGGTATCCCTTAAAAATTCTCTATTAATATGTGTATATATTTCAGTTGTAGTAATGCTTTCATGTCCTAACATTTCCTGTACGGCCCTTAAATCGGCTCCGCCTTCCACTAAATGAGTGGCAAAGGAATGCCTAAAACTATGCGGAGATATTGTTTTTTTTATGCCCGTTTTTAAAATCAAATCCTTGATAATGTAAAAAATCATTACCCTGCTAAGTCCTTTACCCCGATTATTGAGGAATAAAATGTCTTCATAATCCTTTGCTGGGGTTTGGTGAACTCGTATAGTGTCTTTATACAGTTTAATAAATTTAATAGCATCTGACCCAATGGGTACCAACCTTTCTTTATCTCCTTTACCTATAACTCTTATAAATCCCACATCTAAATATAAACAGGATATTTTTAAATTGATTGCTTCCGTAACGCGTAAGCCAGAACTATACATAGTCTCTAAAATGGCTTTGTTTCGTCCTCCTTCAGGTTTGCTTAAGTCTAGTTTGCCAATCATTGTTTCGATTTCTTCAAAACTTAATACATCGGGTAATTTACGCGTTGTTTTTGGGGTAGGAAGCAAGGTGGTAGGGTTGACATTGCATATTTGTTCAAGTACACAATATTTGAAAAAAGATTTAATGCCAGAAATGATGCGCGCTTGGGAGGTAGGCGCCATTTCCAATTTGCCGATGGATTGAATAAATAACTGCAAATGTGAAAGGGTAACATCAGCAGGACCAAATGATTCGCCGATATCTTCAAAGTAATTAGTGAGTTTATCAATATCTCTTAAGTAAGCCTCTACCGAATGAGCACTCAAGGACTTTTCTAGTTGAAGAAAAGCTTTAAATCCTTTTTTATAAATTGCCCAATTCATTTGTATGTATAAAAGATTTGATTGTTAATTGAGAATGAGTTTATTTCGCATTTGATACAAATAAATATATGCAAGTAAATTTAAGGTCATTTAAGCAAAAAGTTAGCAGACATTCAAAACAATTCAAGTCGTTTCTTACAAAACTTGAAAAAAGAGGCCCAAAAGGTTTAGATCAATTAGTAGAATATGTTAGCCCACAAGTATGGGCTGAAATTGATTGCTTGAGTTGTGCAAACTGTTGTAAAAACATGAGTCCCACTTTTACTAAAACAGATATTAAAAGGATATCGGCACATTTAAATACGACCCCTAAAGCATTTACCGAACAATGGCTTGAATATGATAAAAAGGATAAAGATTGGTTGAATAAATCAAGACCTTGCCAATTCTTGGACTTAAAATCAAACATGTGTAGTATATATGAGGTAAGACCAGCTGACTGTGCTGGATTCCCTCATTTAACAAAGAAAAAAATGACAGAATATATACATGTTCACAAACAAAATATCGAATACTGTCCAGCAACTTATAAGATGGTCGAGAAAATGAAAGACCTGATTGGGTAGTTGATTTTTGCAGTAAATATTAAAAATACACGTCTTCAAAATAATCTAAAGCCCACTCATTTGTGGGCTTTTTGAATATAGCTATGACATCAAATTGAAGCCATTTCCATTGGGGGTTTGCATATTGATAATGCGCTGCTGCATTTTTCAAAAATTGCATTTTTCTTTTATTAATCATTTTTTCAGGGAAGCCAAAATCAATGGAGCCTCTTGTTTTCACTTCAATAATATGTAACATTCCAGGTAGGCACGAAATAATATCTATTTCTAAATGTTTATGCCGCCAGTTTTTTTCTAAAATTTCATGGCCTAAATTGATTAAATATTCAGCTGCCATATTTTCGCCTAAAAACCCAGTATCTTTGTTATTCATACATATATTATAAGTAATAATAGGGAAATTATAAACATGCAGAAAGCGTATAAATTACATGGAGTGCATAGGCATTATGATTGGGGAGGCGATGAGTTCATTCCTAATTTAATGAAGGTTAATAATGAAACAAAAAAGCCATTTGCAGAATATTGGATGGGTGCACATGTATCTGCTCCAGCGTTGATTGAGACAAAGGAAGGAAACGTTTCCATTAATGAATTTGGCAGTATCCCATATTTATTCAAGGTGTTAGATGTAGCAAAAATGTTAAGCATACAAGTTCATCCTACAAAGGAAAATGCAATAATTGGTTTTGAATTGGAGCAGCAAGCTGGTATCCCTATTGACGCACCAAATAGAAATTATAAGGATCAAAATCACAAGCCTGAAATAATGGTGGCATTGAGTGATTTTTGGTTATTACATGGTTTTTTAGCCCCCGAATTACTAGCTGAACGGTTACAAGCATTTAGTTGTTTTCATTCCTTATTGAATCATTTTGACGGAGCAGATTATCAGGGTTTATATCAGTTTTTTATGCAGTTGCCTTCGCAAGCTGCTGATAAAATATTGAAGCCATTGATAATTGAAGCAGTTGCTGCAGTGAAAAATGGCGAGGTTGATAAATCACATCCACATTGGTGGGCCAATAAATATTATAATGGGGTAGTGCCTGAGAGTAATATTGATAAAGGTATTTTCTCCATTTATATTTTAAACATTGTTTCCGTTAAAAAGCACCAAGCAGTTTTTCAAGGAGCTGGATTATTACATGCATATTTGGAAGGTCAGAATATTGAATTAATGGCCAATAGTGATAATGTTTTAAGAGGGGGGTTTACGCCTAAGCATATTGACATTGATGAATTGTTAAAACATGTAAATTTTGCACCTACTTATCCTGAGGTATTACTAGGGGATAATATCAATGACAATGAGACTATTTATCCTTGTCCTGTTCAGGATTTTGGTTTAAGTAAAATAGTATTAAAGGGTACTGAATCTTACACAATAAATTCCCTACATATAGAAATGCTTTTAGTGATTGAGGGTGAAGTTGATATTGACGGGCAGGTTTTTAAAGCTGGGGAAGTAGCCATGGTAAAGCCTTTACAGGAAATAAGCTTGCTAGGAATACAGCCTTCCCTTTTGTTTAAAAGCTTTGTCCCTTAGGTTATTCACATTTGAGGAAAATGAATATCTTAAAATAAGCGCGTTAACCCTTATTTTTGTTTCATTCTTACAAAAGATACTTTATGAAATTGAATAAACAAATTATCCTAGCATTAGTAATTATGGTTTTAATCAGTGCTCTTTATAGAGTAATGCCAGGAAGACCATTAGGTTTTGCTCCTCAAATTGCCATTGCTTTATTCAGTGGTTCTTTGTTTTCAAGCAATAAAAAATATTCCTTTTTGTTACCAATACTATCTTTGTTTATTTCAGACTTAATGTATCAAGTATTGTATGTAAATGGTTTAACAACTATCCAAGGTTTTTATTCAGGTCAATTAGAGAATTATATTTTAATTGCTGCAACAACTGTGTTTGGATTTAGCTTACAATCTGCAAAGCCTTCTAAGTTTATTTTATCATTCCTTTCAGCACCAACTGCTTACTTTTTAGTTTCTAACTTTTTAGTATGGGCGCAAGGTGGTGGATATCATCATCCAATCACTATAACTGGATTGACGCAAACAATGGTTGATGGATTACCTTTTTACCCATATAGTTTGGTAAGTACAATGGTTTTTGGGGCCTTATTATTTGGAAGTTTCCGCGTATTGGTACCTAAGTTCAAAGCAATTTAGTATTACTTTTGATTGACTAGGATAGCGATTCGTATTCCTCATCAATTTCCCATGGACCATTGTCAGCTGCCATGGTAGCTAATTCGTCGCATCTATTATTATATGGATTGTCAGCATGGCCTTTTACCCAATGAAATTTTATGTTATAGGGTTTTGCCAAATCGTAATAGGCCTTCCATAAATCTTTATTTTTTTTCCCTCCTTTGAAGTCTGTTCTAATCCAATTGTCTAACCATTTTTTCTCAACTGATTCAACTACATATTTGCTATCAGTATAAATATGAATCGGTAATTGCTTGGTTTTTAATGCGTTCAATGCCTGTATAACGGCAAGTAATTCCATGCGATTGTTGGTTGTTTTACGGAATGCTCCATTCATTTCCTTTACCTTTTCACCCCACATCAAAATGGCACCAAACCCCCCTGGGCCAGGATTGCCTCTTGAGGATCCATCGGTATAAATCACAATTTTATCCATTTACCTCTCCTAATTGATTGATAATTAATAATATATATAAATATAACAATTTTGAGTTTAATTACAAAAGCAAAATATGACTAATGTGTTTTTTTTACACACTATTTTTTATCTTTATTCGCTTGTAAAAAAAAATTTCCATTTTTCTGACAAATTGACCCAATATGAAGTCTGCAGTTAACCAATTTATAAAAGTAAGTTTTCACCTTAAATATAAAACTCATTTTGGTCAAGGAATTTATATTTATGGAAATCATCCAGCTTTAGGCAATAATATTATTGAAAATGCAGTTCCGCTCGTATATCTTAATAATGATTATTGGGTATTACATTTGGAATTTGATCCGTCGAAAGAAAACGCTAAAATTGTATATCATTATTTTATTCAAAATGAAGATGGTACAAAGTCATTTGAAGCAGGGAGTGATAAGTCATTTAATTTAGCTGAAATTAATAAGTCATCCTTAGTGATTATTGATAGTTGGAATTTTACTGGGTATAAGGAAAACACTTTTTATACTTCACCCTTCAAGAATGTTTTATTAAAACAACCTGAGACGCAAAAAGCAGTAAGTATCAATAAAACTGCATCACATGTTTTTAGGGTAAAAGCCCCATTGTTATTAGCGCATCAAACTATTTGTATTGTTGGTGAATCGCCCGTTATAGGAACATGGGATGCTGCTAAAGCAGTGCCCTTAATGAAGGTTAAAGGTGAAGATTATTATGAATTAAGTATTGATACGAAAAAAAGTAATTTCCCATTTGTTTATAAGTATGGTATTGTTGATTTGAATACAAAAACTTTTGTGAGTTTTGAGCATGGTGATAACCGAGTTTTATATGAGCCAGTTGCAAAAGATAAATTAGTGATCGTTAATGATGGTTTCGTGCAAATGACAACGGGCAATTGGAAAGGGGCTGGTGTTGCAATTCCTATATTTTCTTTAAGATCAAATGAAAGTGCTGGTGTAGGTGAATTTGCTGACATGAAATTATTAGTTGATTGGGCAAATAAAGTAGGTTTAAAGTTGATACAAATTTTACCTATTAATGATACCACTGCGACACATACCTGGATGGACTCATACCCGTATGCAGCGATTTCGGCATTTGCATTACATCCAATGTATATTAGACTAGATGCAATACTTGATAAGGATCAAAAAAGTATTTTGAAACCTTATCAATCCAAGATTGCTTCCTTAAATAGTCAGTCGGATGTTGACTATGATGAAGTAATGAAATTGAAATGGGAAGTGCTAAGGTTAATTTATAATCAAAATGGGAAAAAGGATTTGGCTTCTAAAGACTTTAAAAACTTTTTCGAACAAAATAAAAACTGGTTAGTTTCTTATAGTGTTTTTTCTTATTTAAGAGATTTACACGGCACAGTTGATTTTAATAAATGGCCAACCCATTCAAAGTATGAGGAAGCTTCTATTACTAAGTTGATTGATCCAAAGTCAGACTCGTATCATGCTATTGCCTTTTTCTTTTTTGTACAATATCATTTGCATTTACAATTATTAAATGCCACCAATTATGCGCATGAAAATGGTGTCATTGTAAAAGGTGATATTCCTATTGGTGTGTATCGTTTTGGTGCTGATGCATGGCAAAGTCCTGGATTGTTTCACATGAATATGCAGGCAGGTGCACCTCCTGATGATTTTGCAGTCAGCGGACAAAACTGGGGTTTCCCAACTTATAATTGGGAAGTGATGGCGAGTGATGGTTTTGCATGGTGGAAGTCACGCTTTGATCAAATGAAATTTTATTTTGATGCCTTTAGAATTGATCACATTTTAGGGTTCTTCAGAATATGGAGTATCCCTATGCATGCCGTGGAAGGTATTATGGGTCATTTTGTACCAGCCATTCCGGTATCCATTAATGAATTAAATGCAAAAGGAATTCGATGTGATCATTACAGATTAACGCATCCTTATATTAATGAAACTATTTTGTTTCAAATATTTGGGTATGACAATGACCGCATTAAAAAAGAATATTTAAAATCCATAGGCGAAGGTCATTATGAATTATTGCCTGAATTTAAAACACAAAGACAGGTCGAAGCCTTTTTTACAAATTTACCTCAGGATGAATGGCATGAGAAAATCAAACATGGCCTTTACAGTTTAATAAGTAATGTGATTTTATTTGATGGTGAGAAGCCTCATACATTCCACTTTAGATTTAATATTGAAGCAACCAGTTCCTTCCAACATTTGGATCCTAACACACAGCATTTGTTGAAAGACTTATATGTAGATTATTTCTTTAAACGTCAGGATGTGGCATGGGAAAAAGAAGCCATGCAAAAATTGCCAATGCTTAAATTGTCTACCAATATGTTGATTTGTGGGGAGGATTTAGGTTTAGTTCCATCCTGTGTTCCAAATGTAATGTATCAATTAGGTATGTTAAGCTTGGAAGTACAGCGTATGCCAAAGGCTTCACAAAAACCCTTTTTTCATCCAAATGATGCACCTTATTTAAGTGTTGTGACGCCTTCCTCACATGATACAAGTACAATTCGTGGATGGTGGGAGGAAGATCGTGCAAAAACACAACAGTTTTATAATCATGAAATAGGTCAATGGGGTGATGCGCCTTTACATTGTGAAGCGTGGATTAACAAAGCCATTTTATTACAACATTTATATTCTCCTGCTATGTGGGCCATTTTTCAATTGCAAGATTATTTAGGGGTTGATGAAGCAATACGCCGAAGTAATCCCAATGAAGAGCGTATTAATGTACCTGCGAATCCTAAACATTATTGGAGATATAGAATACATTTAAATTTAGAAGACCTAATTAAATCAAATACATTTAATACGGATTGGAGTATGGCTATTAAAGCCAGTGGACGTTAATTAATAACCTGTTTAGTATCTTCGTAAAAACCAGCTAAGTGGAACTATCTTTTTGGGAGCAAAAATTACCATTCGAATATCCTTTTACCATTTCAAATGGTAGAACTAAAACGCATCAACATAGTTTGATGGTTCGTTTGTCCTTGGGTAATTGGGATGGATTTGGAGAAGCTCCTGCTATTGTTTATTACAATGTATCGGTTGAAGGTATGATGGAGCAATTAGAAAAGCACCGAAAAGTAATTGAGAAGTTTGCATTAATTGACCCTGAACGTTTTTGGCACTTTTTACATCATTTATTTCCCAATGATCCTTTTTTAGTTTGTGCTTTAGATATGGCAGGATGGGATTTATGGGGGCAAATGAAAAAGCAACCCTTGCATAAATTATGGGGAACGGAGTGGAATACTCCTGCTAATGATAATGATAATTTGCCGCCCATTTGTGATTATACTTTAGGCATTGATCCCATTGAAAAAATGGTTCAAAAAATGAAGGATCATCCATGGCCAATATATAAAGTTAAAGTGGGAACCGAATATGATATTGAACTGATCACAGCTTTAAGACAGCATACGGATAAACCCATTCGTGTAGACGCCAATGCAGGTTGGAACACTGAAGAAGCCTTATTAAAAATTCCTGCTCTTGCTTCCCTAGGTGTTGAATTAGTGGAACAGCCCTTAGCAAAAGATAATTGGGAAGGAATGCAACAATTAAAACAACAAGGAATATTGCCTTTGTTTGCTGATGAGAGTTGTGTGTTTGAAAAAGACGTTGCTACTTGTGCCAACTATTTTGACGGTATCAATATTAAACTTACAAAATGTAGTGGGTTGACACCAGCACTTCGTATGATTAAGGAGGCGCGTACTTTAGGATTGAAAGTAATGATGGGAAGTATGAATGAATCTGTCATTGGATCAGCGGCGATTGCACAGTTTTTGCCACAACTAGATTATGTGGATATGGATGGCCCATTATTAATGACTGAATTAAACGGGGTAGGATTGAATTATAGTTTTGAAAATGAAAATGGGCGCATCCAACCTTTGAAAAATTTTGGATTGGGTGTGCAATACAGACCTCCTTTTAAAAAATAAATTTCATAATTAGCATATAAGTATTAATAGCATTGAATCATGACACCTGAGCGTACCGACAAATTAATTAAAGTATTAAGTAAACGTCAAGCAAATTTGACGGTGGTGATGGAAAATGTGCAAGACCCACATAATATTTCGGCGGTGCTAAGAACTTGTGATGCTGTAGGTATTCAGGATGTATACATTTTAACGACAAAAATACCTAGGCATAAAAAATTTGGATACAAGAGTAGTAGTAGTGCCTTAAAATGGTTGACCATACATGAGTTTGATAATTTAGATGAATGTATGAAGGCGGTCAGAAAAAACTTTTCTAAAATATTAACTACACATTTATCAAGTGATGCGGTGAAATTATATGATATTGACTTTACGGAGTCGGTTGCATTGGTGTTTGGGAATGAACATGCTGGTGTGACAGACGAGTGTAGGGCATTAGCGGACGGTAATTTTATTATTCCTCAAATGGGTATTATACAAAGCTTAAATATTTCAGTGGCTTGTGCGGTGAGTATTTATGAAGCGATGCGTCAAAAAATGGTGGCAGGCCATTATGATCATGCAAGTTTACCCAAGGAGCAAATGGATGGTTTGTTAACGCAATGGGGTGTGGAGGAGTTGACGCCTGAAACTTACGTTCCGTATAAGCCTAAACGCAAATAGTCACTAAGTGATGATATATGCTTAATAAAAGAAAAAGATAAAATTTACTTTTAATTGAATTTACATCTGCTCCGGTACATCAATGCCTAATGCTCGCATACCTTTTTGTAAAGTTGCAGCAGTTAAAATGCCCAATTGAATTCTTAGGTTTTTCTTGTCTTCAGATTCAGCATTCGCAATGGATAGTTCAGCATAGAGGCTATTAAACAACTTTGCTAAATTAAAAGTATATATAGCCACTTTGGAAGGGTCTAATGTTTCAGCAGCTTCATTGATGACTGCAGGGAAATTATATAATTCAATGGCCAAGGCTTTTTCCAACGGCAGTAATACAGAAGGGTTTAATTGAATGGAGGTACCCGTTTTTCTTAAAATGCTTTTTATACGTGCATGTGTGTATTGAATAAATGGCCCAGTGAAACCATGAAAGTCAATACTTTCTTCTGGATTGAATACCATTTTCTTTTTAGGATCTACTCTTAATAAAAAAAACTTCAAGGCACCTAATCCAATCGTATTATAAAGTTCATTTAATTGTTCAGCTGTGAATTCAGAAACCTTTCCTAATGATTCAGTTTTTTCTTTTGAAATATTAATCATTTCTGCTACTAAATCATCAGCGTCCACCACGGTTCCTTCACGACTTTTCATTTTACCTGTTGGTAACTCCACCATTCCATAACTTAAATGGTAAATGCCATCAGCTGCGGGTAATTGCAATTTTTGACAAATTAATTTCAATACTTTAAAGTGATAATTTTGTTCATCACCCACTACATAAATACTAGCATCGGTATTGAATTCTTTTTGCTTTACTTCAGCAAGTCCAATATCCTGCGTTATATAAACTGAAGTACCATCTTTACGACGTACAATTTTTTCATCTAAACCATCTCCCGTTAAATCTATCCAAACTGATCCATCTTCCTTTTGATAAAATACTTTTTTTGTTAAACCTTGTTCCACTAATTCCTTGCCTAATAAATAAGTATTACTCTCATAATAGGTTTTAGCAAAGTTGGAGCCAATTTTTTGATAGGTAGTATCAAATCCTTCATATACCCAACTATTCATACGCTTCCATAAATCAATGGTTGAAGCGTCACCTTGTTCCCATTTCAACAACATTTCCTGTGCACCTTTTTGAATAGGGGCTTCTTTTTCAGCCAATTCCTGTGTCATACCTCCAGCAACTAATGCGGCTACTTCTGCTTTATAAGCATCATTGTATTTCACATAGTAGTCTCCAACAAAATGATCGCCTTTTTGATTCGTGTCGGCAGGAGTGGCTCCGTTTGCAAACAATTGCCAAGCAATCATACTCTTGCAAATATGAATTCCTCTATCATTTACAATACAAGTTTTAACCACTTCGTTGCCTTGTAATTTTAATATTTCAGCAATACTCCAACCCAAAAAGTTATTTCTTAAATGACCTAAGTGTAAAGGCTTATTGGTATTAGGGGAGGAGTACTCCACCATTATTTTTCGAGGACTATTATTTATGGGTAACAAATTATCAGCATGGGCATTTTTAATAGTGTCAAACCAAAACTGATTACTAATGGAAAAATTTAAAAAGCCTTTTACAATATTAAATTGAGTAATTACCACTGGCATTGCAGTTAGCATTGCAGCACCTAATTCATTACCTAAAACCTCGGGGCTTTTTCCTAACTGTTTTACAAATGCAAAAAGCACAATGGTATAATCTCCCTCGAATTCAGGTTTAGTGGCATTCACTAATACTTGTTCGGGTTGTATTGTTACACCATATAACTGTTGTAAACAATTAGCAGTGGACTGCTTTAAATTCGTTATCAAATTCATAAAAAAGGGTTACCGACTGCAAAAGTAATTAATTAAGATTACCTTTGAACTATTCATGTTGAAACTACACGATTTTATTAGCAAACTAATCCTTGACCTAATTGATTGGGTATATCCTTTATTTAGGAAGTTTATGCCGTTGCAAACATTCCGATATGCTGCTTGTGGTGGGGGAAATACAGTATTAGATATTTTGGGATTTTTTCTTTCTTATAATTTCCTGTTTCACAAAATGCCCATTAATATTGGATGGCTAACTATTAGTCCACATATTGCTTCCTTCATGGTTAGTTTTTGTGTCACTTTCCCCATTGGATTTTACTTGAGCAGGTATGTTGTATTTCAAGAAACATCCGTTAAAAAAACAGCCCAATTATTAAAGTATTTCTTGGTGGTGCTAGGTTGTATATTACTTAACTATGTATTTTTAAAATTATTTGTTGACTATATGGGTTGGTTTGCTACACCGGCTAAAATAGTAACCACCTTTTTTGTGGTCATTTTTAGCTACACCAGTCAAAAGAATTTCACTTTTAAGTCATCTAATTCAGGTGACATTGAACCAATCTAACTGCCTTTTCTACGTATTTTAATGGTTATAATGCCAATATAGGGTCATTTTATGTGTAAAAAACTGCCATATATGACATTTTTACATTGAATTATGCTTCAAGTCATTGTGGCATAATCATTGCAGTTTCATCAATAATTAATCATTGAAAATCAAGCATTATGGCAAAAATAATAGGAATTGACTTAGGTACCACAAACAGTTGTGTATCAGTTATGGAAGGTGGCGAACCTGTAGTAATCGCTAATGACGAAGGTCGTAGAACGACCCCATCGGTAGTTGCGTTTTTAAAGAATGGCGAACGTAAAGTTGGCGATCCTGCAAAAAGACAAGCAATAACAAACCCTGAAAACACTATTTCAAGTGTTAAGCGTTTTATGGGTCGTCGTTATAATGAAATTACAGAAGAGAAATCTCACTGGAGTTATAAAGTAGTGCAAGGTGAAAACGATACCGTTCGTGTTGACATCGATGGGCGTTTGTATACACCTCAAGAAATTTCTGCAATGGTTTTACAAAAGATGAAAAAAACTGCAGAAGATTATTTAGGACAAGAAGTAACGGAAGCAGTTATTACGGTTCCTGCTTACTTTAATGATGCACAAAGACAAGCAACTAAAGAAGCTGGAGAAATTGCTGGTTTAACAGTACGTCGTATTGTGAATGAGCCAACCGCTGCTGCATTAGCCTATGGTTTAGATAAAAAGAATATTGAGCAAAAAATTGCTGTATTTGATTTAGGCGGTGGTACTTTCGACGTATCTATTTTAGATTTAGGAGACGGTGTATTTGAAGTAAAATCAACAAATGGTGATACACACTTAGGTGGTGATGACTTTGATAAAGTAATCATGGACTTTTTAGCAGATGAGTTTAAAAAACAAGAAGCAATTGATTTAAGAAAAGATCCAATGGCTTTACAACGTTTAAAAGAAGCGGCTGAAAAAGCGAAAGTGGAATTAAGTTCTTCAACAGAAACTGAAATTAATCTTCCTTATATCACTGCAGTAGATGGGGTTCCAAAGCACTTGGTATTAAAATTAACAAGAGCAAAATTTGAATCATTAGCAGATAATTTATTTTCACGTTGTATTAAGCCATGTGAAATTGCATTAAAAGATGCAGGTTATTCAATTAGTCAAATTGACGAAGTAATTTTAGTAGGAGGTTCATCAAGAATTCCTAAAGTTCAAGAATTAGTTGAGAAGTTCTTTGGTAAAAAACCTAACCGTTCTGTTAACCCTGATGAAGTGGTTGCAATTGGTGCAGGTATCCAAGGTGCAGTTTTAACGGGTGATGTGAAAGATGTATTGTTATTAGATGTTACACCTTTAAACTTAGGTATCGAAACAATGGGTGGTGTAATGACAACCATGATTTCTTCTAACACAACCATTCCTACTAAGAAAATGGAAGTTTACTCAACAGCAAGTGACAATCAACCTGGTGTACAAATTCATGTTATCCAAGGGGAGCGTCCAATGGCTGCACAAAACAAAAGTTTAGGTATGTTTAACTTGGATGGTATTCCACCAGCACCAAGAGGCGTTCCTCAAATTGAAGTAACTTTTGACATTGATGCAAACGGTATCTTAAACGTAAGCGCAAAAGACAAAGGAACTGGTAAAGAACAAAAAATCAGAATCGAAGCAGGAAGTGGTTTAACGAAGGAAGAAATCGAAAA
>CAIYUO010000028.1 GCA_903929425.1 uncultured Bacteroidota bacterium
GTTAATAATTGGTTGGGTGTTCCGCTTTCACCAAATGTATCCTTGGTTCCAATAAACTCTTGAGGCACTGGACAATTTTTTGCAGCAACTTGTGCAACTACATCACCCATACCACCAATTATATTATGTTCTTCGGCTGATACTACGCAACCCGTTTTTTGTAAGCTTTTTATAATTGCCGCTTCGTCCAATGGCTTTATTGTATGTAAGTTGATTACTTCTACACTTACGCCTTGTTCTTCCAATTGTTTTGCAGCTTCAATAGCCTTCCATACTAAGTGACCACATGCAATAATAGTTACATCATTACCCTCTGCTAATATTTGCGCTTTACCAATTACAAAATCAGATCCGTCTTCCTTTGTAAAGTTTGGCCATTTTGGTCGACCAAAACGTAAGTAAACTGGTCCATGATAACTTGCCACTGCTTTTGTTGCTGCTTTAGTTTGGTTATAATCACATGGCACAATCACGGTCATACCAGGTAACATTTTCATTAACCCGATGTCTTCTAATATTTGATGTGTTGCCCCGTCCTCTCCTAATGTTAATCCTGCATGTGATGCACAAATTTTTACATTCTTATCGGAGTAGGCAACTGATTGTCTAATTTGATCATACACACGACCAGTACTGAAACCGGCAAAAGTTGTTGTGTAAGGAATTTTTCCTCCAATGGTTAAACCAGCAGCAATACCAATCATATTCGCTTCCGCAATACCTACTTCAATAAAACGATCAGGCATTTCTTTCATCAATGGACCTAACTTAAAAGAACCCGCTAAGTCCGCAGTTAAAACTATTACGTCTTTATTTTCTCTAGCGATTTCTAAGATACCATCACCAAATCCTGCTCTTGTTTCTTTTTCGTTTTGTGCTACTATGTCTTTTGCGTTCATATTAATTTGATTGTGCTTTTATGATCTTATTCTTGAAGCTTTTTATTTTTAAATAATCTACTAGCTATTTTTTTTCTAGTAAATAATTTAATTTTTGTTGTTTAGTTTTCAAATGTTGAATAGAAGTAAGGTGTTTTTGCTTCAAATTCTGCGCTACAAGTATCTACCATTTTGTAAACACGTGTGATACCTAATGCCTTACGTTTTTCATATACCGCATCGTCATTGGTATTGCCATGTAATAGTTTTGCAATTTGCATATCACTGAAGCCATGCTTTTTTGCTTCTTTTAAAACGTCGGTTGGCAAACTATCCAAACTATGTTTCATTAATTCTTTTTCTATATCACAGATGATTCTGATTTGGTATAAGAACCAATTATCAATTCCTGTAGCTGCTGCAATTGAACGAACTGTAGAACCTTGCAATAAGGCGTCTTTAATTCTAAAAATACGATCCCATTTTGGAGTTTTAATGTATTCCATTAAATCTTCGTTCTTCATTAAACTCTTACCATAATACCCTAATCCTATTGATTCATTCTCTAAACTTTGACAAGCTTTTTGAATGGCTTCTGTAAAGCTGCGACCAATGGCCATTACTTCACCCACACTTTTCATTTGTAATCCCAGCGTATCATTCGCGCCTTTGAATTTATCAAAGTTCCAACGTGGTACTTTTACAATTACATAATCCAAAGCTGGCTCAAAATAGGCAGATGTTGTTTGTGTAATTTGATTTTTTAATTCATCTAAATGATATCCTATCGCAAGCTTCGCTGCAATCTTTGCAATTGGATAACCTGTTGCTTTTGATGCTAATGCAGATGAACGAGATACACGTGGATTAATTTCCACCGCAATTAATTCCTCAGTAGCAGGATTTAAAGCGAACTGCACATTACAACCGCCAGAGAAATTTCCTAAGCTGCGCATCATGAGCATTGCTTTGTTACGCATTTCTTGAAAAGCAGTATCACTAAGCGTCATTGCAGGAGCAACAGTGATAGAGTCTCCTGTATGCACACCCATTGGATCCAAGTTTTCAACGGTACATATAATAACTACGTTGTCAGCTTGATCTCTTAATAATTCTAATTCATATTCTTTCCATCCTAACACCGCTTTTTCAACCAATACTTCATGCATTGGGGAAGCTTTCAATCCTTTTTCTAATGCGGCATCTAATTCACTTGCATCATGAACGAATCCGCCACCTGTTCCACCTAATGTAAATGATGGACGTATTACCAATGGGAATCCTATTCGTTGTGCAATTTCTTTTCCTTCTAAAAAACTATTCGCAACTTGGCTTGGCGCTACTGCCATTCCAATTTTTACCATTAACTGTCTAAACTTTTCTCTGTCCTCTGCTGTATTGATTGCAGCAACATCCACTCCAATCATTCTACAATTATATTGTTCCCAAATACCTAATTCATCGGCTTCCTTACATAAGTTCAATGCAGTTTGTCCTCCCATGGTTGGCAACACTGCATCAATTTGATTTTCTTGTAAAATTTGTTCAATACTTTCAATCGTTAATGGCAATAAATATACTTTATCAGCCATCATAGGATCCGTCATAATAGTTGCCGGATTACTATTGATTAAAATTACTTTGATTCCTTCTTCTCTTAGAGATCTTGCTGCTTGTGAACCGGAATAATCAAACTCGCAGGCTTGTCCAATAATAATGGGTCCAGAACCTACAATTAATACGGATTTAATGGATGTGTCTCTTGGCATGGCTACAAAAATATAAATTGCGCAAATCTAATAAAATTTATGCGCATTTGTCGGCTTTTCATTCCTAAACATTTTTGTGCCTATTTAGTCCTATATTTACCGGAATTAAAGTTATATGGCAGTTATTAAAGAAGGTACAAAAGCTCCAGCATTTAAAGGGGCAGACCAAAACGGGAAAAATGTGGCATTGGCCGATTTTAAAGGGCAAAAAGTAGTTTTATATTTTTATCCAAAGGACGACACTCCAGGTTGCACCGCTCAGGCATGCAATTTGCGCGATAATTATAAAAAATTGATCAAGAAAGGGATAGCAATTATTGGGGTAAGTGTAGATTCAGTTGCCTCTCATGTCAAGTTCATTGATAAATACGAACTACCTTTTTCATTAATTGCCGACGAAGACAAGAAAATCGTTGATAAGTACAACTTATGGGGTCAAAAAAAGTTTATGGGTAAAACTTATATGGGAACGACTCGCACCACCTTCCTAATTGACGAGGCTGGCATCGTTCTACACATTATTGAAAAACCTGATACAAAAGACCATACAAATGAGATACTAGCAATCAGTGGCTGGTAACAATTGTAAGTTTCGCTCAATTTGTATATTTTTTTCTACATTTTTTTGACAAATTTAACTTTTTTGTAAAGCGTTAATACATTGAAAATCAATGTTTCATAATCGTTTACAACGTATTTTATTAATTTGCTTTGATAATTTGGTAGAAAATTTTCTCGAATTGATATTGTATGCTCAAGTAAAAAATATCTTGAGCCAAAATTGAATTAATAATCAATATTAATAGTATGAAAAAAAAGAAATTAGACATTTTTAATCTTTTTTATAGTGGTGCAGCCGTAGTCATTTTGATTGGGGTAATTGCAAAATTATTGGAGTGGCCTGCTCAGGATATATTAATTACAGGTGGATTGGCTATCGAAGCCGTGGTATTTGGTGTATCGGCAATTAAGTATGTTGAAGTTGAAGAAAAATCAGAGGTAGCAACAGAAGCAACTTTGGCAAAAGTTGCTGATGGACTGGGTAATCTTGCTAATAGTGCCGCTGCTAAAGATACTTATATTAACATTCAAACTGGCACAGGTGCAACTGAAACTGCTCCAACTGGTGTTCGTACAACTGTACCTCCTGCAGAATCATATGCAACTCAAGACCCATTTGCGCCTCAACAAGTTGTTCCACAACATACAACTGCAACCATCAACATTGGTCAAGTTGAGACAGCACCAACTGCTCAATCAACCCCTCAACCAGTTGTTGAAGTGATTACCAAGCCAGTTGAAGTGCCTAAAGCAAAAAGTGTTTCTATTGATATTAATACCAATAAAGCTAATGCAACTCCTGAAGCAACTACAAGTGCTATTAATCCAGCACATAGTTTATGGCAGTTAGAGCAAATGGATATTTTAAGCTTAGCGAAAGACTTATTCTTCCAACCAGAATGGGATAATTTAAATCCTGAAGAATATGTAAACCTTAGTAAGTTATTCAAAAGAGTTTTTGATAAAAAACTTCCTAGTAAAGAATCAATACAATTTTTATTACAGTTCCCTGTTAAGTTACCTATTCCTGAATTAAGCAAGTTGTCATTAACTAAATCGCATGAATTAAGTGTGCTTGAAGTGGAATTATTAGCTAAAGCTTTTGAAATAGTAAATTATACAGCATTCTTAGATCATTTTGTTTTTGAACAAGAAGGTGATGTGATAACTGTAAGAACTAAAAAAGTAAATGAAACTCAAATTTTTGGTGGTGAGCAAGCAGTCATATTAAGTCATACAAAACAATTCTATGGCAATGATTATATCATTAGTCCAAATGTTGATTGTATTGCTGAAATGATTCAGTTGAAAGACAAATTATTGGTAGAGCAATTGATTCAAAAAATTTCCATTAAGTCAGAAGAAGAGTTTATTTCATTAAGTACTATTTTAGTAACTCAACCAGATGAATTAAAGAAAAAATTATTTATCAAGGTTAAGAAATTGAAATTTAATTTGTCAAACAACACTGGTTATTCATACTTGAAAACAATTGTTCAAACTGCTATTTCATTTAGAGAAACTATGGTTGGCCAAAACTTGTTTAAAAATATTTTAGAAATCCAAGTTGATGATAGCTTAACAATTACACTTGATGATGTCGTAAATTGTTATGCTGAAACAATTTACTTTGGGCCTAATAACGAGTATAGTGTTGTATTAAGTGAGTTATTTGTAAAAGGGGAATTAAATAATTTAGGTTATGTTCAACAAATCATTGAAAAATTAGTTGCTGATAATGTTGCTTCTAAATCTAAATTATTACAAGTGTTTAACTTAAAAGAGCAAGACACTAAAAAAGACGTGTTTACTAAGTTAAACTACCATTTAAATAAAACTAATACTGCACCAAGCGGCGCTCAATTAGCATTTATTTTATTGTACAAACAATATAGTTAATTTAAAAATCTAGTATATGGCTGAAGGTCAAGTTGACGTCAAAAGATACCAGATTATTAGTCTTTTGTACATTGTATTTATTTGTTTCTCTGTAATTAATATCAAGATATCGGTATTGGATTCTAATATCTATACGATTAAGTCATTGCAATCTATCGAAAAAGAGGAGTTGAAGAAGGTGGATATTAGCAATAAAATTATCTCAGATAATATTGACATAATTAATAAAAGTCCTAAAGCAGTATCTTATTTAAAAATAAGAACAAGGTTAACACAAAGCTATGGCGTTATAAACAATGTTTTAAAATATGTAGATGATGAGTTTGTTAAAAATAAAACCACCATTTATAAGCAGTTTAACAGTAGAAACTTAATCGAGGAAATTTTAAAATCTGAAAAAGGGGTTAAGGTTTTGGAGAAAGATTTATTTGATTTATCCGCTTACATTAAAGCCGCTCCGTTTAAATTACAAAATTCATTAGACTCTTTCATTCCCATTCAAAAATCAGTAACAACGATTAAAGGAAAGGAGGAAGAATGGGGGTATTATTTATTTTATCATAAACCTACTTCCATTAGTTATATGCAATTGGAGCGTATTAAGTTGTTAATTACGAAAGCGCAGTTGTCTTATCAAGAAGCTGCTTTGGCTGAGATTGGATATGAACCTACTTACTTCTCTCAATTAAACGCTAAACTTTACGTATTAAAATCAAGTGTTAAAGAATATAGAGAAGAGGATATCATTAAGCCTGGTCAAAAAGTAGTGAGTGTAAACGATGAAATTTTTGATGAATTATTTAAGAAAATTTTATATTCCCTACATACTGAAAACATATTTGTTGGTTTAAACAATACCTTGTTGAATGACTTTGATTTTATGTTAGGCCGTGATTTTGATTTAGAAATTTCACCTAAAGTTAATTTGGTGAAAAATGATAAAAACTACCGTGTTATTTTTGGTAAAACAGGCGAATACACACTTAAATTTTTAGACTTAAGAAAAGGGGCTAAAAAAGTGTTGTTTGAGAAAAAGATTAATGTAAATTCTATACCTGATCCAGTAGTAAGAGTTAAAGGCGATAACCTTAGCAATTATTCAATCAGCGCAAGAGATTTATTAAGTGCTGAAAGATTAGAAGCAAAATTGCAAATTAATAATTTGAATTATTTCCCTGGTAGAATTAATAGTTTTAAAGTTGTTAGAATCCATAATGGTAAAGAGGAAGAGTCGGCTAATAACTATGGAGAGCTATTTCAATCACCAGCTCAAAAAGTATTCGGAGCTTTGAAAAAGAACGATATTCTTATTTTTGACAATGTAAATATGTCATTAGTAGATGGATCAACTAGATCCGCTTCCCCTATTATTTATAAAATAATTGATTAATGTAATGTTAAGATTGAAAAGTATTTGCATATTAGTGGTATTGTTTACTTGCTTTGTTAATCAAGTAAAATCTCAAGACACATTAAGTGGTAGTTATCCAACTTTGAAACTTTCAAGTGGTACACACGTTGTCAAAAACGTAGTTAGCGTGAAAGGTGAATTTAGCGTTGAGCCCGGAGCTAAAATAGAATTCATTGACCCAGGTGTTATTGTTTGTGAAGGAGCAGTAAACATTAAGGGTGCCAACAAGAATATTGAATTTATAGGTAAAGCAAAGTACGAAGGCGTTGGTTTAATCATTAAGGGTGTTGATTCAAGTAATGTTGACATTCAAAATGCAGTATTTAAGAATTTACAATTACCTATATTTTTTGACTTCGCTTGGAAAAGAAATCAAGTAACTATTGCTGACAACCATTTTATAAAAAATATTGGTAAGGTATCGGTTATACAGGTTTTAAATACGCCATTTAATTTTAACATGGATTCTAGCTATGTGAACTTTAAAATTAATGGCAACCTATTTGCAGGAAATAATGCCTCATTATATTTCGAAGACTTAAAAAGTGATCACTTGAATTTTGAAATTGTCAACAACTCATTTGTTGGTAATAGTATTTATGGATATAAGAATTACAATATTTCAACCAATGTATTATATGGTAGAGCTGATCAAATTTTTTCAAGATTCACTGCTAAAATTGAAGGCAACAGCTTCGCATACAACTATGTAGTGGATAATATTTCTGACACCATTGTTCATGCTGCCAATTTTGGTGTTTATGGTACAGATCAAACTTTCCCGTTAAAGAAAAACTTTTTAGGTAGTAATTCGGCCGAAAAAATCAAAAAAACTATTTACGATCAAACACTTAACTATAATGCACCAAAAATTGATTTTGAGCCATTCTTAAGTCAACCCAACGGCATTAATCCTACACACATTTACAATATCACCAATTTAGATGATTCAGAATTAGTGGATACTTTAAAAATGAAGGAACCATTAAAAGGATTTACCGTTACTGCTAATAATGGATTAGACTTTTCAAAAGCAACTTTATTATACAGTTATTTTAATGACGATAGTACTTTAAAAAGAACAGATACCTTATTGACATTTGATAAACAACCTAATGGCAATGATTTCAAATTAACCGTTACAAAATCAGCTAATGCTGCTAAAAAAACGGGTTATTTTTTAGTATCAAACATTCAAGACACCAGAGGAAATTTCGTACCTGACGTTAAAGTTGGATACATAAACTACCAAAATGATTTTAGAAGAAGAAGATTATTGGCTGATTTGGTTAAAGAAAAGAAAGCTGATGATAGTTTAAGAAAACCACCTAGTCCTATTGATTCTATTAAAAATGTATTCCAAAAGATTGAAGCTCCAATGAAAAGCAAATTTGAAGTTGGCTTAGCAACAGGTGGTGCTATATTCCTTGGTACAGTAAGTAGTACTAATTTATTCCAGAATCAATTGAATTTGTATAACGCATTAAATGTGAATTATACCCTTTATTCAAATTTGAGTGCCGCTTTAACAATTGCTATGTTTAAGCTTTCAAACTCGGATTATAATTCAAGTAATAATGAGCAAATAGCAAGAGGCATGAGCTTTAGTACTTCTATGATGAGCATATCTCCATCCATTAATTATGACTTTATTGATAATAGGTTATATACGAAAGCAAGAAGATTCAGACCATCTATTGGCTTAGGTTTTGATATTTTCTCCTTTAAGCCTACAGGAAAATATGGCGGTCAAGAATTTGCATTGCAACCACTTGGAACAGGTGGCCAATTAATTGATAGTGGTAAAAAGGTATATTCATTATTGTCATTTGGCTATTTCTTGAATGTTAAATTGAAATATCAATTGAACAGATTCAATAGCGTGGGTGTGCACTTCTCCTACCATAAGAGTTTATCAGACTACTTAGATGACGTTGGTCCAGATGCATATCCTAATGTGACAAAACTTTTAGCAAAACCTGATGGTGCGGCTGCAGCTTATTTCTCAAATCCAACCACACAACCTATTAGCCCAGGTCAAGTGAGAGCGAGTCCAAACAGCCCAGCGGATAGTTATATTAATTTCGGCATTTTCTATTCAAGAAGATTATTTAAATAAACTAGGTTTTTTCATATGAAATATTTTAAATATATACTAACGATTTTTGTTTCTTTTGTAATATTTTCTTGCGCAAAAGAAACCATTATTTCTGATGCTGATTTTCAAAAGAATCTGTTAGCGGGTACCGGTAATTATCAAAATACTTTGCACGTTTGGAAGCTTGATTCTTTAACTATTTCTGGTAAAGCTGAGCCATTATCTAAAATTCAAAAGTCATATACCAAAACCTTTAATAGACTAGGATCATACATAGATTCAGATGGATATGCGGGTACTTGGGAACTTAGCACTGCTAACAAATTAGATATAACCACTATAAATAGTGTTACCAATGTTAAAACAAAGACTAGTTTTGATGTAGTAGTTTTGAATGCTGCTCAATTACAATTAAAAATCACAGGTACCAAAGGGGTATATCAGTACTTTTTTATAATTGCTAACTAATAGAAAGAAATTTACTAACATTACTTATATTTATTTTAAAATGTAGTTTAGTTATGGATTTAGTGAAGTCACTATATTTTGCTGTTTTCTTTTTCTCTGTAATTGTATTTGTTGATTTAATAATTAAATTCAAGCGACCATTATTACTGAAGGCTTGCTTCACAACACTGGTTATTTCAATTGGTGTTACATCCTTTATATATAGTCAAAATGCTCACCCCATTGAGTTTTTCTTTTACATCATATTAATGAAAGCGTTGGTTGCTTCGGCTTTTTTAAATATTTTCTCAATTCTTTATTTTCCGAAATTTCAACCTTTGGTTATATCACTTTCCATTGCATTAATCGGCTTTACTTTATTTTCTCTTTATTATAATTTCACGTTTAACCCTGCCTATTTATCTCAATTAAGAGGTCAAACTCTTGTAATTGTAAGAGATGAGGGACTTAATGTGCCTTTTATATTAAAATTTATCAGATTTATTTTGATACTTAGTTTTTTTGCTACCATGATTTATTTTTTATATATGATGATTGCTAAGTTCAATTTAAATAATATATACTTTGCTAAAATTAAAAGATGGTCGGTTTTTATTACCATTTTAAGTGTAAGTATTATGATTTTATATTTACCAATCCCCATTTTTAAAAATAATGATCAAATTGGACACTTTATTAGCATATACATTTATTTATATATAATGCTTCTAGTGTTTTATCGTCCTAATTTCTTAAATAGATCGGCCCTAAGAATTTCATTAGGGGAGAGTTTTAATAAAGAAACTGATTTTGCCATTAGTGAACTTGATTTTATCAACGAATTTTATACAAAACTGTACTTTACAAATAACGAGGCCTCCTTGGAGCATTTAGCCAAAATCTTAAAAATTGGTAGCAACGACCTATATAAATTTGTTTATTATAAGTATTCAATGACTTTCAGTGACTTGGTCAATAAAAACAGGGTGGACTATTTTATAGATATTATTCATAATCCTAAGTACCTAAACTATACAATTGACGCCTTAGCCAAGGAAGTAGGTTTTTCTTCCAGGCAGCATTTATACAAACCTTTCAAGAAATTCCATGGTGGGAACCCATCTGACATTGTGGATGCGGTTATTTCCAAGTAGTCAATTTTTATTTCACCAGTCTTTTTTAGCCTAATTTCACCTTTTATTATCTATTTATTATATTATATCATAAAGTATAATAATCAGATAATCAGTGTCTCACATTATTATTCAATGAAATGACTATTTTTTCTGTTAGAATTTGTTCTCTTAATTGTTTTATTTAAACTTAGAGCATATTTTAATATCCTATTGAACATGAGTCTGGCCTTTTATTTTAAACAATTTTTTATCCAAAATTTCTTGAATAAGGAATCAAGAAATAAGTATTTGTTTGATCATCATTTTTTTGTGAATCAGTATTATTTACACAAATCTGCATCCATAGAAAATATATCAAAAATATTAAATATAAGTGTTGATGAAGTGAATGAAATCACTTTAAAACATTATGAATCAAAATTTGAAACGCTCTGTAATAAATATAAAATGCAACATTTTTGGAATGAATTCAACAACCCATTAAATGCTGAATTACCAGTTGATTCTATTATTAAAAGTGCCGGTTTTAATTCAAATGTTGATTTTTCGGAATCTATCTTAAAACACAAAGAAGAAAGTAAATACATATTAGAAAAACATTTCACGTGAAAACATTAACAACTATCTTATTCGCTTTTATTTGTATTTGTGCTAAGTCACAGATTAATATTAGCTATTCCCTTGGAAGTATTGGTGGTAATATGAAAACTAGCACATATAGCAATCCCATTTTAATTAATGGTGAAAATTGTATAAAAGTTACCAATAGCATTTCAAAATTCACCCCAAGTAACAAAGGTGATTTTTACTCGACCTGTTCGGTAAATATAGATTTCAATAAAATACAGATTCTATTAGCCCTTGCTCCAAACCCGGTTAACACATATACTGTTATGAGGGCAAATGGTAAAGTGCCAAATGATGCAAAGTTTAAAGTGATGATTTTTAACAATACTGGACAACCTGTTTATGCAACTGAAGCTACACAACAACAACTTTTGACTGGGTTTAAAATGAACTTAGCCAATATTGTGACTGGCATTTACTTTGTTCAAGTGAGTTCAAGCAGTGTTTTGGAAACCATCAAATTCTTAAAAAATTAATAAAAACATTTACATGTTTAAATATTTAAGTTCCTTATTAATCATTGTAGGAATTAGCTTCTCGCTTTTTTCTTCAGCTCAAACAGCTACTTTGCCTGATGGTGTATTATTCCAAGCAGTTGCAAGGGATGCCAATGGTAATGCTGCGGTTGCAAGAGCGGTATATGCTAAAGTTTCTATTTTAAAAGGAAGCGCATCTGGAAGTTCGGTTTATGCTGAAAGCTTTCAAGTTACTTCGTCCGATGCAGGTATTTTTACACTTGTAATTGGAAAAGGTACAAGAACCTCAGGTGCTGCAAATTTAATGGCAATTGATTGGGGATCAAGCACTTATTATATAAATATTCAATTAGCCATAGCTCCTACCTTACCAGATCCGAATTGGTCTCCAACCAATGAATATGTTGATTTAGGAACCTCGCAATTTTGGAATGTACCTTACGCCTATATTGCTGCTAGGTCATTAGTTGCTGACTCAGCAACAACAATTTCATCTATTTTACCTAGTACAAAAGGGGGAACTGGCATAAATAATAACGGTAAGACAATTACCATTGCAAATAATTTAATTACTAAAGGTATTGGTGATTTAACTATTACAACTACTGCTACTAGTAATGTAACTTTCCCAACTTCGGGAACCTTGGCTACGCTTGCAGGTGCTGAAACACTTACTAATAAAACCATTACTTCACCAACTATCATTGGCCGTCCTGTTACCATTACTCAGGATACTGCTACTGCTGATAGTACCATAGCAACTACTTTATATGTTTCTCAAAAAGTTGGGGCATTAGCATTAGCGACAGGTGCAACTTCGGGAGCAAAATTAAATTTATCGGACACTTCGGCGATGTTGTCAAGCAGAATTGCTAGAGATACGGTGTCATTATCCAATAGAATAAATTTAAAAGCGGATAAATTAAATGCTAAAATTGATTCAAGTTTATATGTAACAGGAAAGGCTACGGTAACGGATTCATTAATTGCGAAAGCTAATGCTAAAGTTGCTGGCAATTTTAACGTGACAGGAAAAACTACCATTACAGATTCATTAGTTGCTAAAGCTAATGCTAGTGTGGCAGGGAATATTAACGTAACAGGAAAGGCTACAGTTACAGATTCATTAATTGCGAAAGGAAATGCTAGCGTGGCGGGGAATATAAATGTAATAGGAAAGGCTACAGTTACAGATTCATTAATTGCGAAATCGAGTGTAAGGATAGATTCAAGTTTATCAGTACTAGGAAAAGTAACAATTAAGGATTCCTTATTAGCAAAGGCGAATGTTTTATTTGATTCTAATTTATTTGTAAGAGGAAATTTAAGATTAGGCGGTAGATTATTATTAGATTCAGGATTAAAATTTAATGACTCATTAGTTGTTACCAGAGGAGCAAGGATTGATTCAAGTTTATTAGTAAAAGGAAAAATAATTGTTTATGATTCTTTAGTTGCAAAAGCAAATGCTAGTGTGGTAGGAAATTTAGGAGTAACAGGAAAAGCAATAATTACAGATTCATTAGTTGCGAAAGCTAATGCAAGTGTGGTAGGGAATTTATTTGTAAAAGGAATAAATATACTTTCTAAATCAAATTCAGATTCATTATTATTTGTAAATAGATTGGTAACTGATTCAACAGTACTTGCTGGAAAATCAAGAGCAGACTCGACCTTACTTGCAGATAGAATTAATGCATTAGGAACTACAGTTACTGGTCAGATACAAGATGCGGTTTCAAATTCAAGTGGGGATTTAAATGCTGCATTAAATGCAGAAATTGGTCGAGCAATGGGAGCGGAAGCACTAAAGCTAAATAAAACAGACACTGCAGCAATGCTTAGTGTTTATAGATTATCCATGATTGATAAGGACAATTATAAGGTTACTAATAATGCAGCTCTTTTAACAGAAACAAACAGAGCGACTGCTGCTGAAGGAGTATTGACTACAAATATAGCTTCAACAAATTCGAGTTTAACAGCAGAAGTTGGTAGAGCAACTGCGGAGGAAGCACTAAAGCTAAATAAAACAGACACTGCAGCAATGCTTAATGTTTATAGATTATCCATGATAGATAAGGATAATTATAAGGTCACTAATAATGCAGCTCTTTTAACAGAAACAAACAGAGCGACTGCTGCTGAAGGAGTTTTAACTTCTAGTGTTGCTTCAACAAATTCGAGTTTGACTGCTGAGTTTAACAGAGCGACTGCTGCAGAAGGAGTTTTAACTTCTAGTATTGCTTCAACCAATGCGAGCTTAACTGCGGAGGTCAACAGAGCGACTGCTGCTGAAGGAGTTTTAACTACAAGTATTGCTTCTACAAATTCGAGTTTAACTGCGGAGGTTAACAGAGCAATTTTAGCAGAAAATAATCTTCAAAATAATATTACTTCAAATACAAATAGTATAACTGCAAACACTGCTAGTATTGCTTTAAGAGCAACTATTGCTTCACCTGCATTAACTGGCATTCCAACTGCACCAACTGCAACCGCAGGAGATAATTCTACACAAATTGCAACTACTGCATTTGTAAGTTCAGCAACAGCAGCTGCAACACCTGATGCAACGATTACTCAAAAAGGAAAATTACAATTGGCTGGTGATTTAGGCGGAACTGCTGGAGCTCCGGTAGTAAATAGTATAGGTGGTGTAAGTTCAGCAACTATTGCAACTTTACCAACAACAGTAGCTACCCATACAGCAAGCATTACTGCAAATACAACTAACATCGCTGCGAATACCTCAAGTATTACTTCGAATACAAATAATATTGCAGCAAACACTGCTAGTATCACTGCTGAAAATACAAGAGCAACTGCCGCTGAAACTCAATTAAGTTCAGATCTTGCTGCACTTAAATCAAAAGAAAGTATTGATTCTGGTTCCTTAATGATTTTAATAAATGCAAATACTTCAAACATTAGCACTAATTTATTAAAGCAACAAACTGACTCCTTAACGCTTGCAACTAAAATTTCAGCTGATTCAAGTTTATTAAAAAACTTAATTAACGTTAATACAAGTGATATCACTGTACATACCTCTCAAATTTCAAACAACACTGCTAATATTGTTCAGAATTCCACTGATATTACTGCGAATACTTTGGCTATTAATAATAGGGTTCAGTATACCGATATGCCAGCTGCTTTACTTCCTTATTTAAAAACAGACGATACATTAAGTATGTTGGCTGTTTATAAAGCGGCTATGATTGATAATAATGCAAAAGTTGCTTCATTGATTGCTGACACTGCAACATTAATTACAAGATTTGGTTATAAAGAAGATGCTGCAAATAAAAGTACGGATGTAAGTGGAGACGGTACTTCGGATACTAAATATCCTTCGGTTAAAGCTGTTAAAGATTTTGTTGATAATGCTATCACGCAATCAACACCTGATGCAACCACAACTGTAAAAGGTAAAATTAAATTGTCTGGTGACTTAACAGGAATTGCAGCTGCACCAACTGTTAATAGTGTAGGAGGTTCAAGCTCAACAACTATACATGCTGCTGAACAATTAGCCAATGCAGCAACGGATGCTAATACCAATGATGCCATTGTAAAAAGAGACAATAATGGAGGCTTTAGCGCTGGAAATATTACTGCTTCCATAACGGGTAATGTTACAGGTAATTTAACTGGAAATGCATCTACTGCAACCACTTTAGCAGGAGCAAGATCTATTTATGGTAATTCATTTGATGGAAGTGCAGACTTATCTCAAGTGATTGCGCCAAATTATGGCGGAACAGGAGTGGATAACGGAACTAAAACAATTACATTAGGTGGAAATATTTTAACAGCAAATAGTTTTACGACTGCTGGAAATTATAGTACTACTTTAAATAGCGTAGGCGTAACAAATATTACCTTACCTACTTCAGGAACTATTGCTACTTTAGCAGGAACTGAGACCATGACGAATAAATCATTAGTGAGTCCTTCATTAACTGGTTTACCAACTGCACCTACTGCTTCCTTAGGAACACAAAACAATCAAATTGCTACAACAGCATTTGTTGCATCATTTGTTACCAATGCTTCCGTAGCTGATGCAAGTACAACTATAAAAGGAAAATTACAATTAGCGGGTGATTTAACAGGAACGGCCGATTTACCAACTGTGAAATCTTTTGCGGGTGTGAACACCTCCACAATGGCAAATATAAATACAACCATTGCTGCTGCAACAAGTTCAAACACAAGTAACTCATTAGTAAAAAGAGATGTGACTGGAAATTTCACTGCAGGTATTATTACAGCTAGTTTAAATGGCAATGCAACTACTGCAACTACTTTAGCTGCCACAAAAAATATTTATGGTAATACATTTGATGGCAGTGCCGATTTAACACAAGCCATTGCCGGAAATTATGGAGGAACAGGAGTTGACAACGGAAATAAAACAATTACATTAGGTGGAAATATTTTAACTGCAAACAGTTTCACAACAGCTGGAAATTATAGTACTACTTTAACAAGTACCGGTTTGACTAATGTTACCTTACCAACAACTGGTACGATTGCCACATTAGCGGGTACGGAAACATTCACCAATAAAACAATTGTAGATGTTGCATTAACAGGGGTGCCTACTGCACCAACAGCAACTGCAGGAACAAGTACCAATCAAGTGGCAACAACTGCATTTGTAACCAGTGCTACGCCTGATGCATCAAGTTCAGTAAAAGGAAAAATTCAATTAGCGGGTGATTTATCAGGTAATGCTGCATCGCCTTCGGTTGCGACTGTTGGTGGATCAGCTGCTACAGATATTCATACTGCTGAAATGTTAGCAAATGCTGCAACCAATAATAGTTCAGCGAATACCATTGTAAAAAGAGACGGGACTGGTAATTTTAGTGCAGGAACTATTACTGCTAACTTAGTGGGTACTTCAACAAATGTGACAGGAATAGTAGCAGGTATAAATGGTGGTACAGGTGTTGCTAATTCAGGTAAGACTATTACTCTAGGTGGTAATATTAATACTGGCAGAGGATTTACAACAACAGGTACAACAGTTTCAAATGCTTCTGATATCACTTTAAAAACTACGGCAAGCACAAACTTAACTTTACCAACTACTGGGGTTTTAGCAACTATAGATGGTTCAGAAAATTTAACGAATAAAACGGTGAATGGCTTAACCTTATCGCCAGCAGCAGTTGGATTCAGCATTGCTGGTGGAACTAGTTCAAAAACCATTACACTAATAGACAATGCAACTGTATCAGGAACCAACTCGGGTGATCAAACAATTGAATTAACTGGCGATGTTACTGGTATTGGAGGTGGATCATTTGCAACTACTTTAGCAAATTCAGGTGTATCGGCTGGTGTTTATGGAGGTGCGACTTCAGTACCTACTATTACAATTGATGCAAAAGGTAGAATTACAAATGCAGCTAGTACAACTATCACTGGTGTATCTTCAATAGGTTCATTATTAGAAAGCGGAAAAATTATTGTGGGTGATGTAAGCAATCAAGCAGCTAAAGTGGACATGACCGGTGATGTGACAATAGATAACAGCGGAGCTACAACCATCGGAAATAGTAAAGTAACAACGCAAACAATTTTGAATTCCAATGTTACTTATGAAAAAATACAAAATGTTAGTGCAAGTAATAAAATATTAGGACGTGTAAGTGCTGGTGCTGGTAGAGTGGAAGAAATTGCTACAATAGGTACTGGTAATGTGGTAAGAGCAATCAGCCCAACCTTTACAGGTACACCACAAGTACCTACAGCAGCATATCCTTCCAATGATGGAACCATTGCAAGCACACAATATGTTACTACAGCTATAAGTAATATTTCGGGTAATCAAATTACAGGTGTTATTGCTGGTGCAAATGGTGGTACAGGTGTAAACAATAGTGGTAAAACAATTACCCTTGGACGAAACTTAACAACTACGGGTACCAATGGAAATTCGAATGCTTCTGATATTACCTTTAAAACGACAGGTGCAACTACATTAACACTTCCAACCTCAGGGACCTTAGCTACCTTAAGCGATATTTCAGGTAGCTCAATTGATGGTAATAGCATAACAGGTGTTATCAATCCAATTAATGGTGGTACAGGTGTAGCCAATGATAATAATTTTACAGTTACGCTTGGCGGTTCTATTTCAACTGGTGCTAATTTAATTACAACAGGTACAACAGGTTCCAATGCATCTGACATTACACTTAAAACAACAGCAGCAACCGTTTTAGAATTACCCAACTCAGGTGTGTTAGCTACTTTAGAAGGAACAGAGACTTTAACTAACAAAACAATTGATGCGAGTTTAAATACAATTTCAAATATTAATAATGCAAGCATTGCTAGTAATGCAGCTATTGATGATTCAAAATTGGCAAACATTGCAGCTGCGGGTAAAGTTTTAAACTCAGCAACTACAGCAACCAATGCGAACACTAATAATGCAATTGTTGCAAGAGATGGTTCAGGTAATTTTAGTGCAGGTATTATTACGGCAAGCTTAAATGGCAATGCAGGGACAGCTACAAAACTTCAAACTACAAGAGCTATTTATGGAAACAACTTTGATGGATCCGCTGCATTAACAGGAATCATAGCTCCAAACTTTGGAGGTACAGGTAGTCAATACACAAAATTCACTTCAACAGCAACTTCAGAAAAAACATATACCTTACCTAATGCTAACGCAACCATTTTAACTACAGCTACATTGGTAACAGTTGCTCAAGGAGGAACTGGAACAGCAAGTGCAACTCAGAATTTTGTATTTGCTGGTCCTGCAACAGGTTCTTCCGCAGGTGCTCCATCATTTAGAGCTTTAACTGCAGCTGACTTACCATCAGGTAGCGGATCTTATATAGGTAATACAACAACGCAACAAGCTAATTCGAATTTCAATATTAGTGGTAATGGTATTGTAGGTGGAAGTATGGTGGCAACGCAATACATTGTTCCATCTGCAACTAGCGCGCAATTCTTAAAAGGTGATGGTTCATTAGATGCTACGACATACGCTGCTGCAGGTTCGAATAGCGACATCACATCATTATCTGGTTTAACAACTGCATTATCGATTGGCCAAGGAGGTACGGGATCAACAACCAGAAACTTTGTTGATTTAACTTCAAGTGAAATTATTGCAGGAACAAAAACATTTAGCAGTAATATAAACGTAAATGGATTAACTGTTGGATTAGGGGGTGGCACGAACAATTCGAATGCTGCATTCGGTAATGGTGCATTAGCATCAAATACTGCTGGTCTTAACAATACTGCTATAGGAAATGTCGCTTTAAATTTAAATACTGGCTCTTACAATACCGCGATTGGTAGTCAAGTATTGCCTAAAAATACAACTGGTACCAATAATACCGCAATGGGTTATGGTGCATTATATAATAACGTATCTGGTACATCAAACTCTGCTATTGGAGATGGTGCCCTATTTTATAATACAGGAAGCAACAACATTTCAGTGGGTAGTGGAGCAAATGATAAAAATACTACCGGTAACGACAATACAGCCATTGGTTATCATGCATTACAACCAAATACCACAGGAAATAACAACACAGCAATAGGTTCTGGAGCAGGCGTAGCAACTGCTAATTTATCAAATACAACTGCAATAGGATACGGTGCATCAGCGACTGCTAGTAATACTGTGCAATTAGGTAATTCAAGTGTTACCAAAGTAAAAACAAGTGGTAATATTACTGCAGGTGATGTTACTTATCCAAGTGTACATAATGGTGTTACTAATCAAGTATTATCCATTGATGCTTCAGGTACTGCTACCTTCAAAACAATTGACGGAGCTGGTGCAAATTTAACGAATGGCAAAATATTAGTTGGTAATGCAAGCAATATAGCTGCTGCGGTTAATTTAACAGGTGATGTTACCATGACTAATGCAGGTGTTGTTTCAATTACTAGCAATGCAGTAACCTATAGTAAAATACAAACAATGGGTGCTAAAACAATATTGGGAAATAAATCAGCAACCACTGCTGGAACTCCAGGTGAAATTATTTTAGGCACGGGTTTGAATTTAGATCCTACAACAGGAATTTTAACAGCAAGTGTTAATTCAGCTTCGGGTTCAGTAACTAAAATTATGCCAGTTACTTTAACGACAACTGGAAGCACCTATACGTCAACTGTTGCTAGTTCAACTTCAACACCTACAATTAATATAAATATACCTTTAGCATCAAATGCAGGTGTAACGGCAGGATTATTAAGTAATGCTGATTATGCTACTTTTAGTGCTAAGCAAAATGCTATTGCATTTGGTACAGGTGTTCAAGACTTTTTAACGACACCAACTACTTCTACCTTATTATCTACTATCAGTGATAAAACAGGAACAGGTGAATTGGTATTAGCAACAAGTCCAACTTTGGTTACGCCAATTTTAGGAGATGCAACCGCTACTACTTTAACTTTAACGACTCCTTTGAGTGTTGCCAATGGTGGTATTGGAACTGCAACAGTACCGGCTAATTTAGTTTTAGCGGGTCCACTTTCAGGCGCTGATGATGCGCCAACTTTCAGAGCATTAACAGGTGCCGATTTACCATCAGGCAGTGGTTCCTATATTAATAACGCTAACACACAACAATCAGGCGCAAGCTTTAATGTTAGTGGAACAGGTGCAGTTGGAGGACTATTTACTGCAGGTTCCATTAGTTTGACTACTGCGGTAAGTGTAGGTAATGGTGGTACTGGTGTGAAAACTTTCCCGGCAAACTCTGTATTAATTGGTAATGGAACAAGCGCATTACAAGGTATACAACCAGGTTCATCAGGAAACGTATTGGTATCAAATGGAACGACTTGGTCATCACAAGCAGCTCCACCATCGGGTGTATCTTCGGTTAGTGCTATTGCTGCAACATCAAATGCGAAAGGTGCAACGATTAGTGGAACTTCAATCGTATTAACACCAGCTGATGGAACTAACGGTGGTATTGTAACCAATGGTGCACAAACATTTGCTGGAACAAAAACATTTATAAATGAAAATGTAGCTGGTGCCTTAGTGGGAACCACTGTAAATTCAACCCTCTCTGGATTTAATGCAGCGCTTGTTGCGGTAAACGCCGATTTCACTATTAATGCGTCTAATGCAACAACATATAATGGCAAGGTATTGGTTTGTTCAACGAATGCATTTACCATTACATTTGATGCTACTGTTCCAGTAGGATTTACATGTATGATATTACAATCAGATAACAACACTGTTAGTTTTTCTGGTGCGAATAATAGATATAATTATAATGCTACTTCAGGTATATATGCTATTGCAACTGCAATGTGTTATGCAAGTGGATCTGTTTTATTAACTGGAGATTTACAATAATAAAAATGAAAAAAGGAATTTACATTATATTATTGTTGATCTTGAATCACTTCACAAGTGTTGCTCAAATATCATTGCCTAATTTACAAGCACTGCAATATGAAAGCAGTGATTTAGGGAATGCATTAAATTTTGATGGCACGGGTACTTATGCATTAGGCAAGGCCTATGTGAGAGATTCTATTGTAGATTTTACCATTGAATTTTGGATTAAAAATACAGGAACCGATGTGGCTAATGATCGAGTTTATGGTTCTTATTTTAATAATGCTTTGCAAATTGGGAAAAGCACAACCAATTTAACTTTATTAACAACTGACTTAGGCGGTCCAGCAACATGGCAAACTGTTTGCGCATTACCTTCTAATATATGGGTGCATATTGCTATCATCAGAGGAGGAACTAGTTTGAAAGTATATAAAAATGCTGCATTAGCACAAACATATACTTTAACTAGTAGTAGCAGTATTTTACCCAGCTTTTTCAGACTGGGTTCAAATGTAAATGGTGCAGGGGCCAATGCCAATTTTACCATCGATGAGTTAAGAATTTGGAAATTCGCAGTCCCAACAACCCCAACTAATTTTATTCAAAAATATATGTACTCGGGTATTAACCCTAATTCAACTGTTGATCAAAATCCATCTACCAAATTGGTTTTGTATTATAAGTTTGATCAAGGTATTCTTGATCAAGACAATTCAGGTGAGTTGGGATTATTTAATTCAGCAACTAGTAATTAATAATATGAAAAAAACAATTTATTTATTTATCCTACTATTCATAACTAGTCAGTCTTTTGCTAATAACTTAGTTATAGGATCAACTGTTTATGCTAGTGGAACGAACACCATTACTTTTACCATTAAATGGGATAATAGTTGGAGGGTAAATGGTGCCCAAGGTCCTAATAATTGGGATGCGGTTTGGATTTTCGTAAAAAGACAGCCCTGTGCTGCCAATGGTATTTGGTCACATGCATTACTTAGCACTACTGCAGCTGATCATACGATTACTGCTCCAAATAGTAATAATTTAATTATTGACCCTGTGACTGATGGCATGGGTGTTTTTATACATAGAGATGCATCAGCAAACAATCAAATTGGAAATTTAACAACAGCTACTACCGTTAATATTAAATTGTCAGGTACTTATAATCCTGCTTTAGTAGGGTCTTCAACTAACGCGGATAACTTTAAAGTTATTGGCATTGAAATGGTGTATGTACCAACGGGTAGTTTTTATATTGGAGATGGTCGTCCAACCAATACAAGTAATTTTTCGGCGGGAAATGCGGTTAGTGCTAAACTAATTAATAGTGCCATTCAGACAGCCGGTTTGGGTTCATATATTAATTATACAAGTAACCCGACATATGGTTGTGTTATTCCATTACCTAGTACTTATCCATTAGGTTATAATGGCTTTTATTGTATGAAATATGAAATTAATCAACAACAAATTCTTGATTATTTAAATTGCCTTACTTACGATCAACAAGCGGGTCGACTAGCTGCTTGGGGTGCCAGGTATCCTAATGCTGTAAGTACTTATTGGAACTATGCTGGTAACTATCATAGACAAAGTATTAGAGTAGGTACAGCTGGAACCAATAATTCAACTCCTGCAGTTTTTGTATTAGATAACACATGGAATGCTTATTTACCTTCAGGATATATGAACTGGCAGGATTTAACCTCCTATTTAGACTGGTCTGGTTTAAGACCTATGACAGAATTTGAATACGAAAAAGCCTGTAGAGGTACTTTAAATCCAGTTACTTATGAATATCCTTGGGGCAACAATTCAACATTAAATTTAGTTAATGGTACCGGTACCAATGGAAATACGGCAACTGAATTTTACAATGGCATATTGGATGGTATGGTACATGGTAACTGGGATGCTGGTCCTGCTCGTGCTGGTTTTGCAGCTACAGCAAGTACCAATAGAGTTCAATCAGGTGCAACTTTTTATGGTATCATGGATATGGCTGGAAATGTTTGGGAGCAATGTGTGGGCGGAGGAACAGGATATAACTACTCAACTTTTACAACAGCGAATGGCGATGGCGCTTTAGCAAAAAATGGACTCGCAAATGTTACAGGATGGCCAAGTGATGGAGGAACAGCATCTGGTACCATTCTTAAAGGAGGGGGATATTATAATATGTATTACTATAACTGTTTTCAGGTTTCAGATAGATCCTTTTATGCTGGCACGACCTTAAACCAAACTACTGGTAATACAAAAGACAGATCCATTGGGGGAAGAGGAATAAGAAATTACTAATAATAAATATTAAAAAAATACAAATCAATAATCGAAAAAACAATTAACAAAAAATAAAAAAATATATATGAAGCAATTTTATTTAATCATTGTAGGCTGTTTGCTTTTTTTAACTCAAGCTTCTGCTAATAATTTAGTTATTGGTACAACTCAATACATTGATAGTTACACTCCGCCAGGTGGTTCTGGAGCTTATAAAGCCCTAAGATTTACCATCCAATGGGATAATAGTTGGAGTATTAATTCAGGACCAGCAAACTGGGATGGAATTTGGGTATTTGTGAAAAGACAAAACTGTTCTGGTACCAATAACTGGGTTCATCAAAAGTTAGCAACAACCAATGCGGATCATATCGCAAAAAATGCAGCGGGTAATGTTTCTCCTGATGTTCAAGTTGACGCAGTAAGTGATGGTATGGGTGTTTTCATTAGAAGGATTGGAACCAATGTGGTTGGTAATGTTCCTGTTCAAACAATTTGGTTAAAAATTGATTCTGCTTCAAGCGGAACAAATCCAAGTATTACAAAGTCAGCTCAAGATAATTTTGAAATATTAGGTCTTGAAATGGTTTATGTTCCACAAGGACCTTTTAATGCTGGGGATGGTCGAAGTCCCAACTCAACCAACTTTTCAAATGGTACTGCGACAACTCCTTTTGTTGTTACTTCTGCAGTTCAAGCAGCAGGTGCTGGAAGTGCTAATAACTATACTAGTTTAGCTTCCTATGGTTGTCCTGGTCTTTTGCCATCTTCATTCCCATTAGGATACAATGGTTTTTATTGTATGAAACATGAGGCCACTATAGGACTATTTGTTGAATTTTTAAATTTATTGACCTATGATCAACAAACCACTATACTTCAAGAAGGAGGTTCAACCCTTTTACCCAATGTAATAAATTCATGGTTTGATGGAACAAACTGGGCATTTCAGACGAAAGTTACTACTGTAGGCGTATATAATACAGTGCCAGCAGTTTTTTCAACACCCTATCCTTGGATTGCTGAAGGAAATGTTATTTGGAGAACGATGATTGCTTTTTTAGACTGGTCAGGATTAAGACCTATGACGGAATTTGAATTTGAAAAAGCTTGTAGAGGTTCAAATACAGTTGCACAAACACCTATTGCAGCAGTTCCATTTGAATATCCTTGGGGGACCACAGCGCTTTATAATGCTCAGTATGGCAGTGACTATGGAAATGTAAACTCTGGTCCTGGAACAAATGCTGACGGTCCTGCTTTTTACACAGGTTGGGATATCACGCCAACAAGAGTAGGTGTTTTTGCGAAGGCTAGTACGAATCGCGTGCAGGCAGGTGCTACCTATTATGGTATTTTGGACATGGCTGGCAACTGTTGGGAACAATGTATTGGAGGTAGTGGTTATGACTATTCAGGATTTACTTCAGCCAATGGCGATGGTTTATTGACAAGTAAAGGATATGCAAATGTTGCTGGGTGGCCTTCCAATGGAGGCGTTGGTTCAGGGACCATTATTAAAGGTGGTTGGTGGGAAATTGGAGGTACTACTTCGCGTTTACAAACTTCAGATAGATCCATGTATTTAGGTTATCAATGGAATGGAGACAAATCAAACTGGAATTACTCAAAATATAATGGTGTAAGAGCAGTTAGGTCATTCCAATACTAATTTTAAATTGAAAAAATTTTCTTATGAAAAAATATTTCTTATTCTTTTTATTAATGTTTTTTGTAGTTCAAATTACAAAAGCGAATAACTTAACTATTTCTACACCTAGTTATAATGATGGCAATAAAACTTTGACATTTACGATTGCTTGGGAAAATAGTTGGAAAATCACGGGTGGACCCAATAACTATGATGGAGTTTGGTTATTTATTAAAAGACAGGCTTGTTCCAATACCAATGCTTGGGCAACCGCTTTATTAAGCACAACGTCGTCTGATCATACTGCTGCTGCTGTTACTGGTGGCGCTGCAGCAAAACTTTTAACGGTTGATGCCGTAACTGATGGCATGGGCGTTTTTATTAGACGTCAATATAATGGAATTGGTAATATACCATCTCACACTGTTACCCTTCAACTAAACAGTTCATTAACAACAAGCCCAGCAATAACGGCTACTTCATCAGATAATTTCAAGATATTAGGAATTGAAATGGTGTATGTACCTCAAGGTGAATTTTATATAGGTGATGGTAGACAAACAAACACCAACAATTTTTCAAATGGTAATAATTCTGGAACCCCTCTAAAAATAACTGCTGCTTTGCAGACTAGTGGGATAGGTGCTTCAACTGTTTACACTTCAAGTCCTTCCTTGGGATGTCCAAACTATTTACCTGCAAGTTTCCCATTAGGTTATAATGGATTTTGGTGTATGAAATATGAAATTGGCACACCTATATTTGTAGATTTTTTAAATACCATTTCATACAATGAGCAAGCTGCTAGACTTTCTAAATGGGGTGCTCGTTATCCAAATTCCACTGGCGTTTATTTTACTTACACAAGTAATAATTTCTGGATAAGAACCGATGTTGCTGGTGTTTATAATACAGTACCTGCCGTTTTCAACTATAATTCCTATGGAACTTGGGCGCCAGTAAGTTATTTAAGTTGGACTGATTTAACAGCGTTTTTAGATTGGTCAGGTTTAAGACCAATGAATGAATTTGAATTTGAAAAAGCATGCAGAGGCCCTTTGAATCCTATTCCAAATGAATATCCATGGGGGAGCACTGCATTAAGACAAGCTTCTGGATATGGCAATAACTCTGGTACCAATTCAATGAGACATGGTGAAGTTGGATTATATGACGGACTTGCTTTATATTCTTGGAATGATTATAATGGTGCTCCTTATCGTTCAGGTTCATTTGCCAATAGCACTACGACTAGAGCCCAATCAGGCGCTACTTATTATGGTATCATGGAAATGGCTGGTAATTTAGCTGAACAAGTTGTAGGAGGTGGAAGTGGGTATGATTTTTCCAATTTTACAACAGCTAATGGGGATGGTATTTTAGGAGCGGATGGTAATGCAAATACAACTGGTTGGCCTTCTGGTATAGGTATTAATACTGGAAATTATATTAGAGGAGGTGACTATCAAGGCTTAGGTACTTACCCTCAAATACTTCAGGTTTCTGATAGACAATTGTATGGTGGACACGCTACATGGAGTAATGGGCAACAAAATGGTGTAGGTGGAAGAGGCGTAAGGTCATTCCCTAATTAATTAAATAATTAAGCAAGTAATTTACCTAGTGAACTTAAGGAAATTTTTATTATTCTTAGTTTTTACCGTGAGTGCTTTGTGTGTAAAAGCACAATTCTTAGGCGGTACTTCAAACTCATCTGGGTATAAGGCGAATTATGCATCCATTACTTGTGCATTTAGTTATGATAGCACATTAATTTTTTATAAAGGAGGAAATTTTGGTGGTGCTATAACCAACTCAATTAATGTACTTACATGTCCATTATATATTGATTCTACTGCTGCATTTTATCGTGGTGGAAATTATGGCGGATCCATATCAAACAGTGCTATAGCTCCATCTATTTGTCAAGTTGTTATTGACTCAACTGTTGTTTTTTATCATGGTGGAAATTTTGGAGGATCCATATCAAACAGTGCTATAGCCCCTTCTATTTGTCAACTCACTTATGACAGTACCGTTATTTTTTATCATGGTGGAAATTTTGGAAGTGCTGCCTCAGCTGGTATTGCATCAAGTACCTGTGCTGTACCTGATCCTACTAATATATATATGGGAGGCGCATCTTCATTTAATGCTCCTGGTACAGCTGGAACTAATACAACTAATAATACTTCAGGAACATTTATTACAAGTGTTGACAACCAAACCATAACCAATGGGAACTGTGTTGTACTTACTACTACCGGACTGAATGCAACAGGATATACTTGGACACCTATAACTGGTTTAAGCAGCGCAACAGCTTCCAATCCATCGGCAAGTCCAAGCACCACCACAACTTATACAGTAACTGCAACTGGTCCTGCTGGATGTAGAAGCACTCTTTCAATTATTGTTTATGTGGCAAGTGGTAATGAAAGCGGCACTAGTTTTAGATATCCGACTGCCACTATTAATAGGGCACTAACCACTCCACAATCGGTAATATTAACAGGTATTACGGGTGGTACCTATTCAGCATCTTCTACAAACTTAAAAATCAATACACTGACTGGTGAAATTACACCAAACACCAGCACTGTTGGAACTTATACGGTCACTTATACATATGGTAGTTGTAACAACACTACAACTACTTCGGTTACTATCACCAATGATGCAAGTGACCATGGAGAAGTAAATTATCCGAATTTTTATTTAGGTGCAGGTTCTTCTAGCACAGCTGCAAAAATGTTACTTACACAAAGCTCATGTACTGTTGCATATGATTATTCATTATTGATTTATTCAGGCGGTACTTCAAACGCTAGTAATCCTAAAAGTTTATTAACAGGTGGTGCTTGTAGCCCTTTAATAGACTATTCTGTTTCATTTTATAATGGAGGTGCATCACCTTCTACAATTGCATCTGTAAGCAAACTAAATCAAAGTGCGTGTACACCATTTATTGAACCGTCTAATACCATATATGCTGGTGGTGCTTCATCAAGTAATACTGCAAAAAGTATTTATAATCAAAATGTTTGTTCTTTCCCAATAGGTGATAATTTTTATTTAGGAGGAGCTTCATCGTATAATGCTCCAGGCTTAGTGACAAATACAACTAGTTCATCAACTGGAACAATCGTAGCAACAATTGCTGATTTGACAGTTTGTCCTGGTGTGTCTACCACACTTACAACTACTGGGGCAACCAATTATACATGGACGCCTGCAACCGGATTAAGTAGTACTACAATTGCTAGTCCAGTAGCGACTCCACTTACAACTACTACTTACACAGTTATTGGAACGGGTGGTGTAGGTTGTTTTAATACTGCTAAAGTAACTGTGACTGTTCAAACGGATGGCCTCACTTCGGTTTCTTATGGTGCATATCGTTTTAATGAAACTGATATGGGCTTGAAAAAAGTGAATTTTATAGTTGGGCCATTAACCGGAACTTATTCAACCACTCCTGCAACTGGCTTATTTATTGATCCTGCAACGGGATCATTTACTCCAGCATTGAGTACACCTGGATTATACACCATTAACTATAATTATTCAAAAGCTGGATGTAACTATGTTTATCCTGTTAATATTAATGTAACGACACTTCCTCCAACCATTACTTATCCTAATCCAACTAATTTTTACTTGAATTATGGTGATATTACAATTACTCCAACAGTTACTGATGCGACACCAATTGGCTTTGAGTTGCTAAATGCTTTGCCAGCTGGATTAACAATGAATACTTTGTCCGGTGTAATATCTGGGACCCCTACAGCATTAGTCAATAATGCACAAGTTGGCGTTCGTGCTTATAACTATACCAAAGTGATGACAAATAATTATGGTGATACATATACAATGACTATAAATGTACGTAAGCCAATTATCAGTTCAACATCTACTGATGTTTATGCTTTAAATACTACCTATGGTTCACCATCAACTGCTAATACAATAAATTTATCAGGACAATATATTTATCAAAATATTGTAGTGACACCTTCCACTGGTTTTGAGGTATCAAGAAACAATTCAACTTATGCGAATACCGTTTCCATATCACAATCAGGAGGTACAGTAACGAATACCAATGTATATGTTAGGTTAAAATCAAATGCCGCAGTTGGAAGCTATACTGGAACTGTTGTGTTAAGTAGTACGGCAGCTGACAATGTAAGCATACCAATTGCATTAAGCAGTGTAGCATCTGCACCATTAACTGTAACTGCAACTTATTTTCAAAAGTTTTATGGATCCCAATTAACATTGGGAACTGGAAATGCTAATTTTACTTCTAGTGGCTTAATGAATAGTGAGACAATTGGTTCAGTTACCTTAACAGCTGCAGGTGGAACAGGTGCCAATGATAATCCAGGACTTTATGACATTACACCAACTGCTGCAACTGGGGGTACTTTCTCGCCAACCAATTATAGTATCACTTATATTCCTGCACAGTTTGAAGTATTGTATAGTTTGTATGGATTCACAATGACTGGAAATGCTTCGAATTGGGTGTTAGGTAAAGTACCAATTCCAAGAATTCCTGCTGGTGTCATTTCAAATATAACAAGCAGTAGTGCAAATTATGATGGTGTGATTCCATCGTCTTATTCAAAACTTTCTCAAAAAGGAGTTTGTTGGGATACGAATATTAATCCTACTATAAATAATAGTACCAGTATTGATAATTCAGGAGGTACCGGACCAATGACAGTTTATTTGACAGGTTTAAATGGTGGTTCTACTTATTATGCTAGAACTTTTATTAAGGTTGGTAATTTCTATTACTATGGTCCAAATGTGAAGTTTACGCTTCCTTATTAATTTTCATTAACTTACTTTAGGTTTGAATTTAAAACGGAACACTGTAATTTTTTTGATGAAATCATTTATCCAATTTTTATTTATTTCATTTAATGTAATGTTATGCAGTTGTCTGTATGGTCAAAAAATGAATGCTACCCTTTTTACTTCTTTACCATCAACTGTAACAGGTATTTGTTTCCAAAATAAATTAACGGAGACCCTTAAACTTAATGTTGCAACTTACCATCATTTTTATAATGGCGGAGGCGTTGCCATAGGCGATTTTAATAATGACGGCTTAATGGATATTTATTTAACTGCCAATCAAACATCCAATAAATTATACTTAAATAAAGGTGGGTTTAAATTTAAAGATATTACAAAGTCATCAGGAGTAGGAGGTAGGAAAGGTTGGAAAACTGGGGTGTCAGTGTCGGATGTAAATGGTGATGGACTATTGGATATTTATGTATGTTATTCGGGCGATGATAGTGCTGAAAAAAGAGCCAATCAACTTTTTATAAATAATGGAAATTTAACTTTTACCGATAAAGCAAAAGAAATGGGTGTTGCTGATATTGGTTATACCACCAATGCTGCATTCTTTGATTACGACCATGATGGCGACTTAGATTTATTTGTTTTAAACCATAATATAAAAGTAGTTTCTAATTACCTGGATGCGTATATTAAAAATGTTCCTGACCCACTTGCAGGTAACCATTTATATAAAAATGAAAATGGTCATTTTGAGGATGTTACATTAATTACTGGAATCATTTCAAATACATTAAGTTATGGTTTAGGCATTTCTATTTCAGATATAAATAATGATGGGTGGCCTGACATTTATGTTGGTAATGATTATGTTGAAGAAGACTATTTATATATAAATAATCAAGATGGAACTTTTTCAGAGGTATTAAAATCGGCTGTTGGACATATGTCACATTCAACTATGGGCTTAGATATCGGGGATATAAACAATGATACTATGCCAGATATATTTAGTTTAGATATGTTGCCAAAGGATAATAAAAGGCAAAAACTACTTTTCAGTTCTGATAATTTTGAATATTATAATAGTGTAGTGAGGGCTGGTTTTTATCATCAATCTATGAAAAATACACTTCAATTAAATAATGGCGACGGCACATTTAGTGAAGTTGGTCAGCTTGCTGGCGTCTCTAATACCGATTGGAGTTGGGCGCCTTTAATTGCTGATTTTGACAATGATGGCAAGAAAGATATTTTTGTAACCAATGGCTTCAGAAAAGATATTACGGACAGAGATTTTGTAAAATATTACGTAGATGCTTTGCTAAAAGAAGCAAGAGGAAATAAAGAACAAAAAATGTTTGAGATGCTGAAGGCTGTTAAAGTTACCCCCCTTCATAATTATATTTTTAAAAATGAGGGTAATTTAAGTTTCACGGATCATTCAAAAGATTGGGGCTTTAATACTTTGGGTTTTTCAAATGGAGCTGCCTATGCTGATTTGGACAATGATGGAGATTTGGATTTAATCATCAATAAAATTGATCATGAGGCAGGTGTATATAGGAATAATGCGGTAGAGAAAAAAATGGGAGGTTATTTTTTAAAAATTAAATTACAAAGCAAATCTAAAAATACATATGCGATTGGCGCAAAAGCAATTTTGTATGCTGCTTCAGGTAAATATATGTTAGAACAATATCCAGTTCATGGATTTCAATCTTCCATGCAAATTCCATTACATTTTACTTTTCCTGATAATAAAGTGGATTCTATAAAGATAATATGGCCTAATAAATCTGAACTGATTATCAAATCAGCGATTACCATAAATACGCAAATAAATATATTGGAAGAAAAAGGCTTGTTGCCCAATTCGTTTACCCTAGAAGCGTCTATAAAACCTATGTTCACGATAACAAATCAAGCTATTTATTACACCCATTCAGAGGGGGAAACGAATGATTTTAAAATTCAACCTTTAATGCCCAATATGATTTCTTATGCTGGGCCTAAATTTGTTTATGGAGATATTAATGGTGATAAACTGAATGATATTTATGTGTGTGGCACTATTTCACAATATGGGTCACTTTTTTTACAAACGAGTGATGGTAGATTTATAACCAATAGAGACAATGATTTTTCTAATTTCTCCATTCAAAATGAAACTAACGGCGTTTTTTTTGATGCCGACAATGATGGGGATAATGATTTATTTGTATTAACGAGCGATTATCAAAGAGTTGAATTAGATAGTTTACCAAATGGCAAGTTATACTTAAATGAAAATGGATATTTTAAACTTAGCAATAATTTATTACCCAAGGGTATTTGTATGGGATCAGTGGTGCTTTCTATGGATGTAAATAAGGATGGATACATGGATTTATTTATTGGAGGCAGGGTAGTGCCGGGGAATTATCCTGAATCGCCGGGCAGTATGATATTAATGAATGATGGCCATGGAGGTTTTACCAATCAAACCAAACAATATGCACCTGACTTTTTAAAATTGGGTATGGTGACCGATGCAAACTGGGTGGACATTAATAAAAACAATAAACCCGTACTTATTATTTGTGGAGAATGGATGCCCTTACAATGTTTTGAATTGATTAATAATCAATTTGTAAATAAGACGGATGCGTATTTTGATAAAGCATTGAATGGATTGTGGAATAAAATGGAATTTACTGATATAGATAATGATGGCGACTTGGATTTAGTTGCAGGTAACTGGGGAACAAATAGTCAGCTGCAAGCAAGTGCAAAAGAACCCATGACTATGTATTACGATGATTTTGATAAGAATGGATTTATTGATCCCATTATTTGTCAATACAATCAAGGGGTATCTTATCCGATGGCCACAAGAGACGAGTTAACAGATCAAATAGTAAGCCTAAGACAAAAATTTCCCAACTATGAAAAATATGCCAATGCAACCATCAAGGATATTTTTACAAAAACGCAATTAGATAGTGCAAAAAAATTAGCAGTCAATTATTTACACACTACTTGGATAGAGAATGTAAATGGTAAATTTATTAATAGATCATTACCCATCCAAAGTGATTTTTCACCAGTATATTCAATTTGTGCAAATGATTTTAATGGGGATGGGAATATTGATTTATTGTTATGTGGAAACATAGATAATACTAGAATACGCATTGGGAAAATTGATGCTAATTATGGTGTACTCATGTTTGGCGATGGGAAGGGCAATTTTAAATATGTGAATCAAGTGGAATCGGGATTATCAATTAAAGGAAATGTGAGAGATATTTTAAAAATAGACACACAAAATGGGAATCATTTATTATTAATAGGTGTGAATAATAACGCACCCATTACTTTAAAATATTAATTGTGCGATTATGAAGTTGCGTTTTTTAATTTTAATATTTTCAATCATCTCATGCTCATGTTCATGTTTGGCAAAGTATAGTTTCATGCTAAATACAAATACATATGTCGCAGCTTTAAAAAAGACAACAAATGTAATGGTTATTGATGTTGCATCACCCGTTGCTGCTAGTAGATATTATGCTTACTTAACTTTAAGCTCCTATGAGTGTATCTCAGTTTTTGATGAAAATTTAAATCCATCTTTTAGTCGTTATTTAAATGGGTATCAAAATTTACAACTAGATCCAATGTTAATTAAAGAGTCAGATGTTAGGCTTGCATCCATTCTTTCAATTTATAAATTTGGTCAAAAGCTATTGCCTAGCGGGTACTTATTAGACAAAGAAATTTTAATGCTTCAAAAAAAATATGCAATTGATAAAAAACATAAAAATACTTTTAAACAAACAGCTGATTTAGTTGATTCAATAATTGCAAATATTTTGGTTTATGTAAAAAAAGATGGTTTTAATAAATTAAATAATTTACCACGTTATATAAATAAAGTAGGTGATGGTTATTGGAAACAAACACCTCCTACATTTATGTTGCCCATTGAACCTCATTGGAATACATTGCGAACTTTTTTATTAGATTCAGCACAACAATTTAAACCTATTGTACCCATCAAATATGATACTGCCGAAAATTCCGAATTCTATAATTTAGTAAATGAAGTTTATCAAAGTAGTTTAACGCAAAACAAAGATCAAAAAAATGTTGCCTTATTTTGGGATTGCAATCCATTTGCGGTTCAACGTGAAGGTCATTTTGAATTTGGATTAAAGAAAATATCCCCTGGAGGTCATTGGATTGGTATTACTGGAATAGCTTGTAAAAAAACGAATACAACACTTGAAAAAACTTCGTTAATACATGCATTGGTAAGCTTATCTATGGCAGACGCTTTCATTGCTTGTTGGGATGAGAAATATAGGTCCAATAGGGTAAGACCTGAAACTGCGATTCAAAACTTATTCGATAGAAGCTGGAAACCACTCTTACAAACTCCCCCTTTTCCTGAATATGTATCAGGTCACAGTGTAGTTTCCAACACAGCGGCGGCTATTTTAACCCAAATTTTTGGGGAAAATTTCAGTTATTTGGATGATACGGAAGTCGAATTTGGTCTTCCGAAAAGAGCATTTACCTCATTTTTGAATGCTGCAAATGAGGCTTCCATTTCCAGATTATATGGGGGAATTCATTTTAGAGACGCCTTAGAGCAAGGAAATACCCTGGGAAAAATGGTCGCCGGACACAGTTTAAAAAGGTTAAAGCCATTTTTTGCATCATTTTAAGCTAATTTTCGCTTTTTATATTTTTAATATTTAATATATAATGTATTGTTTATTA
>CAIYUO010000029.1 GCA_903929425.1 uncultured Bacteroidota bacterium
ATAATTTTAATCCGCCATTACCGTACATTAAACTATTAACATGGACTCGTCCACACCAACTAAAAACATTTTCACTTGTTAAACCTAAAGAAGAAAGATCAATTTCAACTTCTAAAAAGGTAGGATCAATAATGTTATCTGCGTCTACAGTAACAAAGTATTCTGTATCGCTTAATTTAGCACAGGCTTTATGTGCAGCATCACTGCCTTTTACTCCGTGTACACGCTTTGCCCACGGTGCTTTACTTAACAAGTCAGCATAATTTTTTTCAGCGTTAGGTTCATCATAACTAAGAAAAATGATATCTTGATCAATAATTTTAATTATATTACTCATTTACAATCCTTAATTTGTAAGTTTGAAATACCAATTTTGACGATATTGATATTTTGTCTATTTTAGTTTCAACTACACTTATAAACGGAATGGGCAAATACTTGCTTGAAATTAAATCCTGCGTATCGATAAAAATTGTTCTAATTAGAAAATCAAAATCGGTTTCTAATGTTACAAAAAACACAAGTTTAGGTGTTAATACTTTATCGCTTTGCAGTTTAAATTCATCGCTTAAACTAAATTGCCATTCTTTTTTGAGACTATTCCATGTAACTGTACATTCAGTATCTTCATTAGTTTCAGTGATCCATTCAAACACATTATTTTTAAATGCAAATCCTTGATCAGTACTTGGGACTATAGATAATATTGATGTTCCGTCTTGTTGGTTCTTATAACCAACAACATAATCTTTAAATTTCCATTTAAGATTAAGAAAATTTTCTACTTCTTCAAAGGTAGTGCGTATACCATGCTCATAGCGTTTGTCTTCTTCATTGCCAATAGAATGTATATGCCCGCTTTTTTTATCATAATATACGTAGTGGGTTAAATTAGACACTTGCTAACTCCTCTAATCTAGATAATATTTTCTTTGATAAAAAGTTTTTTTCAACATAATGAAATAGTTTTGTTTGTTTAATATTGCCAACGATTAATTCGCCTCGGCTATTTAATACAAACGGCACAGTATCTTGCCATGACGCAGGAAGCATTTCCCATCCCTGAAGTGGTAATTTCATATGGACAAAATCTAAAGGACTGCACGTATCAATTACTGCTTCGTGACATCCTACAATTTCTATTGCGATTGCTGATGCTAGATCCATGCTTAACCAATTTTGATAAGCAATTGGAGCAAATTTATTGTATGCCCATTCCCAGTTGTTACAAACAAACTCTAATACTTTATAAAAATTAAGAGCTTGTTCAGACTTTTTAAAATAATGTAAAGCAAAATAAGGGTTTGTTAGACCGTTTTCATTAAATGCTTTTCGATGATATACATCTTCCAAGATTGATTCTAATTTATAATTTTTAACTCGATTACAAAATTTTAAATCAAAATTATTACAATAACTCCACCAATCACTAACATCTTCTAATAACAGCATATCAGCATCAAGCACTATTGTTTCATCATATGGACTTACATGAAATACCTTCCAACGATTTTCTACTGCATATCTTGACTCAACCGTACGTTCAGTCCACGGTATTGTAATAATATGGTCAAATACTTTTGCTAATTTTTTAGGGACTTTATTATTAGTTACTAATGATACACTATTAATTTCTTTTTGGCTTATTTTAATACTTAACGC
>CAIYUO010000030.1 GCA_903929425.1 uncultured Bacteroidota bacterium
CGTATTGAATAAGTTCCATAAAGAATTTAATCTATTAGTCCTCTGGAACCATTTCAACCTTTTTTATGATGCGAATGGGTATGGCAACTTCTTTTCTTTTTTTTATAAATATCAATTAAATCAGTAAACCAAAAGGGATCTAGTCCTTTAAATGTGGGTATAGCGGGTTATACATTTGCTAAATTTAGCATTGAACAATCTATTGCAATGATGAAAAGAATTGCAGTAACCGATTTATCATTAAAGGACATTCATTTGCCAGTGAATAGTTCGGATGCGCAAATTGCTTCAGCACTTGCAAAGTATAAGGAAGGGGGTATTAATATTTATACGGTGGGTGTTATTTATATGAAAACAAAAGAGGCAGTGGATGCTGCTTTCGCTTATGCAAAAAAAGTAGGGGTTACTATGATAGTAGGTGTACCAAACTATGATTTAATTGAATACTCAGAACAAAAAGTTAAAGAGTATGATATCAAACTAGCGATTCATAATCATGGTCCAGAGGATGCATTATATCCAGCACCTAGTGATGTATACAATAGAATTAAAAATTTAGATGCCAGAATGGGAATGTGTATTGATATTGGCCACTCATTAAGAGCAGGTACTTTACCTGAAAAGGCAATAAAAATGTATAAAGACCGATTATTTGATATTCACATTAAAGATATTAATTCCGCTACAAAGGATGGTAAGGGTATTGAAATAGGAAGAGGCGTTATTAATATTAATGCTGTTATTGAGTCCTTGAAAAAAATTAATTATACAGGGTATTGCAGTATTGAGTTTGAAAAGGACATGACTGATCCATTACCTGGTATTGCAGAATCAATAGGATATTTTAAAGGAGTAATGAATAGTGAGGATTAATCAAGCAACATAATCCTAGTAGATAATTAAGAACCCCATCGAAAGCTGGGGTTTTTTAATGCTGCTAAGTCTAATATTCGATTTACAACGGTCATTGCCATTTCCTCCATTGTTTGGGGCTTGCTATAAAAACTAGGTGTGGCTGGACAAATTATTCCACCTGCCAACGTAACCGTTTCCATATTTTTGATATGAATTAAGTTATAGGGTGTTTCTCTTGCGACTAAAATAAGCTTACGTCTTTCTTTTAAAATCACATCCGCAGCCCTAGTGCTAAGGTCGTCACTTACACCACTTGCTATTCGGCCTAACATTCCCATACTACATGGGACGACTATCATTGTGTTATATAGTGCGGATCCAGAGGCAAATGGGGCGTTAAAATCGTTTTTATCGTAAAAATTAAAAGGGTAGTTGGAATAGTCTTTATTGCTGAGCTCAGTTTCCCATACAATTTTGGCATTATCGCTCATAACAACACCAACCGCTTCATATTGATCCTTCATTTTCACCAAACTGTCTAATAAACACTTTGCGTATATCGCACCGCTAGCACCGGTAATGGAGACAATAATTTTATTCATAACAGTATAACAAAATTAGGGAGGAATTGTTGTATTACTTTAAATTTGGATTGGTAGAGTCCCTAATAGTAAGTTCAGAGTTAATTACAATATTTTGATTTGGGATCAAACTTTTATTTTTAGATAAATATTTAAATAAAATATTGGCAGCTTCTTTACCAATTTCAACGCCTTTCTTAGCAAAACGCCTTGGTATTGACAATCCTCAATCAGCTATGATATTTGGAGGTTTAGTAGGTTCAACAAGTGGAGTGTCTGCAGGACTAGCAGCAACTGATCCTAAATTAGTGCCCTATGGTGCATTAACAGCAACCTTTCATACTGCGATGGGCTGTTTGTTATGTCCTTCCATTTTATATTTTATTACACATTATTTTTTGCCATAATGTATAATAGTTATTTCCATGTACTTAATTCTGGGGTATAGCCAACAATTTCAAAATTGTATTTTCTATTACTATTTTCAGAATAATAGGCACCTCTTTTGGTATAAATAGCAATGGACCCATTGTTAGAAGGACCGCCACTAAATGGCGGAAAAACTTTAATCATAGCAATATCATTCGTATTTACATAGCTTGCCATTTCATTATCAACTTTGAATTCGTCTAAGTATACATCAACATTTCCATCACGCCATTTTATGCTATAATTACCCATTGAATTTCTTTTTACTTGTAAGCCAGCAACTCGGCCTTGCAAAAAACTGAAAATGTCCATTGAGTAGCCAATTTGATTTCCTTCAATCCCATCAAAAATTTGCGGAAATCCAAATTTGAAAAGACCACTTGAATATGCTTCGTCAAATAGTTCTACTTTTTTCTTTACAACTGATTTAACAGTAACTTGATTTAAAGTAAATTGTTTTTTTTCATTTAAATCCAATTTATAATTTTCTGCTAGCAGTGTATCTTTTTCTTTTTTAACCTCACCAATGGTAAGGAATTGAGTTAACTGAGCTATAGGTTTATATGTACTATCTATATAACTTTTTATGTCAATATATAGGCTTTGATATTTTTTACCTACTTCAGAAAATATAATTCTTGCAGTATCTTCAAAAATCATTCTTGGAGTTGTAAAATATCCTGCTAGTTCAGGATTTAAAAATCCAATATAAGAATCTTTGTCCTTTGTTAAAAGTAAATAGTTAATTCCTTTTGTTTTAACGTTGTAGTCTTTGATGATCCCCTTGATGCTTAAAAAATCATTTTGAATTAAAAATGTAATGGCATAATTACCCTCTGGAATATCATTGCCAATCACTATACTAGGATTTGCATTGCCATTGATTAATGGGTATCTGAATTTCCATTGTTTTGTTTTTTCAATATTCTCGATTACTACATTTAAGGTGATTCTTGATTTAGAAGGATTTTCATATTTAAAATTGCAGTCAAAAAATAGGGTATCACCTTTATTTAATGCATGTTTTTCGATGGTCACAAAAAGAGAGTCAGTATTAAAAGCAATTGCACTTATTGTAAACATTAATGAGATAAAAAATAAACTAAACTTATGCATAGAGAAAATATTTAAAACAAATGTATTTTTTTTGTTTAAATATTTTTGTTATTATTTATTATGTTAGATATATTTTTCAACAATTAGGTTTTATTTGCTAATTAACTAGAATATATGCTCAATATTTTATGATGTAATTGAATATTATGTAAATACAAAATCCCCTCAATTGCATTAAGTTATGATCACTCATAGCAATCCTTTATGGGGTGCTATGAAAGATAGAAGACGCGAAAGCGTATGATGTGAAGAAAACTAAAAAAAATCAAAAAAAGAGATGTAAAAAAAAGCCCTTAATTTTCTTTAAGGGCTTTTTTATTAATTTGTTTTATACATTTTTTCGTAATATTCTTCAGCCATTCTATTACTATCAAATTGAATTCTTACATCATTCATTCCATTAATGGAAATAGAACGCCATTTGTCATGATGATGATAATAGGTAGGAATAATTTCTTCCTCCAAAATTTTATATAATGCGTCTAAATCATAATCGTCTTGTTCCTGCGTACTCATATTTTCATAATTCGCTTTTGGCACTACATAACCATTATTGGCATGCTTAATGAATTCTGGTATCCATCCATCGTCAGTTGAAAAGTTAACGGCACCATTCATTGCAGCTGTCATTCCTGATGTACCAGATGCTTCTCTAGGAACTCGTGGGTTATTCAACCAAACATCGGAAGCTTGTTTTAAACTTTTACTTAATCCCAATTCATATCCAATTAATACAGCTACATTATTATAGTTTTTGCTTAAATGGACTAGGTTATTGAATTGTGTAATAGCTGGATAGTCAACAGGGTATGGTTTACCTGCAAAAATAATTTGTACCGGTTGCTGAAGATTTTTAAGAATATTCTCAAATCGTGATAAATCCCATGAAAGGAAATCGGCACGCTTATAGCCAGCAAAACGTCTAGCCCAAACAATGGTTAATACATTTGGATCAAAAACTTTACCAGTTTGATCGGCTACAATTTCAAAAGCTCGCTTTTTTAAATATATTTTTCGATCATCAAAACCTTTATTGTCTTTAGCCTCCGCAAGAGCATACAATTTTTTATCCGCCCAATATTGCCAGTTTTGTGCATTGGTGATGTGGTCAATTGGACAAATGCCTTCGTATTTGCCCCACATTTCACGACTTACATGACCATGTAATTCGGATACACCATTTGCTTTTCTTGCAAATCTAAGTGCAGCAAGTGAGTGATTAAATTGATCATCCTCAATACCTGTTAATTTTCTTACTTCGTCAATTGACAAGCCACAGAAATAACCCATTTTGTGACATAAATAAATGTCATGTTTTTCATTACCCGCTTCTTCGGGTGTATGGGTAGTAAATACTAATCGCTTTTTAACTTCTTCAAGTGATTTGTATTTGTGTAATAAGTAAAAAGCACTTGAAAAACCATGCGCTTCATTTAAGTGATAAACTTCTGGTTCGAAATTTAATTCATCAATTAATTTAGCACCACCCACACCTAATAAAATGAATTGTGCAACTTTAGTGGCAACATTGGCATCATATAAACGGTGTGTAATAGTTTGAGACACATAATCGTTTTCAGGTAAGTCGGTACTTAATAAAAATAAAGGAGCACTATTAAAAACGGTTGGCGGTAAATAAAATGCTTTCACCCAAACTGGATGATCATGAATCATAATTTGATACTTGATATTGGTATCTTCTAAAAAGCTATAAATTTTTTCCATGAAAGTTACTTGCAAGGTTTGATCCTGATTTCTTGCTTGGTCATAGTAACCGTATTTCCAAAGTATACCAACTCCGATTAAATTTTGTTTTAATTCATAAGCACTTCTTAAATGTGATCCAGCTAAGAAGCCTAATCCACCACTGTATATTTTTAAGGGTTGGTGGATTGCAAATTCCATAGAAAAGTAGGCTGCCTTTTTCTTAAACTTTTCGTTCACGTCGAATGGCACCTGGTAATTTCTAAAACTCATAGTGATAGGGCGTTTGATTATTTGGTTGCAATATAATGGTATTTACCTAAAATGTAAATAATACACAATGATGTGTTAATAACAATCGTTTGCAACCCGTAATTGTGGATTATTTTTTTCTTTTCGACTTCTTGATTTTATCAAATTTGTCGTTAAAATAGCATTTCATCCCTCTATGATTGCCACAATTTCCTTCCTCCTTAATAGCTATATTATTACCATTAATTGAAAAATGAACAATACATGGATCACCTTTTTCAGTATAGGTGGCAGTGTTATTTGTAAATTTCAAAACGCCTTTAAGTTCACCTACACAGGAGCCATTTCTTTTCTCGAAATGTATAAAAAATTGGTATTTATTAGGAGCGCCATCGTCTCTTAAAGAAATATAGTTTTTTGCATCCGTGCCATAATTACCACTGTAAATATTTTTACTTTGAATGGTATCAATTGGATTAATGACAACTTTATTTTCTGGTGTTTTATTGCTATCAAAATAGATTAACCTAAAATTACTATCTGAATATGCCCAACCATTTTTTTCATATGATGAAACTCCTTCGGAAGAAATTACATTTTCCTCCACTAAAAAAGAAGGTTCTTTATTAATGTTTAACTTTTTCTCATATTTTGATGAATGTTTATTTTCATCTAAAAATTCAGTGATGGATTGGAAATCTAAATATTTATTTTTTTTATTAAATACAATGGCAACAATTTCATGTTTTTTAGGATACTTAATATTTAACAATAAATAATATTCTGCTTCTTGTTCAATTCTAATTAAGGGGTGAATAATGGCATTATTTTTATTGGCAGGGTCAAGGAATTGATCAATAACACTATCTGGAACAAATTGTGCCAATGCTTTTCTTTGAATTACTAAAGTATCTAATAAATGGTTTAAACTCGTATCTGAAATGGTAACAGGTAGCTCGGCAATTTTAAAAACCTTATTGAAATCATTAATTTTAATAGGCGTATTACCTGATAAATCGGTCTTTTTTTCACCACAAGAAAAAATCAATAAGGAGATGCCAATTAAGTACCATTTACGCATTAGGTAGTTTTTGATAAAATTAGACTATCAAACTGAGTTTCGCAAATGCTTTATGATTAAATTTACACTTGATGAGTCAAAATAAATCCTTAGATACGTTACATGAATCGGTTCCTACCAGTCAAAAAACGGGTTGGCGTAAATTTTTAGCGTTTATAGGACCAGCTTATTTAGTAAGTGTTGGTTATATGGACCCAGGTAATTGGGCTACCGATTTAGCAGGAGGTGCCGCCTTTGGATACCAACTTATATGGATTTTATTACTCAGTAATTTAATGGCGGTGCTTTTACAGAGTTTAAGTGCCCGTTTGGGAATTGTTAGACGATTAGACTTAGCTCAAGTAAATAGAGAGACTTATCCGCCTTTTGTTAATTTATCATTATACATTTTAGCAGAACTAGCCATCACTGCAACTGATTTAGCTGAAGTACTGGGAATGGCAATTGGAATTAAATTATTGACAGGTATGCCACTTATGTATGGTACCCTCATAACTGTATCGGATACTTTTTTGTTTTTGTTTTTACAACGATATGGGATTCGGAAAATGGAAGCCTTTATTATTTTATTAGTAGCCACCATTGGGTTTAGCTTTTTCATTCAATTATTTATTGCTAAACCTGATTTATCCTATGCCATAAAAGGATTTATACCTTCCAAATTAACACCCGAGGCTTTATACATAGCGGTTGGTATTATCGGTGCAACGGTCATGCCCCATAATTTATATTTACATTCGGCGTTGGTGCAAACAAGAAAAATTGATCGAACTGTGCCAGGCATCAAAAAATCGATATTTTATAATTTTATAGATAGTTTTGTTGCATTGAATGCTGCTTTTTTTGTGAATGCCTCCATTTTAATTTTAGCAGCCACTGCATTTTTTGCAACAGGTCATAAGGAAGTTGCAAAAATTGAAGAAGCACACTCCTTATTGGCTCCATTGTTAGGTTCTAAATTAGCGCCTATATTATTTGCGATTGCTTTAATTGCAGCTGGACAAAGCTCAACAGTAACAGGCACCTTAGCTGGTCAAATAGTAATGGAAGGGTATTTGAAAATTAGATTAAACCCTTGGATTAGACGTTTATTAACAAGGTTTGTAGCGATCGTTCCCGCTGTTTTAGTAATTGGAATAATGGGAGAGGATCGAGTAGATGCGCTACTAATTTTGAGTCAAGTAATTTTAAGTTTACAGTTAGGTTATGCAGTCATTCCACTTATACATTTTGTGAGTGATAAAAACACAATGGGTGAATTTGCCATTGGATTGAAAGTTAAAATATTGGCTTGGATGGTAGCCGCTATATTGGTTTATTTGAATGGAAATTTAGTATTTGATTTTGTAAATCATTTTTTTCATCAATCTGAAAATGTGCTATTAAAAGGGTTATTAATATTAGTTATTTTATTTTTTATTGGATTGTTGCTATATATCATCCTTTATCCAATTTTAATGGCTAATCATAAAAAAACAATAACCGATTTGCATGGGGATCATATTGAATTAGATTGGACACAAACTGAACCTGTTAAACGTATTGCAATTGCCGTTGATTTTTCGGCTAGTGATCAAAAATTAATCAAAACCGCAATTGCGCATGCTATTTTTCAGATTGATCAAGAAAAAGCTAGTGATACTGAATTTATATTTATTCATGTGGTTGAAAGTGTTACTGCAAATTATTTATTAGAGGCTAGTGATGATATTGAATCAAGAAAAGATCAGGAACGTTTAGATGGTTATGTATCCGCCCTAATTGCTAAAGGATACAAAGCAAGTACCGCGTTAGGCTATCAAAATAGAGTAAAGGAAATTGTTAGAATTGTTCAAGAAAAAGACGCACAATTGTTAGTAATGGGGGCGCATCAGCATAAAGGTTGGAAGGACTACTTCTTTGGAGAAACAATCGAAGCAGTTAGGCATAGCGTTTCAGTCCCTGTGCTCATCGTAAATGACTAGTTTTTTAGCTAATTATTACTTATTCCTGTACATAAGTATTGGTTTGATTTTATTATGTTTATCACTCATTTTTCTTATTACATTTTGTACATTTGCGTACAAAATTTTAAAGCTATGGGACAAAAAATTAAAGTAGCCAATCCAGTAGTAGAATTGGATGGTGATGAAATGACCAGAATCATTTGGAAGTTTATTAAGGACAAATTGATTTTGCCTTATTTAGAAATTGATATTAAGTATTACGATTTGGGTATGGAATATCGTGATGAAACCAATGACCAAGTTACTATCGATGCTGCAAATGCCATTAAGCAATATGGAGTAGGTATCAAATGTGCAACTATCACTCCAGATGAGCAAAGAGTAGAAGAGTTCAAGTTAAAGCAAATGTGGAAGAGCCCTAATGGAACTATTCGTAATATATTAGATGGTACCGTATTTCGTGAGCCCATCGTTTGTAAAAATGTTCCACGTTTAGTGCCTAATTGGACAGCGCCTATTTGTATTGGTCGTCATGCATTTGGTGATCAATACCGTGCAACTGACTTTGTAACAAAAGGAAAAGGTAAATTAACTGTGAAGTTTGAAGGTGAGGACGGAACAGTTCAAGAATTTGAAGTGTTTAATTTTAAAGGAGATGGCGTAGCAATGGCTATGTACAATACCGACGAAAGTATCTTTGGATTTGCAAGAGCATGTTTTAATCAAGCTTTAGCAAAAAAATGGCCTTTATATTTATCTACCAAAAATACCATCTTGAAAAAGTATGATGGTCGTTTCAAGGATATTTTTGAAGAAGTTTATCAAAATGAATTTAAAACTAAGTATGCTGAAGCTGGTATCACTTATGAGCACCGTTTAATTGACGACATGGTAGCAAGTGCTTTAAAGTGGAATGGTAATTTCGTATGGGCTTGTAAAAATTATGATGGTGATGTACAATCTGATACGGTTGCTCAAGGTTTTGGTTCATTAGGTTTAATGACTTCAACTTTAATTACACCTGATGGTAAAGTAATGGAAGCCGAAGCTGCACACGGAACAGTAACACGTCACTTCCGCGAGCACCAAAAAGGAAACAGAACTTCAACTAATCCAATTGCATCTATTTTTGCTTGGACAAGAGGTTTAGAGTTTAGAGGTCAGTTGGATAATAACCAGGAATTAATTCATTTCTCAAAAGCTTTAGAAGAAGTTTGTGTGGAAACAGTTGAATCGGGTATTATGACTAAGGATTTAGCAGTATGTGTTCACGGAAACAAAGTTAAACATGGCGAACACTATGTTTATACTGAAGAGTTCTTGGATGCATTAGACGCGAATTTGCAAAAAAAGCTTGCGTAAGAGAAGCTCGCAAGCCTCTTTTGAATCTCTAATGATTTTATTTATTTTGAAAAATAAATTGGATAAGAAAGGCCACTCAATTGAGTGGCCTTTCTTATATGCTTTATACTTCGAAAAATTATGCTTTCTTCATGCATTCTTTTCCGCAATCATGCTTACAATCTTTTGCTGTACACATATGGTCTTTTTCTCCATGATTGGCAACATGACCTGCACCATCTTTATGACAAGCTTTGGTACATTTGTGTGCTGATTTATGACAATCAGCAGTACATTTATCAGCAGCAAATGCAAAATTTGCAGCCATTAAAAATAAACTAGCGAATAAAATCTTTTTCATAATATTTGTTTTAGAATACTAAATTAGCGATAAAATAGTTGGTAAATACTACTTTAACACTTCTAATATAGGTTTTCCAATTGCGCCACTTGGCATTTGGATGCCTAAAAGGGTAGTAATGGTTGGGGCAATATCGGTCATATATGTAGGAGCATTAATTACTCCATGCTTAATTCCGGCACCCAATAATAAAAGTGGTATATGTGCATCATAGTTATATAAAACACCATGACTTGTTCCTGTGAAGAAACCGTCAACATAACCCGATTTAGTAACAATTAATATATCTCCAGCTCTTTGTGGATTGTATCCATTTGCAATTCTTTCCCTCAAGCTTTGTGGTAAACCTGATGCAGTTGCATTTCTTGCATCTACAACTTGTAATACTTCAGGTAATTTTTCAAGGTATTGGGCACTTAATGCAATTAATTTATCATTGTTAATATTTAAACTATCCATTAATGAATGGTTAAAATGGACATTGTATTCTCGTACTGCACTAATTAATTTTCCATTTAATCCTTTACTCATCAAAAAATCGCTCAAACCTTTTTTTATTTGATCTTCATTAACAACGCCACCAGGCAATTTGTGTTTTTTTGCAAAGCCAGGAATATTAGCAACGGCATGATCCGCAGTTAAAAATACAGTATAATTGTCTTTACCTACTTGTTTGTCTAAAGTTGTAAATAGTTGTGCAATTAAGTCATCTAGTTTAACATAACCATCCAAGGTTTCCCATGAATCTGGACCAAAGCTATGGCCAATATAGTCAGGTGATGAAAAACTTACAGCAAGCAGATCAGTTATATTATCCTGTCCTAATTTTTCATTTATTATTGCTTGTTGCGCAAGTTCAGCGACTAAAGTATTACCATAAGGGGTGGATGATATTTTACTATAATCTTTACCTATAAAACCATGTAAATTATATGGAAAACCTTTTTGATCTTTTCCTAAAGGAGTGGATTCATATTCATTTTGGTCATTATCACAGTTAGCTTCATATATAGATTTTTTCAAACTTAAATTCCAATCTAATGCATAAAGACTGTCTGGACGATGCCTAGCATTATACGCTGTAACCCATGTTGGTAATTGCGGAGCATAATAGGATGAACTAATAAAGTATCCTGTTTTGCTATCATACCAAAATGCTCCGTCGGCACTATGTCCTGCAGGTAGAATTGCACCACGGTCTTTTATTGAAATTCCGATTACTTTACTTTTGAAATTACTTGCTATTTTCATTTCATCACCAATGGTGGTAGTCCATAAGTTAGCCGGGCTCATTTTGCCTGATGCAATATTTTCAACTCCAATGGATTGTACACTTTCATCTTCAACACAGTAAACCGATTTTTGCTTTTGATTATCAAACCAATTATTGCCTGTAATGCCATTTATACTTGGAACTGAGCCTGTATAAACGGAAGCATGGCCACATGCCGTAACCGTAGGTACATAGGGTATTAAAGTATTATCGCAGGTTGAACCTTCATTTAAAAAACGATTAAGACCATTTTGAGAAGTAAAATATGGTTTAAATCGATTTATATAATCCCATCTCATTTGATCCACCATGATACCAACAATTAATTTTGGTTTTCCTTTATGGGAAATTGTTTCTTTATGAATTTTAGCTGTTTGTGCATTTGAGATCAATGTAATAAAACAAAATAATAGGGGGGTTATATTTTTCATAATTTTCAATTTTCAAACTAAATTAAAGCTTAAATAAGGGGTAACTATACAAGTGCACAAAATAAGCTAATTATACTCTTTTGAAAGGTAAAAATTGATTAAATTTGCATTAATAATTAACAATATATGGCAGACATATTCGAAAGATTAATCAAAAACTACGGACCCATTGGTCAACATCGTGAAAGAGCGCACGGTTACTTTGCTTTTCCAAAATTGGATGGAGAAATAGGATCTAAAATGAAGTTTAGAGGAAAAGAAATGATTATTTGGAGTTTGAATAATTATTTAGGCTTAGCCAATCACCCTGAAGTTAGAAAAGCAGATGCGGATGCAAGTGCCAACTATGGTTTAGCATTACCAATGGGAGCAAGAATGATGAGTGGAAATAGCGATCATCATGAACAATTGGAAAAGGAATTAGCTGAGTTTGTACATAAAGAGGATTCCATTTTAATGAATTACGGTTACCAGGGAATTATGAGTGCTATTGATGCAATTTGTGGCCGTCATGATGTGGTTGTATATGATGCGGAATGTCATGCTTGTATCATTGATGCATTAAGAATGATACCTGGACATCGCTTTGTGTTTAAACACAATGACGTTGAAGATTGTGAAAAGCAATTAGCAAGAGCACATGCGTTGTCTGAAAAACAAGGAGGAGGTATTTTAGTCATCACCGAAGGTGTTTTTGGAATGGCAGGTGATCAAGGTAAGTTAAAAGAAATTGCAGCTTTGAAAAAGAAAGTTCCGTTTCGTTTGTTAGTGGACGATGCACACGGATTTGGCACATTAGGTAAAACAGGTGCAGGTGCAGGTGAGGAGCAGGGTTGTCAGGAGGAGATTGACTTATACTTTTCAACTTTTGCTAAAAGTATGGCATCCATAGGTGCTTTTATGGCGGGGCCAAGGACCATTATTGATTATATCCGATATAATATTCGTTCTCAAATTTTCGCAAAGAGTTTACCCATGCCATACGTAATTGGGAACTTGAAAAGATTGGAATTATTAAGATCTAAGCCTGAGTTGAAAGATAATTTATGGAAAAATGCTTTAGCCTTGCAAAATGGGCTGAAAGCAAGAGGCTTTGATATTGGTAAAACCGATTCAGTGGTGACGCCAGTATATATGAAAGGTGGTGTGGAAGAAGCAACTGCAATGTGTATGGATATCAGAGAAAACTATAAAATATTTTGTTCTATAGTAGTTTATCCGGTGATTCCAAAAGGGCATATAATTTACAGATTGATACCTACAGCATTACATACGCAAGATGAAATTGATTTAACCTTAATTGCGTTTAGTGAGACTAAAGCTAAACTAGATGCAGGTGTTTATAAGGTAAATGAAATACCAGATATGGCTAATAAGTAGTTTTTGAATAGCTTTTCAAAATAAAAAAAACCGCTAAGTAATTAGCGGTTTTTTTTATGGTAGTTATCAATTGAAGTAATCAATTTTATCTTGCTCCTTTTTGATAAGCTCGATACTTACATTTAATTCAAATCCAATTAATAGAATTAGGGCATTAATATATATGATAGTCATAACAATTAAGACGGTTCCAATAGAACCATATATTTTATTATAACTACTAAAGTTGTTTACCCAATAGGAAAATCCAAAAGTTGTCAATAGCATCAACAAGGTGGAAAGCAATGCGCCTGGTGAAGCTAGAGGCCATTTTTCTTTTATATGGGGTGCAAATTTATATATAAACGCATTTCCAAAAAATAGTAGTAAGATAATTACAACCCATCTTATAAAATTCCAATAAGGTAAAATGGTGCTTTTATTGATGTCAAATCCTACTCTCAATAAGCTAGTTAATTGATCCTGGCCTATCAATACCATTAAACTTGCAAAAACAAGGAGCATTAAAATAATAGTAAGTCGTATAGCCCTCATACGTTGATGCAGAAAAAAAGGTCGATTTTGCATAATTGACTTGTCGAAACTTCGAATGATACCAGTCATTGCATTAGAAGCGTAAAAAAGTAATAATATAAATCCAAATGAAAATATACCAACGTGCTGACTTAATAAGTCATTAATAATATCTAAAATAAAATGGTAAGTACTTGAATTTGGTGCAATGTCTTTAAATAAAGATAGAATTTGTTTTTTTATTTTAAATGATTTTGGGAAGTAGGGTATCAATGAAAATAAAAATAAAAATCCAGCAGGTAATGCCATTAATAAATTAAATGAAATGGAGGAGGCGCGATCATATAATCCTAGTGTATTTAATTGCTTGATTAAAAACTTAATAACTTGGTATAAATTAATTTGTTGAAATCCTGGTAACTGAATGCGCTTAGCAGTTCGTTTTAGCATGCGTAAAATGGGCCCCATCAAAGTCAGTACCATTGAATACACCCTCTTTATCATCATTAAAGGTTTATTCGTATTACTTGTTTTTTCGTTTTTGATATTCATCTAATTTGAGCTGGTATTCTTTTGCAAATTTATTATGTTCGTCGTAAGTAGCACTAAAATGATGATACCCACTAAAGTCCGATTTGGCTACAAAATAAAGATAGTTTGTTTTTGGAGCATTTAATACTAGGTCAATTGTTTTTGGACTTGGGGTACAAATTGGCCCAGGAGGTAGCCCTTTGTGTCGGTAAGTATTATAAGGGGAAGGGTTACTTAAATACTTTTCATAAATACGCGTTAAAGTAAAGTCTTGCATTGCGAATTTAATGGTTGGGCAAGCTTGTAAAGGCATTTCTTTTTTAATACGATTTTGGTAAACACTGGCAATTAATGTTTTGTCAGAATCGTAATTACATTCTTCTTCAACAATGGATGCTAGGGTATATACTTCATTAGGTGTCATTCCAATTGCTTTTGCTTTTTCAAGTCGGTTATTGGCATTCCAGAATTTTTGTTGCGCATCGACCATTTTTTTCATCAATTTCGGCATAGATGAAGACCAATACATCGAATAGGTATTGGGAATAAATAAAGTTAAAAGTAATGTTGTGTCAGTATCAAATGGAGCTAATGAATCGTTATTTTTTAAAAAATGAATAGCCGAAATGCTATCAATGGACATTGTGTTTTCGATAAGTTTTGCTAATTCACCTAGCGTACGAACTTTATTTAATACAAAATTTACGGAGGCTTGTTGGTTATTGCGCATCATGCGTACAAGAGAAAGTAAGCTTGTATTCTTTTTTACATAAAATTTTCCGGGCTTAATTTTATGCTCAATCTTAAAAACCTTACTTAACAACAAAAAACTAGGCTTGTCTAATATAATTCCTTTTGCAACTAAAGTATCTGCTAAAGCGTCCATGCCATTTTGTTGGTATTCAAAGCTTGTATGATCGCTATTGAAATGAGTTGTTTTTACAAAAATATTATATGCCTCGTAGCAAAATAGCAGGATTAGGAGCAATCCAATAATTTTTTTCATATTTCAAAATACAATAAAAATCCCCACCTTTTAAGGGGTGGGGATTAAATTTTTATAACAATTTTAATTATTTAGTTGCAGGCATTGTGCTAGCAGGTACATTTTGAGCAGGCGCTGTTTGTACAGGTGCGTTTTGAGCAGGTGCTGTTTGAGTAGGAGCTGTTGCTGAAGTATTAACTTTGTTAATTAAGCCTTTTTCAGAATCACCCGTTCCTGCAGATCTTAAAAATAGAGTAGAAGTCATTGCTAAAACAGCAATTACCGCTACAAAAATCCAGGTGCCTTTTTCTAAAACGTCGGTTGTTTGTTTAACACCCATGAAATTATTGGATAAGCCACCTACATTAGCGTTTAAGCCTCCACCTTTAGGGTTTTGGATCAAAACCATAAATCCTAGGCCAATACATGCAGCAATCATTAAGATTATAAATAAAGTTATCATTTGTTCTTTTGTTTTAATTGTTCAATTCGAGACGCAAAATAAACGGATTTTTCAGGAATAATAAAACTTAATTTGGAATAAATGTCAATTGCCTTTCGATAATTGCCCTGATTTTCCCATATTTCAGCCATAGCAAGGGTAATGACATCGGTCGATTTATTGGCTTTTTCAGCTAAAACCTCTATCATTTTCTCTTGTTCTTCCCCAATATTGGCCTTATTTTGATTATTTGGATCCTGATGCTTTAACACTTTTAACCATGCTGTAAAACTCCTTAATTGTTGGGTTAATTTATCCTGAGGTATCTTTTCCAAGTCAATTTCAATGCCTTGAGCTGCAAAATAGTCTTTTGTTAACTGGTTCCTTTCTTTTTCAAATTCAAGTTGGCTCGTAGCAACCGATTCATTATACTGAGCCAATTGGGAAGAAACCAAGGTATTTAATTTTTCATCTAATGGTGGGTTATTTTCTACTTGCTCATCTATCACTAAACGCTGATGAAGTTGTAAAGCTGAAGGGAAATAACTGCAAGTTTTTTGGAGTTGATACTTGAATTTTTCAGATTGATCTAACTCATATTTTTTAGCCAATATAAATTGTAAACTAGCATTGTATGGGTTGTCCTGTACACAATGCTCTAAAATTTGTACATCTAAATTATTCAAGTCGTCATGACCCGTCCAATTTTGTAATATGTTATTGATTACAGAAGCATTCATGATTTACCAGTTTGAAAATATTTGGTTAAAAATATCATCTGTTATATTGCGTACAATATCATCCATTAATTGTCCTTCGGCTTGATTTAAACTTAAATTGGCCGAAAAATCAAAATTCCTTGATACATCAAATTCTAATTCTTTATTATCAAGTGTCTTTTTTAACAACACATGTACAGTGACTGTTAGACGGTTTGTTGTTGCTTGTTGTGCACTAACACCCACCGTTTGTGTAGGATCATAATTCGTAATAGTAGCAAATATTTGATAATGTGCATCATCACTATTGGTTCTAGTCAATTTAGTTTGACCAATAATTTTTTGCAATAACTTATCTGTTAACAATGGGGCTAGTTGTGGGTTTACATACCTTGCCTTGTTTTCAATAAAGCCAATTTTAACTGTTTTTACATTATCCGGAATGATGGCATCTCTAAAACTATAAATACCACAACCTGACAACAAAACTATTAAGGGTAATAGTATGTATACAAGGCGCTTATTTGGTAAACTATAATCAATCAGAAATTTATTATTCTTCAATGTTATATTCTTTAATTTTTCTATAAAGTGTTCTTTCACTAATGCCTAAGTCAGTCGCCGCATCCTTGCGACGTCCACGATGTTTTTTTAACGCCTTTAAAATTAGTTCTTTTTCCTTATCCATTATATTTAAAGACTCTTCCACTTCAAAATGACCCTGCATATCATTATCAATAATTAAGGGCTGACTACTAGCAATTTGAACAGCTGATTTGGGCGCTACAATATTATTGGTAGGAGCCATTAAATTTGAGTTGTTGCTTGTTTCAAAAACATCTTCTTTTAGCTCATTCATCATGGTTTCCCTCGTAAAATTATTTGTTTGACCTGCAATTGCAGGATTTTGTAATATTTCAAAGAACATTTTTTTCAATTCATTAACGTCCTTTTTCATGTCAAAAAATAACTTGTATAATATTTCGCGTTCATTTGCAAATTCACCAACTGGGGTTCCACCTGTTACCATGGGCATATTATGCTTTGTATGCGTAGGTAAGAATCCGGCAAGTATTTGGCCATTGATTTGGTCAGTGGTACTCAATACTGAAATTTGTTCTGCTATATTTTTAAGCTCACGCACATTTCCAGGCCAGCTATAATTTGCCAATAAGGTTGTTGCTTCTTCGTCTAAAAAAATGGGTTTCGTCTTATATTTTTCTGCAAAATCAACCACGAATTTTCTGAATAATAAAGGGATATCTTCTTTACGATCTCTTAAACTGGGCACTCGAATAGGGACGGTGTTTAAACGATAATATAAGTCCTCTCTAAATTTTCCTTTTTGTGTAAACTCCATTAATTCACGATTGGTAGCAGCAATTACGCGTACATCGGTTTTTTGAACCTTTGAAGAACCCACTCTTATAAATTCACCGGTTTCTAAAACACGTAATAATCTTGCTTGTGTACCCAATGGCATTTCTCCAATCTCATCTAAAAATATGGTACCTCCATTTACGGTTTCAAAATAACCTTTACGACTATCCACCGCACCTGTAAAGGAACCTTTTTCATGTCCAAATAATTCGGAATCAATTGTGCCTTCAGGAATTGCCCCGCAGTTAACAGCAATAAATGGATTGTGTTTGCGTGCCGATAAACTATGTATAATTTGAGAAAATACCTCTTTTCCAACACCTGATTCCCCAACAATTAATACCGTCAAGTCGGTTGCAGCAACTTGCTCGGCAGTATTGAGTGCATGGTTTAGCGATGGCGTATTTCCAATAATACTAAACCTGTTTTTTAATGATTGTAAATCCATAATTTTTTAATTAACAGCCTTCCCTAATAAAGTTCCTTTTGTAAAATCAGTAACCTTCACTTGAACGTAATCGCCTTTTTTAAAGTGGTTACCCTGTTTTGGGAAAACAATTACTTTGTTTTGACTATTTCGTCCCATCCATTCATTTTCGCTTTTTTTGCTATTGCCTTCAATTAAAACTTCAAATGTTTTGTCTAGGTCTCTTTTATTGCTTTCATTGGAAAGTATCCATTGTACATCGACAATTTCTTGTAATCTTCTTTTTTTAATTTCCTCGGGAATATCATCCTCATACCTTTTTGCAGCAAGTGTTCCAGGTCGTTCCGAATAAAAGTACATATAGCTATAATCGTAATTAGCTTCCTTCATAATACTAATGGTATCCTGATGATCCTCCTCGGTTTCAGTACAAAATCCTGCAATAATATCAGCCGAAATACTACAGTCAGGCATGATTTCTTTAATGCGTGCTACTTTTGATAAATACCATTCACGCGTGTAAGTACGATTCATTAATTGCAACATTCTTGTGCTACCACTTTGAACAGGTAAGTGAATGTATTTGCAAATATTATAGTATTTAGCCATCGTATATAAAACTTCATCTGTAATGTCCTTAGGGTGGGAAGTACTAAAACGAACACGTAAACTAATGTCAATTTGAGCAACGCTTTCCAATAATTGCGCAAAAGTAACTGACACATTTGTTTCAGGATTATTCCAATAGTAACTGTCTACGTTTTGTCCTAACAATGTAATTTCCTTATATCCTTTTTCAAATAAGTCACGACACTCAGCAACAATACTAAATGCATCACGACTACGTTCGCGACCTCTAGTGAAAGGAACTACGCAAAAGCTACACATATTATTACAGCCACGCATAATGGAAACAAATCCACTAATTCCATTACTGTCTAATCTAACCGGTGCAATATCACCATAGGTTTCATCACGACTTAATATTACGTTTACTGCTTTTTGTCCTGTACCTGCTTCTAATATTAAATCAGGTAGGGATCGATAGGCGTCAGGGCCAACTACCATATCCACTAACTTTTCTTCCTCTAATAATTGTGATTTTAAACGCTCAGCCATGCAACCTAAAATACCCACTAATAAACCAGGCTTTGCCGTTTTTAATTTTCTAAATTCAGTTAGTCTTTTGCGAACCGTTTGCTCGGCTTTTTCACGAACTGAACATGTGTTAACCAATATAAGGTCAGCGATTTCAGCATTTCGAGTACCCCCATAACCATTTTGCTCTAAGATAGATGCAACCACTTCACTATCTGCAAAATTCATAGCACATCCGTAACTTTCTACATAAAAGTATTTGTCAAACTGCTTATGAGTTTGATTGGATTCAAATGCTTCACCTTGCCTTGATTCGTCATGTGCCTTTGTATCGTTTGCGTATAATTCCATGAATAAACCTGTATAATTGTTGAGTCTGCAAATTTAGTTAAAAAATAATTGAATGTGCCAACTTGTCATATTTTAATAGCTAATTATTTGATTATGAACTTATTATTCATGTTAGAAAATATTCATTGTATTATTGTAGTAGCTTAACAATCAATGCTTTATAATAAAATGTATATTTGTTTAAATGAACTTGTATGAATAAATGGCTTATCCTTGTTTTCATTTGTTTTTTTTTAAAGACTTCGCATGCCCAGGATCTGGTTGTAGCCAAATTGAGATCCGAAACCTCTCGAAGCATTAAGAAAGAAACCGATACTACATTTTGGAATTGGAAAACAGGTGGACTATACAATTTTAATTTATCACAAAGTTCTTTAAGTAATTGGGCTGCAGGAGGTGATAATTTCAACATGGCTTTGACTAGCTATTTTAATTATTTCGCATTTTATCAAAAGCCAAGACATAACTGGGATAACAATATCGATGTGAACTTAGGCTATATGCAATCCACAAGTTTAGGTGGGCGTAAAAATGACGATCGACTTGATTTATTGAGTAAGTATGGATATAAAATTGATTCAACAGGTCAAATGTACTTATCAGCCTTATTTAATTTTCGTTCACAGTTTTTTGATGGCTATAGTTTTAATGGGTCATCGAACAACTTTATATCTAGTTTTTTATCACCAGCTTATTTAGTATTATCAGCAGGAGTTGACTATAAGCCTAGCGATAGGTTGTCTATTTTCTTTTCACCCTTAACTTCAAGAAGCACCATTGTTTTGAATAATAAATTATCAGCGCTTGGTAAATATGGGGTTGACAAAGGCAAAAATTTTAAAAGAGAAACTGGATTGTTTGTTACCATTAACTATAATCAAAAGATATTTTCCAACATAACTTATAAAGGGAGGGCCGATTTTTTCTCAAACTATTATCAAAACCCTGAGAATGTGAATTTTTACATGACTAATTTATTCACCTTCAAAATTCAAAAAAACTTTTCGGCCACTTATAGTCTAGATATGATGTATGATGATAAAATTAGAATTTTTGGGCCCAATAAAACCTCGCCAGGATTACAGTTGAAAAGTATTATTGGTATTGGCTACGTTAAACCCATTCAAGGAAAAAAGATTGTGGTAAAGCCTAAGATGGTTGCAGAAAAAGTTCAATCAGGAAATCAGTCAAATCAATAAAATCATGCTCATACTTATTTAGTAATAATTAGCTTGAAAATTTTATGCAATAGCTATTGTATTATGCTTTTGCCTTAAGGGTATTTTTTATCTTATGCGCTTTGTAGGTGAGGTCTTGATAATCGTCGCTTATAATGGTGACATGACCCATTTTTCGACCTGGCTTTGTTTTTTTCTTTCCGTATAAATGAACAAATACATTTTCCATTTTCAACACTTCATCCAATCCTTCATATATCACATCGCCTTCAAAACCAATAGCACCGATTATGTTGACAATGGCTGAAGGCATAATAGCTTTTGGATTTCCTAAAGGGTAATTTAACAAAATGCGCCATAACATATCATATTGGCTGCTGTAATTTGCTTCAATAGAATGATGGCCACTATTGTGCACACGTGGGGCAGTTTCATTAACCCAAACATCTTCATTTTCATCAATAAATAATTCAACGGCAAATAGGCCTGGACTTTTTAAACTGTTTACTATTTTAAGCGCGATTGCTTCGGCTTTCCATAATTGTTTTTCATGTATTTTAGCTGGGCTTAATTGGTAATCCAATAAATTATATATCTGATCAAATATCATTTCAGCGGGTGGGAAAGTAATGGTTTCACCTTTAGGGTTCATGCCAACTATTAACGCAAGCTCCTTTTTAATTTTGATTTTTTTTTCTAAAACAGAGGGTGCATTAAATCCAAGTGCAATTTCGCTTTCACTGTCAATTACTTGTACTCCTTTACCATCATAACCACCTTCTCCTAATTTATGAACAGCAGGAAAAAAGTCGGTAAACTTTGACAAGTCCGATTGAGTTTGCGTAACATGAAAAGCCGAACTCGGAATTTCATTGTCAGCATAAAACTGTTTTTGTAGTATTTTGTTTTTAATGATTCGTATAGCCGAAGGAGTAGGGTAAACCTTTACACCTTCTTTTTCTAATTGCTCCAAAGCGTCCACATTTACTGCTTCAATTTCAATGGTTAATGCGTCCAATTGTTTGCCAAAATTATATACGGCATCGTAATCATTAATATTTCCTTTTACAAAATGGTGGCATAAATGAGCAGCTGGACATTCCGGATCATTTTCTAAAACATAAGTAGTTACATCATAGTTGGTGGCTGCTTGTAATAACATCCTTCCTAATTGGCCTCCTCCTAAAATACCTACCTTCATAATGTTCCTATTTATTTTGTCAAAGATAAGGCGAAAAGCAACTAAATTTGTAAAGATCAATTTAAACTATATGCCGGCACCTGTGATAATTTCTGTTAAAAACTTAGTGAAGTCCTATGGCGATTTTACAGCGGTTAAAGGAATAAGTTTTGAGGTTTATGAAGGTGAAATTTTTGGACTATTAGGCCCCAACGGAGCTGGCAAATCAACTACTTTAGAAATTATTGAAACACTTAGGCAAAAAACAAGTGGGGAAGTGTTGGTGAATGGATTTGATTTAGATAAAAATCCTGAGGAAATTAAAAAAATCATCGGGGTCCAATTACAAACATCCGGGTTCTATCCAAACCTTAATTTAACAGAAATCATTCATTTATTTATTGGCTTATATCAAAGTGAAACGGATCCCATTGCTTTATTAAAAAAAGTAAATTTAGAAGACAAGGCTAAGTCCAAATTCAAAGAATTAAGTGGAGGTCAAAAACAAAGATTTTCAATTGCCACTACGTTAATAAATAAGCCTAAGATTATTTTTTTGGATGAACCTACAACAGGCTTGGATCCACAAGCGCGTCGTAATTTGTGGGATTTGATTAAGGAAATTAGGGACAATGGAACAACCGTTATAATAACCACACATTATATGGATGAGGCCGAAATTTTATGTGATCGCGTAGCGATAGTAGATAGCGGGGAAGTAATTGCAATTAATACCCCCAACGAACTAATAGATAATTTAGTAGCCACAGGTTTTGAAAAAGAAAAGGAAGTGAAAAAGGCTAATTTAGAAGACGTATTTATTAATTTGACTGGAAAGGAATGGAGAGCAGAAATTTAATTAAATAGTATATAAACAATAAAAATATGACACAAGACCCACGATATCCAATTGGCAAATATCAATTAATGCCATACAGTGAAGAAACAAAAAACAAATGGATTCAGGATTTGAGACATGCTCCATCCGATGTTGAGCATGCCATTTTGAATTTAGATAAAGCTCAATTAGACACCCCTTATCGTGAAGGAGGTTGGACGGTGAATCAAGTGGTGCATCATTTAGCGGATAGTCATATGAATGCTTTTGTTCGTTTTAAATTAGCCTTAACCGAGGAAGTTCCAACCATTAAACCTTATGACGAAAATGCATGGGCTTTAACAGCTGATGTTTTGGATACACCCTTGAACTATTCTATTACATTATTGCATGCATTACATGAACGTTGGGCGAATTTATTTGCAAGTTTAACGCCTGAACAATGGCAAAGAAAATTATTTCATCCTGTAAGAAATACCGAAGTAAGTATTTGGGACATGTTTGCTATTTATGCATGGCATGGACAACATCATGTTGCCCACATTAAAGCCTTAAGAGCACAAAAGGGCTGGTAGTAATTAAAACAATTAACTAGAAATTAAGTTTCTATTTACTTCTGCGACTAAAAATACACTGCCAATCACCAAAATTAAATCTTGGGGGTTGGCATTTTTGTTTGCCTGGTCAATGGCCAGGTTTACATTATCATAGCATCCACCTTCTAGGCCTAAACTATTTCCTTTATCTGATAATTCAGCGCAGGAAAGCGCTCTTGGAATATGGGACTGTGTATAATAATATTTAGCTTTTTTAGGTAACAATTTTAATACAGCTTCCACGTCCTTATCTTTTACCATGCCGGTAATGATATGCAATTCATTAAAATGCATGATAGCTAGCTGATCCAATAATGCTTTTATTCCATGTTCGTTATGTGCTACATCCAATATGATTTTAGGACTTTCTTGAATACACTCCCAACGACCCATTAATCCTGTATTTTTTTTAACGTTTAATAATGCTTTATTTACTTGCTTTCCATTTATTTTCCAACCCATGCTGGATAGTAACTGTGCAGCTACTAAAACACCTTTCAAGTTTTTAAGCTGGTATTTGCCTGGCAAATCACAATTAACCGTAAATGTTTTTTGAAATAAAGGGGCGTCTAAAAAATGAATAAGTGGTTGATGAAATTCAAATAAGGAGGTTGCCCAATTATGTTGAAACGATTTAAATGTTAAAAATTCTTCCGCAAAATAAATGGGTGCATTTTCAAGTTTCGCTTTTTGTTCAAACACTAATTTTGTTTCCTCAATCACTTCACTAATTACCACAGGTGTTTCCCTTTTTATAATACCTGCTTTTTCACTAGCAATGGCGGGTAGGGTATTGCCAAGTAATGCCATATGATCCCAGCCAATATTAGTGATTATGGATAACTCAGGTTGAATCACATTGGTGCTATCTAATCGGCCTCCTAATCCTGTTTCAATAATGGCGATGTCGCATTTTTCTTGAGCAAAATATTCAAAGGCCATGCCAACAGTGATTTCAAAAAAACTGGGTTCAATTTGTTCAATCAAATCTTTCATTCGATTGGTGAAAGTGGTCACAAATTCCTTGGTGCACATTTCACCATTTACTTTAATGCGCTCTCTGAAATCATATAAGTGAGGGGAGGTATATAATCCTGTTTTGTAACCAGCTTCTTGAAAAATACTTGCTAGCATATGACTAGTGGAGCCCTTTCCATTCGTACCCGCAATATGAATGGTTTTGAATTTATCTTGAGGCTTCCCTAAAAAATCACAAATAGCAATTGTATTAGTTAAGTCATTTTTTATGGCTGCAGCACCAATGCGACTAAACATGGGTAAACGACTATATAAGTAGTCAATGGTTTCTTCGTAAGCCATGAAAAGTGATTAAGCTAATGATTATATACTTATTGAATTAATTACTGAACTTCGAATTTAAATTTCACAGTTACCATAGAACTATGATCACTCGTGTTAAAATTAATTTTTGTTAAATATTCTGTAATTGCTTTTTTATATTTTGAATCATTTGAGGAAGAACCTTTGGCAATTTGAACAAACCGACCAATACCATTTGGACTTACTTCAATTTCAGCATATATAGTAGCTGCTTCCACGTCGCCATTAAAGGAATATACTTTAGTCACTTGTCGATCGCCTTTTGTTACAAATGGACCACCTGTTCCTTGATAGGATTTACCATTAATGCTACCATTAGCAACACCTTGGTCACCTTTACCACCCGCAATGCCTTGATCCTTGACATTATTATAGCTATCCTGATTATTTCCACCTTTGCCATTTCCTCCAGCATATTTTCCCATCATTGCTTTTGGTTTTGGTGTAGGAGCAACGGGAGTAGATTTAATATTTTTTTTAGCTTTTGATGATTTTATAGCTTCGTCATTTTCATCATTACTCGCACTTGCGTTTACTTTTAAGGTATTTGGAGCTGTGGATGCTTTTGTTTGTTTGCTTGCGCCAACCTCAGGTGCTGGAGCTTCCTTACTCATGGGAGGAATTTCGCCCAATCCTGTTTCACTGTTTCCCAAATTAACTTCCATGTAAGTAGGCTCAGGTGGTGTAATAATGGGAGGAATTTGATTCCATTGCAATACAAAAAATAAAGTGGCAAGAAGTATACAAATTATAAATGTATATACACCTGCTTTTATATTTTTTTGTTGTTCGAAATTTAATTGCATACAATAAAATTAATGTAAAAATACATCATATCCCAATCTGCAAAGTGTTCCTATGATAACAATTAAAAATAGAGTTCTTATAAATTTATTACCTTTTGCTAATGCTAATTTAGATCCCACCATACCACCAACTGCGTTGCATATAGCCATTGGAAAAGCAATATGCCAAAGAATTACGCCTTTCAAGGTAAACAATACAATAGAACCTAAATTGGTTGCCAAATTAACCACTTTAGCGTGGGCATTGGCCTGTAAAAAATCAAATCCTAGAAAGGTTATAAAGGCAAGAACCAACAAACTTCCAGCTCCTGGCCCAATAAAGCCATCATAAAATCCCAATCCAAAACAAATGAGTGCTGCTTTATACCAAGGAAATGTTAAATTTTCATTTTTTGATGTTTGACCAAAGTCCTTTTTCGTGTAAGTATAAATGGCAATGCCTGCCAACACAAATAATATGACTGGCTTCATGAATTGATTACTCACTTTTGTTAAGCAAAGTGAACCCGTGAAGGAGGCAGTAAAAGCGATACTTGTAAATAGTAAAAGCCTGGCAAAAGGAATTTTAATTTTTTTCAAAAAAGTACGAGCTGCAAAAAAAGTGCCTGCAAAGGAGGGTATTTTTAAGGATCCAATAACCTGTGCTACTGAATTATTAGGAAGTAAAATTAAACCAGCCGGTGTTTGTATCAATCCGCCGCCGCCTACAATAGCATCCACTAGTCCTGCAAAAAATGCAATAAAGCAAAGTATGATAATAGTAGAGGTCATTTAACTAGTTTGATGAGTGACGGGCTTGATTGGAGTTGGCCAAGTATTAATAACAATACCTGAAATGATAATAATTCCACTAACAATTTGTGCTTGGTTGAAGCTTTCATTTAAAAATAAAACCGCTTCAAATGAACTTAGTATCGGACCCAACGTCAAAAACAAAGAAGCCTTTCCCGCACCAATTTTTTGAATTGCATTATTCCAAATTAAATAGGAGATGGTTGAATTGCCAATGCCTATATATAATACGACCCATAATAAATGTGTATTATAAACTACAGGTTGAACATAATTCATTTCATATAAAGCACCAGGTAATAATAGGGTAGCTCCAATGATGAATAAACACAACAGAAAACTGTTATTTGAAATTCCCTTTGGTTTCTTTTTTACAAATACATTATAAGAACCAAAACAAACTCCAGCGGCAATCATCCATAAATCACCTTTGCCAAATTGAAAGCTTAAAATATTATGAATGTCACCTTTCGTCAATAAATAGAGAGTGCCAATAATACATAATAAAATTCCTGAAATGTTTTTCCAGTGCAATTTTTCATTTACTAGCCAAGCGCCTAATAGTGCTGCCACGATTGGGTTTACTGTGGATCCAAACAAAGCCATATTAATGGCCGTTGCATAATGACCAGCTGAGTATATTAAGGTATTGTAAACGGTAAATCCGATTAAACCCATTAAAAAAAAGTACAGTTTATTTTGTTTGAAAATGGGCCATTCAGCTTTTAAATTACTAATCGCAAATGGAAACATAGTGATGGTTGCAATAGTCCATCGAAATAAGGCAATACTCATAGGGCCTGCTAAATGAATAGCATATCTTGAAACAATAAAATTACCAGACCAAATAATGGTTGAACAAATAGCAAGTAATGCACCTATTTGATTATTTCTTCTCAATGATGCGCAAAATTTTGTGTAAAGTCTCCTTTGATTCTTTCAATGGGTGGATTGAAATAGCCAAACTTTAAATCAGGAAATTCTTCTTGAATCAATTCCATCATTTGTTTTATGCCCATTATTTCTTCGGATTCTGTGAAACCAATTTTGCCCAAGTACCAATCAGGATCAATGTTAAAGTTTCTCCATTGAATCATTTTAAGTCCAGTGTCCTTTATTAATTTTCTTAATGCCTCATATTCTTCCACACTATCGGTCATACCTGGAAATACAAAATAATTAATGCTCGTCCATTTTCCTGCATCGGACATAACACGAATGCTTTCCTTAATATCAGCAAAAGTGTAATTGTTAGGACGGTAATAAGCATTGTAAATATGTTCACGCGCCGAGTTCATACTCACGCGAATACTATCCAACCCAACAGCAGCTAGTTCAGCTACTGCTTTTGGATTTGATCCGTTGGAGTTAATATTAATACTTCCCTTATCGGTATGTTTTCTGATTTCAATAATCGCTTCCTTTATGGTCTCCCACATTAATAATGGTTCACCCTCACATCCTTGGCCAAAACTAATAATAGGGAAAGGGGCACTCATTAAATGCGGTACAGTATATTCAACAACTTCGGCAGCAGTGGGTTTAAAAGTTAAACGATCCTGAGTCGAAATAATTTCTTCCTCCTGTGGTTGGAACGATATACATCCTATGCAGTTGGCGTTACAAGCAGGTGAAATGGGGATAGGGCATTCCCAACGGCCCATTGCTAAGTTACGTGCAGCAGGACAGGTATAGGTTTGACAACAGTTTTCCATCAAATGTTTCACCAAACGGTTATGACTATATAATGAGAGTAATTTTTGTGTGCCGGCATCAATGGTGTCTTGATCATATCCTTCACAATCTTGTCGAATGTCTTTTTCAATACGCACTGCAGGAACATAATTTTTTCCATCTAACCAACCCACAGCGGTATAACAAAATAGGGGCAATGTAGGAGCATCGGCATCTAAGGTTTCGTATGCTGACACATATAAACCTGTATGGGCAGGTGGTATAAATGCGGCAACCGCCCAACCTAACTCACAAAGACGCATTTCACCAGTTTCCACATCAATTCCAATGCCACGACGGCCTGGCAGTTCATATAAATTACCTCCCTCAGGAAGTTCCATCCAGTCTTCAACTGGAATGGTATAGGCATCCCAACCTGCACGACCTGCAGTATATAAACTAGTGTCTTCAAAAATCTGACCTTCACCATCAGAGTATAATAAATAAGGGGAGCTTGTTATTGACATGGAGTAAAGGTAGTATTTAGCTTTAAAAAGAGGTTAATTTGAGTGTTATTGCTTTATTGTTTAGCTAATTCATTTGCTTTTGCAATATGTTCTGCACAAAATTCATTGAATTCGCTGGTAACGGAGGCGCTCACTGGCTCGTTAATGTCTTTTTGAATTAATTTATTGTTCTTGAAATCAATGGTTATGACATCATCCTTAATAATTGCATTTTGAATGGCAATCCAAGGAAAGTATTTTTTAGGGAAAGTGTTTATGACCATTCCTGATGGATCAAAGGCCATTTCGTATGGGAATTTAACCTGGCGTTCAAATAAGGCAGCAATTAAATAAATGCCTGCAATTAACAAGGCATTAGGCATTAAAAACCAGCCCCAGCTTGCAAACAACAAACCTAAGCGGTAATAGGGGACGCCTCCTTGTTTTTTTTGAAATAAACAAAAAATCCACCAACAAACCACCGAAGTCATAACTGCAATAATTAATGCAGGTTTTTGGAACAAGCCTTTATAAATTCCAAAAGAGAAGCCTAAAATGCCTAATAAATACATAAATTGACTGATACGATCAACGTTTTTATAATCAGGGCTTTTACATACTATGATATAATCAAAAATGCGCATAAAATGTATTTATGAGAATGGTAAAATTTAGTGCAATTTAAGCTCATTTGGTTAACTTTGCGTCATGAAGAAAACCCATATTATTTTATTGGTATTAATTGCGTTCGCAATAGTAATATTAATTAGCTATACAGGCGATTTAAGCAGTTATGAAACCATTGGATCGGCAAAGCAAAAACAAGGCAAGTTTTTAAACCTAATTGTAAAAATGGACAAAACTATTCCTGTTCAATATGATCCTGTTAAAGATCCGAATTTATTAAAATTTGGTGTGCAGGATAGTTTGGGTGGAAAAATAAATGTGGTGTTTCACAATACCATGCCGACGGATATGGAGAAATCAGAAAGACTTGTTTTAAAAGGAAAAGTGCAAGGTGATGTTTTTGAATGTTCAGCTATAGTACTAAAATGTCCTTCAAAATATAAGGACAACCCGAATGCGAATAAGGAGCAACCTGTTACATTCACAAATTAATTTTTACAATTTAATGGATACATCTACAAATGCGGCAGCAGTGCAATTTATTGGCGAACATTTATTGCCTGGTCAGTTAGGCTATTTTTTAACCATACTTTCATTAGTGGCATCTTTGGTTGCCACTTTTGCTTTTGCTAAGGCTTTTTATGCAAGTGAAGTAAGCGTACAAAATGATTGGAAGAAATTAGCGAACATCGCGTTTATCATTGAATCTGTCGCCGTGTTCAGTTGTTTTGTTATTTTATTTTATGTGATATCAAATCATATGTTTGAATACAAGTATTCTTACATGCACAGCGATAAAAATTTACCAGCCGAATATTTGTTGAGTTGTTTTTGGGAAGGCCAAGAAGGTAGTTTTTTACTTTGGAGTTTTTGGCATTGTGTATTAGGGCTATTTGTTATTGCAAAATCAAAAAAGTGGAAGCAGGAATCCTATGGAGTAATGATGACCTTAAGTTTCACACAATTTTGTTTAGCGACCATGGTGGTTGGATTATATGTATTTGGATATAA
>CAIYUO010000031.1 GCA_903929425.1 uncultured Bacteroidota bacterium
AGGCCTAAACCAATGATTACAGCTAAAAAGCTAAGCCAAAGTCGATACTTAATAATGATATTATAAAAGCCCATGTATTTGTATTTGAGGTGTAAAGATACCAAAATATAGTGTCACTTAAAAAGAAGTAGTTATTTTTGCCCTCCTCAACAAGGACTAAGACTTTTGGTCGAATTTATTTCTGCTAAACTGAACTTAGTTTAAAGGGGGGTCCCGTAGTTCAATGGATAGAATAGGTGTTTCCTAAACACTAGATCCAAGTTCGATTCTTGGCGGGACCACAATTGATTTTAAGTACACTAAAATCACATATTCAACAGCTAATTAACCCGTTCACATAGCGCTATAAATTCGGGATTAGTCCAATAGCCTTTAAATAAATAATAACAGTTTAGTAGTTCTGTGATGGGGGTGCGGGTTTTGAAAGAAATATCACAAAGGGTTTCAATGGTAAAATTATGGTCGCCACTTAACCACCTTGAAATGGTAGCCGGGTCTCTTTTCATTATTTTCGCAAATTGTAATTTAGTTAAATTATTTTCTTCGATATAATCTTGAACTTTTCTAGCCATTGCATTATTCATTCTAGTCTTAAATAATTTCAATTGAACGGGCGAATTTCTGTAGGATTTTTTTGAATTTAAAGTTTTCATGATAAAATATAAGGTGCTGAGTATTGATGTGATTTATAAAAACTAAGATTATGTTTATGATAGAACAATTTTATTTGATGATTTTTCACTACAACGGAACATGTGATTTAAATTATTCAATGTGTATTTTGTTGTTTTTAGGATTTGACTTATATATCAATTCTTAGAAAATATGCTTCTTGATATCATTGAGTTTCAGCAAGGTTCATTTGATTTAAAAGTCAATTTCAAAAAATTAGAAAAAAGAGTGTTTAATTAACGGAATGAAAATAAATGAATAGCAGGATTCATTACTGCGTATTTGTACTCTAGACTAAATATGAGAATTGCGAAAAATAGAAAACTTGAATTAATGATAAAGACGAGTTATTTAAAACCTGCCTCCTTTCAACTTCTGCTTTATTATTAAAGGAATAAACAAAGGGGCTTCGATAAAGTAGCGACGGAATAAACGCTTTGGTTCTTGTAAAAATCTGAATAACCATTCTAGTCCAGCTGATTGCATCCACTTTGGGGAACGTTTGGCAAGACCAGCCATAACTTCAAATGCACCGCCAATTCCAACTTGAACAGGTGCGTTAACCAAATGCATATTTTGTGCAATCCAAATGTCTTGTTTAGGTGCAGTTAAACTCACTAGTAATATATCGGGTGATGCTTCATTAACCGCAGCAATCATTTTATCATTTTCAACACCTGAAAAAACTTTCATAAAAGGTGGAACATAAATTCCTGCAACCTTGCAATTAGGATATTGTTGCAAAATAGTTTGCTTTAATTTTTCACCTACACCAGGAGATGCACCTAATAGAAAAAAACTAAAATTATTTTTAGCACTTAATTCAACTAAATTAGGCAATAAGTCCAATCCAGTAATCCGTTCTTGAATAGGTGTATTTAAAAAAGAAGATGCCCATTTAATTGGCATACCATCACACAAAACAAATGCTGCATTGTTGTAAACAGCTAAAACTTGTGGATCTTTTATGGCTGCTAAAACAGAATTCACCGGGGTAATGCAAACCTGTATTTTTTGTTTTTGACGAATGCACTGTGCAAGTGTATCAAGTAATTCGTTGTTAGCGATATTGCTAACATTAACCCCCAATATGTTCACTTTTGCATGCATAGGCAAATATAGTAAATTACCTTGTTAGTTAGGAAGGGTAGAAATTTAGGGATTAAAATTAAAGTATTTATATACTTCATTTATCATTGTTTTGTTCCCAAAGTTTTACATCGTACATGATTGAATTTAAGGAATGTCCTTTATCAATAAAATTCAAAAAGCTATTCAACGCCAATCCTAAGGGGCTTAAGGTTTGTGTCAAGTAATTTTTTCCAATGACACTGCTAATGGTTTCTTTTTTGTTACCAAAATAATAAGTGTCTCGTTTTTTAATTAACAAGAAATCATTCAAAATATGTTGCATCACCACATTACCAGCCTCATCAAAAACAAGTGCTATTTCTGTAAAATATAAACTTAATGTTTTTAATTTATTGACAAAAAGTTGTCTAACAATGGTATAAATAAAACCAATAGGTGCTGTTGTTGTTAATAATATTAAAGCAATCAAAAAAAGTAAAATACTTTTCAGAAAATTAATGGTGTGGCTTTTACTCATATGACTAATATTTGAATCGGTAAAATTATTTGCTAGAAGCTGCCTTTGTATTTAATTGAAAGTAAAATAATAAACTTAAATTTGATATAATAAAACCAACAAAATTGAATTTAAAGTTCCTGATGGGCTATTTTGAAAAGTCTTATACGAAGCATAGTATTTTGAAGTAGGCTTATTGGATGTAGTGCCCTATTGAATGAATTGATTGATTAAATGAATAAACGACTTCCCCATATCATACTAGCTGCTGCTTTTTTACTAATAGGCGTGGTGGTGTATTATTATTGTAGAAATGAGGCATTAGAATATGAGTCCTTTTTAGGCCTCAAAAAAACAACGGGTATAGATGGCGACTCAAGGCTGATAAATGCTAATTGGCTAAGCAAGTCAATTGCCAATTGGCTACCGGATTTGTGTTGGGAATTATCCTTTTTGTATATGTTAACAGCTGTTTGGGGGGGCTGGACGCAAGTACCCAAATTATTAAAATTGACCACTTTACTTGTGATTCTAGGTTCGGAAGTATTACAGCGTATGGGACAAATTCCTGGAACCGGCGACATCCTTGACATATTAGTTTATTTTATAGGATTTACTATCTTTACTATAGTGTATTCGAATAAAAGATCAATTTAAATATAGCCTTCTAAAAATATCATAATGAAAAATTGGATTAAAATAAGCTTATCTCTAGCAGTTATCATCGTTTATGCCGCAATAGCAACTTCTTCAGCTA
>CAIYUO010000032.1 GCA_903929425.1 uncultured Bacteroidota bacterium
TTACTTCCTTCTAAAAAAGTTACACTACTTCCGGTTATTTGAATATCATATTTACTAGAATCAAAAATAACCTTCGTAGCACTATCTATTTTATTCAAAAAGGAAGGAAGTTTAGCGCTTCCTATATCTTTCATATTAACAGTAATACGTGTTGCCCTTTTGTCATGATCAATAAATTTATTAAGCAACTGCATAGGATTGGAATTTCCCGCTTTTGCATTGCCATTTTCATTCGTTTTTAAGAAAGGGGCCATGAAAGCCATATCTGTTCCAGTCGGTAATGAATAGGCTATTGAATCACCTTCATAATACGCTTGTTTAGCAAATTTGATGCCTTCTAATAAACCTAAAGGTTTGCCTATTTCTGGTTGTTGTTTTAAAAATTCATGAAACTTGTCAATATCCTCCAACGGATGAATACTTCTAACTAGCCCATTTTTCTTTTTTGTATCTATAATTATTTCCATTGGCATAACACCACCACCTTCTTTTTCAAACCATTTTAAATCGGTGTATAATTGGTCTTTTTTGGGCAGATCATCAACAATGAACGCTTCCTTTTTTATACGCAATAATCCTAATGCCGAAACGAATATCAATACTATTGTAATCCCAAAAACCCATTTAGTATGAACGAAAGTCCATTTCTCAATTTTGATTAAAACTTTTTCTAAAAAAGGATTATCCAAATATTTTACATGATTGGGTTGAGGGGGTTTTAAAAAAGTAAGTACTGGTGGGATAAAAAATAAGCTAATAAAAAATATTGCCATGATATTAATACCCGAAACCCAGCCAAATTCTTTTAATAAAGGACTTTTCGTAAATGCAAAAACAAAAAATCCAATCGCAGCAGTAATGTTACAAAAAAGTGTGACAATGCCCATTCTGCCTACCATATTGATGATAGCTTTTTCTTTATGCTGAATTTCCTTATATGAAGTATGATACTTATTTAAAAAATATATACAATTTGGAATACCAATAACTACAATCAATGGAGGTATTAAGGCCGTCAATAAAGTAATTTTTTGATGTAATAAAACCATCGTACCAAAACTCCAAATCACGCCCATTGCCACCACAGCTAAACTCATTAACATAGCAGAAAGAGATCTAAAAAATAAAAGCAAAGTAACCGCACATAAAAACAAGGAACCCATTAAAAACCAAAGCATCTCCTTTTTAATTCGATCTGCTAAAATAGTTCTGATATAGGGCAATCCGCTTACATGAATTGCCAACTGTGTTTGCTTACTGAAATTATTTAGTTTCTCATTGAGCATTGAAATAATGTGAGACCTCGCCCCACTATTAATAGAATCTGGCACAAAGTTGATGGCCATGATATAGGTGTGGCTACTTGGATTGTACAATAAATTTTTATAAAATGGCAATTGTTCAAACTCGGCTTGTTGTTTTTTTAATTTTTGTTCACTATCAAATGGTGGAGAAAATATTTTGTGCGCAATAAACTTATTATCGATGGTATCTTTTGAAATATTATAGGCCGATGGAACACTTAAAACTTCGGTCACACCAGGTATTGATTTAATGGATTGGTTTAAATTAACAAGTGCATTAAAGGTGGCTGTATGGTATAAACTATCAGTTTGAAATCCAACTACCATAGTTGTTCCATCAACTCCAAATTTTTTTACGAAATTTTTATAGATAATGAATTTAGGATTGTCTTCAGGTATGGCCTTCGTAAATTCATAACTTAACTTAACCTGCAAGGCGAAATAGCCCATAAAGATGGTTGCTAAAGTCAAAAATGCCAAGCAGGATTTTTTATACTTAACAATAAATTGACCTAGACGATACCACATATTTATAACGTTGATTTATATAACCCAAAAATAAGCGATTACTTGTGTAAGTACACCAATTCCAAAGCCAATAATTAATTCTTGTTTGGTGTGGTCACTAACAATCATTCTTGCACTCACGACAATGGATGCTAAAAAGGCAGCAATGATAACCCATATTATATTGTTTATGGGGTAGTAAACACTAACTAATAACACGGCCATAAATAAACCACTAATGCCCATAGCATGCAAGCTTACTTTTATAAAATTATTGGCAATCAGACCTAAGCTACTTGCTATAAAAATGCCAAAATAAAAAAACTTTAAGGCTAAGGGTTGGTCTAAAAAAGTTCGACTCAAATAGTACATCCACCAATAAAAAAACATTGTTATTACATATGGAATGACTCGCTCTTTTTGTGTTTTAAGAAAAATACTATTACTCAATTTTAATCTCCATAATAAAAAAACAGCAAATGCAGGGAAAAATGCAGTTAACCAAAAAACACTAAATACTTTCAATTTCAATTGCCAGTCAGTAATGCCTACAAACTCATATGGGATAATTTGAATTAAATATAAAATAAAATAGGTTGGGATAAATAAAGGATGAAAAATATAAGAAACAAATTGTGCTGCGTAGCGAAGTAGTTTCGATGTATTATTTTCCATGTGATGAATGGTGTTTTATGTATTTTTTATTCCCTTTATAATTCTTTTCTCAGTCTTGCAACTGATATATTTAGTTGTTCTCTATATTTTGCAACTGTCCTTCTTGCTATATTATAACCTTTATTTTGTAATTGTTCGGTTAACTCATCATCACTCAACGGCTTATGTTTGTCCTCTAATTGTATAAGTTCCCCTAAAATCGCTTTGACTTCCTTTGTACTGACTTCTTCACCCGAATCAGTTGTTAAAGATTCACTGAAAAAGTATTTTAATAAATAGGTTCCAAACTCAGTTTGAACATACTTGCTATTGGCCACCCTACTTACTGTTGAAACATCTAATAAAGTTGTTTCCGCAATATCTTTTAAAATCATAGGCTTCAGCTGAGTAGTATCCCCGCTTAAAAAAAAAGCTTCTTGATATACTAAAATGGCGTGCATTGTTTTCAACAAAGTTTGTTGCCTTTGTTGAATCATTTCAATAAACCATTTTGCCGAATCAATTTTTTGTTTAATAAAAAACACAGCTTCTTTTTGTGCTTTGTCGTGTTTTTGATTATGTTCATATTCCCTTAGCATTAATTTATAATCGTCACTTATGACTAAAGGGGGTGCATTTCGACTATTTAATGTGAGCTCTAACTTTCCATTATTAATGAGTACTGTAAAATCGGGGATGATATATTTTTCAGCTTCATTGTTTTGAGTCGTCTCGGCACCTGGCTTTGGATTTAAGGATAATATTTGGTGCATAACATTTTTCATGTCAACCTCTGATAAATGCATGCTTTTTTGAATTTTATCAAAATGTTTCCTGGTAAATTCTTCAAAATATTTTTCCAATATTTGTACAGCCAATATTATTAAACTTTTGTCTTGATGATTTCTTTCAACTTCGTCAGCAGTTAATTTTCTTTTTAGTTGCAATAATAAACATTCCTGCAAATCCCTGGCAGCAATGCCTGCAGGATCAAAATTTTGAATTTTTTGAAGCATCATTTCAATGCTTTTTTCTGCTACCCACATTCCTTGTTTAAATGCCAAGTCATCGGCAATAGATTGTAACGCTCTTCTTAAATAACCATCATCGTCTAAGCTACCTATAATTTGTTCTGCAATTTTAAAGGGTTCGTCATCTAAAGCAAGCATACTTAATTGCCCCATCAATAATTCATGTAAACTCAATTCCGCTTTAATGGGAATTACTTTGTCGTCATCTAATTCTGGATAGTAATCGTCTTTTGTTTTATAATCAGCAATATCCCCATCGTCATCATAATTATATTCACTCAACTCTTCATTACTAAGTTCATATTCGTCAACAGGCACCGCTTCTTCCTCGTCTTGTAAGCCTTGCAATAATTCATCTTTCATTTCCTCAGAAGCAGTTGATGCGTCCCCATCCAACAATTCTAAATTCATTTCCAATGCTGGATTTTCCTCTAATTCTTCTTTTATTCTTTGATCAATTTGTGCACTAGGAATTTGCAACAATTTCATCAATTGAATTTGCTGAGGTGATAACCTTTGTAACTGTTTTTGTTGAAATGACTGACCTAATGACATATTAAATCTTTACGATAGCGCTTGTTGTAAAACTAAAAACAACCTAGCTCCTTTTTCATGCACTTGATCCTCAGTCCATGTCAAACTTATTGCAGTTGAAATACACTTGCTCATAATGTCATCGCTCTTTTCGAAATTATTGTGCTGCAAATCGATTAATGCTTTTTGTTGTTCTGCACTAAGTGGATATAAACTCTTTGAATTTTTTAAATGATCCCACTTGCGAATATAATGCCAGTTATTTGCATACCAATAAAAATTGCCTGCTAAAATACCTTCCTTTTTTAAGGCTTCAATCACTTTTTCAGTTTTCATTTGTGATGGTAAAAACCAAGTTAAAAAACTATAACTATCTCCTGCTGGATCAGGAACTAGCCTGAAGCTCACACCCGGTATTTGTTCAATGTATGATCTTAATATTTGATTATTCTTTTTTTGAATAGCAAGGAAATTATCTAATTTTTTTATTTGTGCTAAACCAACCGCAGCATGTAATTCGCTAATTCTGAAATTATAGCCTAAAAAAGGATGTAAATCAGCACCTCTGTCTACACCTAAATGATCATGCCCATGGTCAGTGAACGCATCAGACTTCACATAAACATCTTTATGATTGGTCATAACTACACCTCCTTCACCACAAGTAATTGTTTTAACAAAGTCAAACGAAAAAGTACCCGCATCGCCAATGGTACCCAATGCTTTCCCTTTGTATGTTCCCCCTATACTTTGACAAGCATCCTCTAATAATATTAATTTATGTTCATTACATATTGTTTGCAATGCTTCTAAATCAGCCATACTTCCACACATGTGAACTGGCATGATACACTTGGTCTTTGGCGTAATGGCGGCCCTAACTGCATCAGGTGATAATGTTAAAGTTTTATCTATATCAACTAGTACTGGGATTGCACCCATACTTAAAACTGCTTCGAAACTAGCTACGAAAGTAAATGCAGGCATGATGACTTCATCACCAGCACCAATACCCAAAGCTGCCATTGCTGTGGTTAAAGCAGCAGTTCCACTTGAAGTTAATTGCGCATAGCTGGACCCAAAACGTTTACATATTTCCGATTCCAACTCTTTTGATTTCCAAATTCCTTTTCTTGGACCATCAAATCCATAACGCATTAAAATACCTGTTTCAAGAACGTCATTTACTTCTTTTCGTTCTTCCTCACCAAACAATTCAAAACCTGGCATAAACTAAAATTTAAGTAAAACAAAGGTAGTTTAAAAAATGAAAATTGGGTCTTTTTCAGTAAATTGCGCCTGTAAAATAAACGTAAAGTGATATGGAATACAGTAAATTAATATCGGTTTCAGGAATGTCGGGATTATTTGAATTAGTGACCAGTAAAAACGATGGTGCAATCGCAAAATCGCTTGAAAATAACAACACTCAATTCATCAGCTCAAGGGCACACCAATTTTCTCATTTAGAAAGCATTGAAGTATACACAACACATGAAAATGTGTTTTTAGCGGAGGTTTTCATTGCAATGGGTAAGTCAAAGGATGCTTTACCTAATGAAAAAGATCCAAAAGCGGTTTCAGCTTACTTTAAAAAAGTATTCCCTAAAATGGACTTTGATCGAGTTTATGGTAGCGATATGAAAAAAATGGTAAAATGGTATGCTCAACTTAAACAGTTTAACGTAGAACCAACTATTCCTTCCGAGGAAGAAGAAGAAGAAGAAAAGGCATAGGCCTTTTCTGATGCATGAGTCACACTACTCCCCTTTTCTGATGCATGAGTCACACTACTCCCCTTTTCTGATGCATGAGTCACACTACTCCCCTTTTCTGATAAGAAGAAATGGCATAGGCCATTTCTGATGAAATAGGTAAACTACTCCCCTTTCCAATTCTTAAGTGAAAACAAATAATGATATAAAAAGCTTACCCGTCACAGGGTAAGCTTTTTTTTTGCTTAAATTGCAAATCATAGAAAAAGGCTATAAATATAAGATTATGAAAAAAGGACTCCTAATACTATTGTTAAGTTTGTTCATTTTGCAATTACATGCTCAAAATAAGGCTGAAATAAAGGCTGAAAAAAAATGGATTAATAAGCAATTTCGTGCCTTAAACCTAGATCAAAAAATTGCACAATTAATGATTTTACGTGCACATAGTAATTGGGATGAAAAAAAGTTAGATACCGTAAGTCAACTCATTAAAAAATATAATATTGGGGGCTTGTGTTATTTTCAAGGTGGTCCCATTAGACAGGCATTACAAACAAACTTTTTTCAATCAATATCAAAAACACCATTATTCATTTCAATGGATGCTGAATGGGGAGTAGGTATGCGATTGGACAGTGTTGAAATGTTTCCAAGACAACTATTACTTGGAGCTATTTCAGCGGATAGCTTGGTTTATCAAATGGGTTCTGCTATTGCCTCTCAATTTAAAAGGCTAGGTATGCAAATTAATTACGCTCCTGATATTGATATTAATAATAATCCAAACAACCCTGTGATTAATGACAGGAGTTTTGGGCAAAATAAAGTACGCGTTATTAATCACGGAATTGCATTTATGAAAGGATTACAAGATAATGGCGTTATGGCAACCGCAAAACACTTTCCAGGTCATGGCGATGTTAGTGTTGACTCACACTTAGACATTCCAATTATTAATAAATCCAGGGAAGCGCTTGACTCAATGGAATTAGCACCTTTTAAGGCACTTATTAATGCAGGTGTAGGATCGGTTATGGTGGCGCATTTATCCGTTCCAGTTATTGACTCTACTCCAAAATTTGCAACTTCATTGTCTCCAAAAGCAATCAATGATTTATTAATTAACGAACTCGGCTTTAAAGGTTTGACGATAACTGATGCAATGGATATGCAAGCCATTAGTAATTATTTTCCTCGCGGAGAATCAAATGTATTAGCCATATTAGCTGGAAATGATATGTTATGTTTACCAGGTGACATTGGTGCTTCCATTGAAAAAATTAAACAATCAATAGAGGAAGGCAGGATAACTGAAGAAGCCATAAATAATAGAGTTAAAAAGATACTTGCAGCAAAATATAAATATGGATTAAATAAAAATCAATTTATTGATACCACTAATTTGACGATTGATTTAAATAAATCAATTAGTGATATCAAATCAGAAATGTCAAAGCAATCCCTAACTTATTGCAAAGCAACCACACTGCCTAACTTAAATAAAAAAATACCAACTGCATATATTGCCCTAAATACAAATCAGCCTAACTTTTTAACAAAGGCGCTTATTAAGGACTTCGATGTAAAGGTTTTTTATGTTAATCCAAAAGATAGTTTATCGTTGGAAAGCATTAAAGACAGCGTTAAACAATACAAGCAAGTGTTCGTTGGATTGCATAGCTATAATCGTCGACCTGCTAATCATTTTCAAATTCCATCCTTTATTTTACAATTTTTAAACGAAAAACATCCAAGCAATTGGATACATTTAGTTTTAGGTAATCCATATGCCGTGATTGATTTTAAAAATATAAATAATATACTTTTTGGTTACGAAGACAATGAATATGTGCAATCAGCAGTATTTAATTGGTTGAAAGGAAAGGCGATTGCAACTGGACAATTACCTGTAAGCATTGCTGATGAATTGCCCTTTGGTTCAGGAGATATTAAAATACAGAAATTAAATATTATTGATTCTATTGTTTATGATGCAATTCATAAACAAGCAATCCCGGGTTGTCAAGTGTTAGTAGCAAAAAATAATCAAATTATTTTTAATAAAGCATACGGTACAACGGCAGGAATAGGATCAAGTGAGGTTACCTTAAATACCTATTATGATTTAGCATCCGTTACAAAAGTAACAGCCACTACAGTGAGTATCATGAAACTAGTAGAAGATGGAAAAATTGATATCAACAAAACAATTGGCGACTACCTTCCATGGGTAAAAGGAAATAAAAAGGCATCCATCACCTTAAAAGACTTATTATTACATCAAGCAGGATTATACCCATATATTAAATTTTATGAATCCATCCAGCAAAAGGATGGTTCTTTCATTCCTAATGTAGTAAGTAATAGCAAAGACAACAATCATCAATTTTTTATATCGCCTAATAAATGGCTTATAAATAGTTGGGTGGACACAATTCATAATCAAATATTACGAAGTCCCGTTACAACTCCTGGAAAATATGTATATAGTGATAATGATTTTATTTTTTTAGGCAATATCATCGAAAAGGTTTCTAACATGAGTCTTGATCAATACACAACTCAAAATTTTTATGCACCCATGGGAATGCAATCAACTGGATATTTACCATTGGATAAAACAAATATTGATAACATTGCAGCGACTGAAAAAGATGATTATTTTAGACATGAATTAATTCAAGGCAGTGTGCATGATGAAGGTGCTTCCACCATGGGAGGCATTGCTGGTCATGCTGGATTATTTAGCAATGCGACAGATTTAGCAAAATTATATTTAATGCTATTGAATAATGGTGTTTGGGAAGGAAAGCAGTATTTGCAACCAGCTACTATTCAAAAATTTACTGCTTACAATACCAATAATAGTAGACGAGGATTAGGATTTGATAAACCTGAAAGAGACAATGCTACTAGCAAAGATCCTTACCCAAGTTTAAGTCCATCTTCATCAACATTTGGCCATACTGGATTCACCGGTACCTGTGTTTGGGCAGATCCTGAAAATGGAATACTATATATATTTTTATCTAATCGTGTTTATCCAACAAGGGACAATAAAGCATTTAGCTCGTTAAATCTTAGACCAAAAATTCAAGAGGCCATTTATGCTGCCTTACATTAATGAATAGACTATTTACCATACTATTATTATTTGTTTTTAGTGAACTAGCTGCACAAAACAACCTAGGGGGAATTGGACAATGGCGTGGTCATTTCAATAATCATAGTATTCGGCAAGTAGTTAAAGGTGATTATATATATGCTGCAAGTCCATATCAGATAATTAAATACGAAAATACCAACCCCATCAATTGGATGGATAAGTCAACTGGTCTAAATGATATAGGTATTGAGCATATCGCATGGGATAAAAATCAAGAACAACTTATTATTACTTACGCTAATAGTAATATAGATATTATAAAAGGTGATCAAATTTTTAATATTAATGATATACAACTAACCAATCTATATCCGTTTCGACAAATAAATGGAATACATGTTTTAAATAATTTTTGTTATTTAGCAACTCAATTTGGTATTGTCGTTATGGATTTAACAAAGCATGAAATTAAAGACACCTGGTATCCGAATAATAATCAACAATCGGCAAATACTTTTAACGCTATTATTTCACGTGACTCTATTTTTGCAATAACCGAAAATGGTATTTGGTCTTGTCCATTAAAAAATAATTGGATTCAATACAACCAGTGGACGCATTTTTCAAATTTTGATAATTTGAAAATCAAAGGTGTTATTCAACAAAATCAAATTTTATACGCGTATAGCAATAGTTCAATATATAGATTAGCTGATGGAAAAGAAGTGTACTCAATTAGTAATGGAAAGATTCAAAATTTAGATACTACTTTAAATGCCATAATTATAAACATACATTATCCAAATAATAAAGGAGGCTTGGTTCAATTAAATAAGGAATTTAAAACCTCGGTAATTATGGATAGTAATCAAATAATATCCCCCATGCAATCTATCATGGAAAATAACCAATACTGGATTGCAGATAGTAGTGCTGGATTAGTTCACAAATCCACTCAAAATGAATGGTTAGCGGTAGGTGGACCCATGTCAAATTTAAACGGAACCTTAGTTGTTGATGAAAAAGATTTGTTGGCGCCGTATGGAGATAATTATATAGGTTTTGCAAAATTAAGTGAAGACAAGTGGAGTCATGTAATAAAAGTTGGGAATGTAACTTTACCCAATTTAAATGCATCTTTTATTTCAAAAAAGGATCAAAGTTATTGGTTCACCACAAATAATAATGGTTTAATTCACTTAACCAACGACAACCATCAAGTTGATTTCGTTTTTCCTAATAAAAATACAGGGTCTTATAAAAATATCCAAATGGATGCCAATCAAATGATTTGGATTACACAAGACCAACAAGGAATAGTGAGACAGACTGAAAATAATTGGAGTCTAATTACCCCTCCTGTTAATTTTGTAACGAAGGGACTTGATAAATTCATCGTAAACAATCAACAACAAGCATGGATGATTGCTCCTAACAAACAGGGAATTTATGTATATCAATCAAAGGATGTTCATGGAACTGAGGCTTGGAAAATGCTGGGTACTGGTCAAACAAACGGTAATTTACCGAGTAACAATGTAACTAGTATGGCTCATGATAAAATGGGATCAATGTGGGTAGGAACAGACAATGGGATTGCTATTTTTAATTGTGGCAATATAGCAACAGAGCCTTGTAATGCCTATTTACCCATCGTAAAAAGCAATGGGTTTAATGGCTATTTATTTCAAAAAGAAACAGTGAATACCATAGCCATTGACGGAGCCAATCGTAAATGGGTAGGCACCCATAATGGCGCATGGCTATTGAGCGAAGATGGAATTGATATCATTGAACATTTTACAAAAAATAGCCCTTTACCATCAGATAGTATTGTACAAATTATAATTGATCCAAAAAATGGTGAAGTATTTTTTAATACCAAAATTCAAATGGTAAGTTATAGAAGCACTTCAACAGAAGGTGCCATCAATCAACAAAATATCCAAATATTTCCAAATCCTATACCGCCAGCATTTAATGGATTAATTGCTATTAGAGGATTAGTAGATAACGCTGTTGTTAAAATAACCGATTTGACAGGAAAACTCTTATATCAAACAAAGGCACTTGGGGGACAAGCTGTTTGGAATGCTAGAACTTATGAAGGAAGACAGGTAGCGACTGGAATATATCTTGTTTTTGTAAGAGATATAGATGGTCATGAAAAAGGTATCGGGAAAATAGTAATTGCTGATGGATATTAGTCCAAATTGTATTCGAAGTTTTTGATCACCTTAAAATTCAAAACCCCTCTTTCGCCAGTCATCACTTTATACATAACCCTTCTTGCTTTTTTGGTGGGTATTTTAATGGCAGTATCTGCTTCAAATATCGGGAACTGTCTAAACAGAATGCCTTCAACTAGTTTATATTCATCTAACCCCCTGTAGCCTTTACTTAATACAAGATCATTTGTTATATCAGGAAAATAAATAGGTTGCATGGATTCATTATTTTTAGAACTAATACTAAATAAGCTGATTTTATTTGCTGCATCAATAACATAAATTATCATATCTGGGAAACCGTCTTGATTCAAATCGTCAATTTCCGCTGAAATAATTCTTCCTTTCAAATCCAATGAAACCTCTCTTGCTTCGTTTGCAAATCCAATAGGCTTTACGCTCAAAACATTATGTTCTATATTTTTATTTGTACAATTTACCCTAAATCCTGCCTTCCCGATTTTTAAAGTACTATCATACTTATTCATTTTTTGAGCATTAGAGAAAATAGACAAGAGCAAAAAAGAGATAAAAAATAATTTGTACATTCGATTAGTATTTGGAAACAAAGTTAATAGTTTCATATATAATTTTCAATTCAAACAATAAATCATGTCCTTTACGATTGATATTCAACCCCATTTTGATTTTAAGATCATCAGAATTGCCAATAATGACACAAAAGTATATATAGATATAGTGACAAAAGGCGGATTATTAAATAGCTGGGTACAGCACAAAGGAAGCGCTCAATTTGATGTAATTGATGGTAATGAGCTTAGTAAGGGTTGGGTAAATTTTGAATCAAACGGATTTAAGAGTGCTAAAATGAATCCCTTTTGTTGCAGGTTAAATTTTGGCCATTACGATTATCATGATTCAAGTTTTAAAATTGAAAAATTTTATTTACATAAACATGCAATTCACGGACTCCTTTATGATGAAGTATTTGAAATTGAGAAAACTGAGATAAATGATCAATGTGCGATTGTATGGTTGTCATATCATTATCAAAAAAAAGACATAGGGTATCCGTTTGATTATCATGTAAAATTAAAATGGTCTTTTTGGAAGGACAATAAAATTATGATTCAAACCGAAATTAACAATAATGAAAACACCGATATCCCTATGATGGATGGATGGCATCCTTATTTTAAATTAGCCGATAGTATTGATGACTGCACACTTCAATTTATAAATAATGGACTATTAGAATATGATATGGAGATAATTCCAACAAAAGAAATAATACCCAATCATGAATTTGAAAATGGAACAAAATTAAAAGGCGTAAATTTAGATAATGGCTATGTACTAGACCCTAATAATCCTATTTGTATTTTAGAAAACAACCAATACAAGATAGTCGTAACGGCTGATCATAATTACCCCTATTTACAAATTTATACTCCACCGCATAGAAAAAGTATAGCTATTGAAAATTTAAGTGGCGCACCTGATAGTTTCAATAATAAAATGGGGCTGCACATTATGCAACCCCATGAAATATGGACGTTAAATACTCAGTATCAATTGTTCAACAAATAATTTGTGAAATAAAAAAAGTTTTAGCTATTAATTATAATCATATAACTGCTGTTACACTAATTTCTACATTTACATTTCTAGGCAATGTTTTAACTGCAACCGTTTCACGAGCAGGAAATTGATCAGAAAAATAACTACCATAAACCTCATTCACTTGAGCAAACAACTGCATGTCACTCAAAAATATGGTTGTTTTAACAATATGGGAAAAGTTGATTTTCGCTTCTTCTAAAATGGCTTTAATATTTTCCATCACTTGCTTGGTTTCGGATTGTATGTTATCTAAAACCAATTCACCGGTTGCAGGATCAAATGCTATTTGACCACTAGCAAATAAAAACCCATTAGCTATAACAGCTTGACTATAAGGACCAATCGGTGCTGGCACCATATTTGTTTGAATAACTTGTTTAGACATATTGATTAAATTAGAAGCACAATTTCATACTTTTCTATCAAATACAAGCTTATTTTTGTGAAACAATTTTTTTAATTTGCCTACATTCCTATATATCGATACTGCTGGCGAAACAGCTACAATTGCTATAAGTGAGCATCAACAATTACTTGCTATAGAACAAAATTTAACTCCAAATGCGCATGCATCATTTGTACAATTAGCTATCCAAAAAATGGTGAATGAATTGAATATACCCATGAATGCAATTGATGCAATCGTGGTGACAATGGGTCCTGGCAGCTATACTGGATTAAGGGTGGGCCTGTCAAGTGCAAAAGGAATTGCATATGCCTTAAGTAAACCCCTGATTGGTATTTCAACGCTAGAATTATTAGCTACCCATGCCGCTACGCATGAACAAGTTCAAAAGCATAGTGATTCAATTCAAATATTTTCAATGATTGATGCTAAAAGAATGGAAGTTTTCGGGGCAATTTACAAGTCAAATAAATCATTAATACTTGATTCTCAATCAATTATTTTAGATGAAAACTATTTACTTAATTTATTAAATACGGGTCCTTTACTATGTGTAGGGAACGGAGCAACAAAAGCAAAAGAAATAGTTGAACATCCAGATTTATATTTCATGGAGTCATCCTATGGCATATATGAGTTAATTAAATTAGCATCCATTAAATGGGAATTAAATGAATTTGAGAATATAGCCTATAGCAAACCCTCCTATTTGAAAGACTTCTATCAAATTCCAAAGAAAATATCCTAAAAAATAATATTTGATAAAAGGCAAATTAAATTCCATAAATAGCAAATAATTATATATTACTATTTAAATTAATAACGTAACTTTATAAAACGATTATTTTTTATAAACCCCCAATAATCAATTATAGTCATGAACCAATCATTACCCCAATTAATGTTAACTAATGGTAAAGCGCCTTTAAAAGTTGACTTGTTGCACAGCAAGAAAGCAGCAATGATTTTAAGAGCATTAAACCACAAATTACGTCAACAAATTGTTAAGCTCATTGATGAGCAACAAAAAATGACAGTAACTGAAATTTATGTGAAACTTAGATTAGAACAATCAGTTGCTTCACAACATTTAGCGATACTAAGAAGAGCAGGTATTGTTGTTACAACAAGAGAAGGTAAATTTATTTTTTACACAGTTGATTATACAAGATTAGAACAAGTGAATCAATTTGTAGAACAACTAGTTGGTTAAAATGGTTTTATCTATCGAACAATTCAAGGAATTACTTGAAAATCCTGACAATATTTTAATTGATACAAGATCCAAGGATCAATGGACAGAAAGTCATATTCCTAACTCATTACATATCACCCCGGCTACTGTAAAATATGCAGTAGCCATGGGGTCGATAACTAAAACATCACCCTTATTTTTTATTTTAGACGCTAATTTTGAAAATGAAACCCTAACCTATTTTAAGGAAGCAGGATTTTCAAACATCATTGGATATCTTAATGGCAGCTTTGAAGCTTGGCAAACAGCCGGTAACAAACACGATATGCTTATTGAGGTAGAAGTTGACGAACTAGCAATGGATATACCCTTTGATGAATTTTTAATGCCAATGGATATAAGAACTGAAATTGACTACAATAAAGCTCATATCAAAAATTCAATTTCACTTCCTTTAGCAGAATTCATGGATCCAGGAAGTATGTCCGAGTTGGACGAGCATTTCAATATTTATATCATTAGTGAGGACGGCACTACGAATACTTTAGCAGCTAGTATTTTAAAAAAACAAGGAATTCATAATATTAGAATTGTCAATGAAGGTTGGGCTGGTGTTGAATTACTAAAACAAAAGTTTAGTTTCGATAGTATAAAAAAGCCAACTATTACAAAAACCGATTCGACAAAAAATAGTTTTTTAGAAGATTAAGAACACTATTTAATGAATAGCTTTTCATGAATATTTGCATCATATTCATATCTCCATCGTCGATGACTCCATAAATAATTAGCAGGATTAGCTTTAATTTTTTCCTCCAATATTTTAACGAATTGAGCAGTAAGTTGACCATCCTTAAAGTAATTAGGGGAAGTCGTCATCAATTCATATTGGGTATGATAATAGCCCCTTTTAGTCCTGTAAAAATTTGCAAATACCTGCGCTGTATTATTTATTTTAGCTCCCTTTTCTGGCCCTTTTACAAATGGAGTAGGTCTTCCAAAAAAGTTTACCCAATAGGCTTGTAAAGGATTCCCTGGGTTTTGATCCGCCGCTAATGCTAACGAATATGGGCCCTGAGCTATATATTTAGGGAAGGCGGATTTAAAATTGGTAGCTGAAATTAATATCGTGCCGTACCTTGCTCTAAGATCAAATATAATTTTATTAAATGATTTATTGCTTAAAGGCATATACACTGCAATAAATGGATAATGACCATATTTAGCAGCACCCCAATTAGCAAATTCCCAATTAAAAAAATGGCCAGCCATTAATTGAACACTTTGGCCGGTTTTGAATAAATCTTGTAATACGTCAGCATTTGATGTAAACCTTTTTGCAAAAGTTTTATCTGATACTGATAATAATTTTATGGTCTCTATAAATGAATCCGTGAATTGTTGGTAAAAAGCTTTTGCAATGGTATCTCTTTCCTTTTCAGATTTATTAGGAAATGCAATCGCTAAATTATGATGAACAACATCTAATCTATATTTAAAAACATGACGTAATAAAAAAGCCAATCCATCACTTATCAAATAAAGCACACGCCAAGGTAATAATGAAATTAAATAAAGAAAACTATATATGATTATATACATGAAATGATGGTTCTAAATAAATGTTTATTTTTCAATCCAAGCCCCGTGCTCTTTTAACAATTGTATTAATTCATCAACTGCTACCTCACTGTCAATATTTCTTTTCATAATTTCCTTGCCTTTATACAAGGTTATTTTCCCAACTCCACTTCCAACATAACCAAAATCTGCATCAGCCATTTCACCCGGACCATTTACAATACAACCCATAATCGCAATTTTAAGTCCTTTCAAATGGTTTGTTACTTTTCTGATTTTTGCAGTGGTTTCCTGTAATTCAAATAAGGTGCGACCGCAACTTGGACAAGAAATGTATTCGGTTTTAGAAATCCTTGTTCTTGTGGCTTGTAATATACCAAAACTAGTGGCGTTTAAAAATTGTTCGATTGTTGAATTACTTAAATAATTACGTCCTGATAAATTTGACATTTTGCCAGCTGACTCGATATAAACATTCTCAGACACACCCAAACAAATACCATCTCCAAAACCGTCTAATAATAAGGCGCCTGTTTCAGTTGCAAAATGTATTAAATGTTCATCGGTTGTAAGATGACTACTATCCGTCATTAATATAACGGGTGTATCAATACCTAATTCCATCAATTTAACAAACATGCGTCTCACTGCAGGCATGGCATGTTGCAACTTGCTACTTAAACAAAAAACGACGGTTGGATTTTTAGCGATGTTTAATAATTGCTCATCTGCTATTTGTGAGGCAGTAATATAACAGTCAATCATTACAAAATTAAGCGCCGTATTTTTATGATCAGATGCTATAAAATCAGTAAAATTAGATATTGGAAAATATTTATTTTTTTCAATCCCGATACCCATTTTTAATTCGGTAGTGATGATACGCAAAGTGCCTGGTAAGTCAAAATCAACTGTTTTGTTTCCAACAAAAACATAATCAGCAGCAGCATCACCAATAGACCATTTATCAATGTCAGCATTATAGGTATAACCTATGGCTAGTAAACTTTCTCTTGAAATTAATTCTAAATGACTCAAGTCAGCAATCACTACCGGCACTTGTCCAGCGCCAATATTTAATACCTCTTTGGTGGGTCTTCGTTTATATTCAAATGGATTATATGGTAATTTGTCAATTGGTAAAATAGATGCATTTCCTAAATTGATAGCTTGATCATTATACCTTTTAACAATATCTCTACAAACAGGGATTTCTAATTCAGGATCCTCGGTTAAACTTACCCTGATGGTATCTCCGATTCCATCCTCTAATAATGTTCCAATACCAATGGCACTTTTAATACGTCCATCCTCCCCATCACCCGCTTCCGTTACACCTAAATGTAAAGGATAGCATTCTCCAAATTCATGCTGCATTTGTTGCAATAATAACCGGTAAGCATGAACCATCACTTGAGGGTTGCTGGACTTCATACTTAAAATAATTTGATGATAATCCAAGCTTCTAGCAATACGACAAAACTCCATAGCACTTTCTACCATTCCATTAGCCGTGTCACCATACCTACTCATGATCCTATCGCTTAATGAACCATGATTGGTTCCAATACGCATAGCAGTACCATGTTGTTTACATATTAAAACCAATGGCGTAAACCTTTCTCTAATTCTTTCAATTTCTTCAATATATTCTGCATCGGTATATTCAATTTGTTCAAATTTTTTCTTATCAACATAGTTACCTGGGTTGACCCTAACTTTTTCTACAATAGTTGCTGCAATCTCAGCAGCATTCGGAGTAAAATGAATATCAGCAACCAATGGTGTATTATATCCTTTTGCAATTAATGCGGCTTTAATATTTGCTAAATTATCGGCCTCTTTTTTAGAAGGAGCCGTAATTCTAACTAACTCAGCTCCAGCTTCTATACATTTGATTACTTGCGCTACTGTTTTGTCAGTATCCATTGTATCAGTAGTGGTCATTGTCTGAACCCTAATAGGATGCCCACCTCCAATAATCAAATTACCAATTTTTACTTCTCTTGTAATAAATCTTTTATAAGCAGTTAATGAGTTACAATAGTATTGCATATTAAAATTGATATTATTAACTAATATTTGAAATGTTTATCTTAAACCTTTTAAAAATCCTTGTTGTAATAGAATTGATTTTAATAACAAAACAACACTGGTATTATCAAACTGTGTATTTTTTGTCTCCAAGTGCATTACAAAAAAATAAGGGTGCTTATTTTCTTCAACATATCCCACCATCCAAAAGCTAGGCTCAGTTGTTTTATCAGATCCAAGTATATAGCTTAATTGATAACTAGCATTATCCTCCTTTAAAATCATTTTCTTAAAAATATCTTGAGACCTTTTCTGGAAAGATAATTGACCAAAATATAATCTTTTAATAAAACCTAATTGCTCATCGGCAGTGATACGTAATGAGCCGTTTTTCCAGAAACTATTTAAATCATTACTCACAATACCTTTTCCATAATGCAATGAGTCAATTGTTTTTAAAATAGCTGGTCTGCCAATTTTTTCAATCATGGCATTATAATAATTCACTGAATCCAAACTCACCCAACTATTGGTATCATGTTTGATATAACCTTTATCCAATGCAATTAAAGTAGGTATCGCAAAAAAAGTATTGAGCGGCGCAAAGGAGGTGTCTTTATATAAAGTCAAATTGGTTATGGTAAACTGCCCAGATCCGTTTTCCATAAGTGCAAATGTCCCATTTACTTTTGCGCTATCCAAAATCTTGACAATATTGGGGTCGTTTTTTACATTGTTTGGAGAACAAGCATATGCCAAAAACAAAATCAACAAAAACACACTAATTCGCTGTATCATAATATTTTTTTATCAATCCCAAAATTACCACTTAATACCAATAAAAACACCCCCAATTTTGGGGGTGTTTAAACTATTTTTTTGAGTAATTATTATTCTATACCCAATAATTCAACATCGAAAATCAAAGTTGAACCTGGTCCAATGGTTGGTCCTGCTGAACGCTCACCGTAGGCTAATTCACTAGGAATAAACAATCTCCATTTAGCACCCACAGTCATTAACTGCACAGCATCCTGCCAACCTTTGATCACACCATTTAATGGGAATGTAATAGGCTCTCCTCTTTGTACTGAACTGTCAAATACTTCACCACTAATTAAAGTGCCATGGTAATGACATTTTACCTTACTGTTTAAAGTAGGATGCACCGTGCCCGTGCCTGCAGTTAATACTAAATACTGCATGCCGTTTGTCATTTTGACAACACCTTCTTTTTTAGCGTTTGCCTCTAAGAACGCTTTTCCTGCAGCTCTGTTAATGGCGATTTTTTCTTGACTCATTTTATCTTGGTAGTTTTTAATGCATACATCAATTAAGCTATCTGGTATATCTGTTTTAGATAATACACCTGCAGCCATTCCTTTTTTAAACAAATCGAAATTTATATCCTGTATTCCTTGACCTTTTAAGCTTTGTGCAATTCTGTATCCTAAAGCATAAGATGCACTGTCTTTTGTGTTTTTCAATGACTGTGCTGGCGTGTAAGTTAAAGCCAATTTCGGCTTTGTTGTTGGTGCTACTGATTTAGCAACTGGCTTTGTTTGTGCCATTGCTGTTGTTAAGCTACTTGCCAATACAACTGCCACCATAAGTCCCTTTTTCATATTCATACGATTAAATGTTTTATTTTGGTTAATCAAATCGAGTCTCAAAAATACAGCTAGCTTTTCAATAAATGTTCAATTTGATGCTCAACTTTGGCAAAATCCATTCGATTCAATACCTTTTTCATCTCGTCTGCAATTTGGGCATTGCAAAGGTTACCAATACTGCCTTCATGGGTATGGGCCAAATTCGTTGAATAATTGAAATTTCCGGCTTCAATAGCTATTCCTATTTTTTTATAAGCATCTCTAAATGGCATACCCTCATTCACTAATTTATTCACTTCTTCAACACTGAATAAAAATTGATATTGAGCATCTTCCAAAATGTCTTTTTTAATTTCCATATTTTCAATCATCAAGGAAGCCATTTCCATACAATTTTTTAATTGTTGAAAAGCAGGAAATAAATGCTCTTTCAATAATTGCAAATCACGATGATACCCCGAAGGTAAATTAGTAGTCATCATCATAATTTCATTTGGTAGTGCCTTTATTCGATTACAGTAGGATCTGATAAGCTCAAAAACATCAGGATTTTTTTTATGTGGCATGATGCTTGAACCTGTTGTTAATTCCTCAGGAAATTTTATGAAACCGAAATTCTGATTCATAAATAAACAAGCATCCATACTTAATTTTGATAAAGTATCCGCAAAATTGGCTAATGCTGTTGCAGTGACCCTTTCTGCTTTACCTCTTCCCATTTGCGCATACACCACATTGTAATTTAAAGTATCAAATCCAAGCAACTCGGTTGTTCTTGTTCTATTAATGGGAAACGATGATCCATAACCAGCAGCAGAGCCTAAAGGATTTTTATTGACAATTTTAAAGGCTGCTTCTAACAGGGTCATATCATCCACTAAACTTTCCGCATAAGCTCCTAACCATAAACCAAATGACGAAGGCATGGCTAATTGCAAGTGCGTATAACCCGGCAATAAATCGTTTTTAAATTGCTCGCTTTTTGTTTGCAATAAATGAAATAAAGATAAAACCGCTTTACTTAGATCCATCAATTCAGCTCTTAAATATAATTTAAGATCCACTAAAACTTGGTCGTTTCTACTTCTTGCACTATGTATTTTTTTTCCAATATCTCCCAACTTTTCAGTTAATAACATTTCAACTTGTGAGTGAATGTCTTCCACACCATCCGATAATTTAAAATTTCCTGATTGTATCAATGCATAAATTTCAACCAACGCTTTTTTTAATTGTACTTGCTCTTCCTTCGTTAATAAACCTACTTCAGACAACATTGTAGTATGCGCAATAGATCCCAATACATCATATGCTGCTAGGTATAAATCCATGGCTTGATCATTACCAATGGTAAACTGCTCTACCGATGTAGCTACTTTATTGTTTTTTTGCCAAAGCTTACTCATGATGTAAAAATAGTTGAAAGTAATTGTATATAAGTTGAAACACCTTCTTCAATTTCATTTAAATAAATGAACTCATCGGCAGTATGACTTCTTGCTGAATCACCTGGTCCCATTTTTAAGGTAGGGAAAGGCATTAATGCTTTATCCGAAGTAGTAACAGAACCATAATATCCTTTACCAAGTTGTAGACCCGATTTAATTAATACATGATCTAAGGCAATGCCAGTTGAACGCATCCTCAATGATCTTGGCGTAACGGTAGCAGTCACATTGTTAGCAATGATAGCCAACACTTCCTCGAATTTATATAACTCATTTACGCGAACATCAACCACCATTTTACAGTTTGAAGGGACTACATTGTGTTGCTTGTTGTCGGTTTCAATAACCGTCACACTCATTTTTACAGCACCTAATAAATCAGACACCTTATCAAACTGAAAGGTTCTAAACCAATTTAAATCTGGCAATATTTTATACAATGCACTTTCTCCTTCTTCTCTTGCAGCATGACCCGCTTTACCTGTTGCTACCACATCCAATACCATTAGTCCACGCTCTGCAATAGCCATTTCTAATAAAGTAGGTTCACCTACAATACCAAAATCAATTTTAGGAAGGAGAGGCAATACTAACTCAATTCCGTCTACTCCTGAAATTTCCTCCTCTGCCGATGCAACTAAGATAATATTATAGGGCAGATTTTGTTGATCATAATAAAATAAAAAACAGGCTATTAAACTTACTAAACATCCACCTGCATCATTACTCCCTAATCCAAAAAGTTTACCCTCGTTTTCAATGGATGAAAAAGGATCCAACGTATACCCTTTGTTTGGTTTTACGGTATCATGATGCGAGTTTAATAAAAGGTTTGGTTTTGTTGCATCGTAGTGCAAATTCATCACCCAAATATTATTTTTAACCCTTTCTGTTTTTATTTTCTTCTGATGTAAATAATCTTGAATTAAATCAGCCGTTTTATCTTCCTCTTTGCTAAAGGAAGGGGTCGCAATTAATTGTGCTAATAATTGTTTTGCCTCCTGTTGTAGTATGCTTATTTTAGCACTATTGTCTTGTATGTTATTTGTCTGAGACATTATATTTTGATTGTGGTACCTGCAGTACCGTTAATTAATTGGTTCAATTTTTCGGCTTTACCAATGATGACTGATTGTACACCACCTTCTAAAGCCAAATACGCGTTGTCAATTTTAGGAATCATTCCTTCAAATATGACTTTTTGATCTTTTAATGTACCGTATGCCGGTCGATCAATAAACGCAATCACTGAACTTGGATCATTAACGTCTGATAAGACCCCTTCTCTTTCGAATCCATAAATTAAATGCACATCAAAATGCCTTGTCATGCCCGTTGCAATACTTTGTGCAATGGTATCGGCATTAGTATTAAGCAATTGACCATGACCATCATGTGTTATGGGTGCGACTACTAGTTTGGTATTTGTAGTTAGCAATTGAGTAATCAATGTTTCATTAATACCATCAACATCTCCCACAAATCCATAATCAATGCTAGCACCTGTTCTTTTATGAGCACTGATTAAATTTCCATCTGTACCCGTTAAACCCATTGCATTCACACCTAGTGCTTGTAATTGAGCAACTATATTTTTATTAATATAGCCTGCATATACCATGGTAACAATTTTCAAGGTTTCGGCATCTGTAATTCTTCTTCCTTCAACCATGGTTTGAGCAATACCTAATTCTGCCGCCATACTAGTCGCTAATTTTCCGCCACCATGCACTAAAATTGCCTGCCCCTTAATTTTAGAAAAGGCAGTAAGGCATTCAGTCAACAATGCTGGATTGTCAACGATATTACCTCCTATTTTAATGACATATAAATTTTCCATAAACACTAATTCAAAAATTATTTTTCGATCTTTGCTAAAATTTCTGATAATACTGCTTGCGCTGCCCAAACTCTATTGGAAGCCTCCATAGTCACTAAACTGTTATTACCATCTAATATCTCATCACTTAGTTCTACATTTCTTCTTACGGGTAAGCAATGCAATACTTTTGCGTTATTCGTTTTTGATAATTTTGCATTCGTCAACATCCAAGATTCATCTGTTGTTAGGACTTTACCATATTCATGATAACTGCTCCAGTTTTTTACATACACAAAATCAGCGTCCTTTAATGCTTCGTCTTGATCCTGTATTATGGTAGCACCATTTGTATAATCAGATGAAAGTTCATACCCCTTTGGATGTGTGATTACAAAATCAGCTTCACCCCATGTAATCATCCACTCACTAAAGCTATTCGCTACACATTGAGGTATAGGTTTAATGTGTGGAGCCCAGGTTAATACAACTTTAGGTTTTTTATTTTTCAGTTGTACGTTAGATAAAATGGCCTCCTTGATGGTGATTAAATCAGTTAGTGATTGCAGTGGATGCAAAGTAGCAGACTCTAAACTAACAATAGGAATTCCTGCATACTTAATAAATTGATGGATTATTTTTTCACTGTAGTCCTGTTCAATATTTTGTAAACTTGGGAAAGTTCTAATACATAAAATATCAAAATAATTTCCCAATACCGGAGCCGCATCTTTTATATGTTCAACAGTAGTTCCGTTCATAATGGCGCCTTCGTTAAATTCTAAAGACCATCCTTCCTTATCTACATTATACACAATTGGCTCCATACCCAAATTTTGCGCAGCCACCTGCGTACTCAATCTGGTTCTTAAACTTGGATTTAAAAACAACAAACCAATACGTTTATTTTTTCCCAATAAAATATCTTTCATTGGGCTTGATTTATACATTAATGCTTTTTGCACCAACGCATTTATATTCGCCACATCTTTCACTGAAATAAACTGTTTCATGCGCTTATGTTGCTTTTTGTTTCAAAAGTTGAATTGCCTTATTCAACCCTGTTAAAAATAAATTAATATCATCCATCGTAATTGCTAATGAAGGCAATAACCTTATCACATTTGGTTTTGCTTCACCCGTGAATATTTTTAAATCATTCAATAATACCTTACGTACATCTTCCAATCCTTCCTCCATTTCAAATCCAATCATTAAACCCCGACCTCTAACTACTTTAACGCCTTGTATATTTTTTAATGCATTTATTAAAAAACTACCTTTTTGATCAGCAGCTATTAATAAATTTTCGTTTTGCATTACTTCAATTACCGCTAATGCAGCAGCACATGCCAATGGATTGCCTCCAAAAGTGGTTCCCAACATGCCAAATTTTGCTTGAATATGAGGTGCAATTAAAATGCCTCCAATCGGAAAACCGTTCCCCATACCCTTTGCCATGGAATAAATATCAGCATTGACACCAGCGTGATCATGTGCAAAAAATTGACCAGAACGGCCATAGCCACATTGTACGCTATCCGCAATATATAGGGCTCCAAAATCATTACAAGCTTTTCTAATAGCTTGTAAAAATGCATCACTTGCTTCATGAATTCCTGCAACCCCTTGAATGCCTTCAATAATCACTGCCGCAATTTCAGCGCCTTGTTCAATAAAACAAGCTTCCAATGCAGCAATATCATTGAAAGGTAAAAAAATGATATTTTGAGTCTCATTCACTGGTGCTATAATACCTGGATTGTCTGTTGCAGCAACTGCTAAGGAGGTGCGACCGTGAAAAGATTTTTTAAAAGCAATGATTTTTTTTCGGCCCGTATGGAAACTTGCCAACTTTAATGCATTCTCGTTGGCTTCTGCACCACTGTTACACAAAAATAATTGATAGTCCTTCTTACCACTAATATCATTTAATGCCATTGCCAATTGCTCCTGAATGGGCATGATTACTGAGTTAGAATAAAAAGCAATTTCATGCAATTGATCCTCAATACGCGATACCCAATGTGGATGCGTGTGACCAATACTAATTACGGCATGACCACCATACATGTCTAAATATTCCTGTCCTTTATCATCCCAAACACGGCTGCCTGCAGCTTTGGTGATAGCAATTGGATTTAAAGGATAAACGTTGAATAATGACATGATGAATATTTTTTCAGTTATATTTCCCTGATTTTATTTAAAAATAATTGGCTTTTAATTGAAGTCCAGTTGATTCTTCCAATCCAAAAAGTAAATTCATATTTTGTACCGCTTGCCCCACTGCCCCTTTCAATAAATTATCAATCACAGCATGTATGGCAATTTTATTGTCTTGCTTTTCAATATGGATTAAACATTTATTGGTATTTACGACTTGCTTTAAATCGATATTGTTTTTAGAAACATGTGTGAATGGATGCCCGACATAAAAAGCATTATACAAATCATAAACTGCCTCCAAACTTAAATCACAAGTCAATACAGAAGTTACAAAAATGCCTCTTGTAAAATCACCTCTCCATGGCACAAAATTTACTTCGGCGTTCTGGTTGCCTTGTAAAGTAGCTAAACTTTCTGCGATTTCACTTAAATGCTGATGCTGCAATGTTTTGTAGGCTTGTATATTATTGGCTCTCCAACTAAAATGACTGGTTGCAGATAATCCTTGACCTGCACCGGTGGAACCCGTGATGCCTGTGGTGTACACTTCCTTTAATAATCCTTTAGCAGCCAAGGGTAATAATCCTAATTGAATGGCGGTTGCAAAACAACCTGGGTTCGCAATATTGTTGGCCGACTTAATTTTTTCTCTTTGTAATTCAGGCAATCCGTAAACAAAATTCCTATCGCCTATACTCGCCGAACGCTCTAGTCTAAAGTCTTGTGATAGGTCAATAATTTTAATGCCTGTATTTATTTCATTTGCCGCCAAAAACTTTTTAGCATCACCGTGTCCCACACATAAAAATAAAACATCAATATCCTGCGTTAACTCACTTGCAAATTTTAAATCCGTATCCCCGACTAAATCGGCATGCACTTTGCTCACCGGTTCGCCAGCATTACTAGTGCTATGCACAAAACTAATATGCGCATTGGGATGACGAAGTAATACACGCAACAATTCGCCACCTGTATATCCCGCTCCTCCTACAATACCAATATTTATTTTTTGCATTTAACTATACTTGTAATAATTTATTAATGGTGTTGCTTTGATTTTAAATTACGACAACACATTTACACATCTTATTTTTTATTTGACTCCTTTACATTGTGAAAAATACTTGTTTGGTTACCAAATATTCTGGTAAAGCCTCTAACATCAGCCCCCGTGAAACCAGTATTCATCTCACCATACTTTCCAAATTTCGCACTCATCAAATCGTTTGGAGACTCAATACCTAAAATTTGAAAATGATACGGATTCAATTGTACAAAAACATCCCCTGTAACTTGTTCTTGTGAATTTTTTAAATACGCTTCAATATCACGCATCACGGGATCCAATATTTGTCCCTCGTGTAACCAATTGCCATAAAAAGAAGCTAACTGATCTTTCCAAGACAGTTGCCATTTAGTTAATACATGCTTTTCTAAAGCATGGTGTGCTTTTAAAATCACCATTGGTGCTGCTGCTTCAAATCCTACTCTTCCTTTAATACCAATAATGGTGTCTCCCACATGAATATCTCTTCCAATACCGTAAGCACCGGCTATTGATTGTATAAATTGGATGGCTTCAGTAGGATGAGCGAAAAATTGTCCGTTTACTTTTTTAATTTCTCCTTGCTCAAAGCTAATCACCATTTCTTCAGTAGCACCGGCCTTGGTCATTTGTGTTGGCCATGCACCCTCAGGCAACATCCCTTTTGAGTTTAATGTTTCTTTACCACCTACACTGGTACCCCACAATCCTTTATTAATGGAATATGCTGCTTTTTCAAAATTCATATCAACACCCTTCCCTTTCAAATATTCAATCTCGGCTTCTCGGCTTAATTGTAAATCACGAATAGGTGTTAAAATTTCAATACCTGGAATCATGATTTGAAAAATCATATCAAAACGTACTTGGTCATTGCCCGCACCTGTACTACCATGCGCTACTAATTTTGCGCCTACTTTTTTTACATGCTCAGCTATATGCAACGCTTGGGACAAACGCTCAGCACTTACACTTAAAGGATAAGTATTATTTTTTAACACATTTCCATACACCAAGTATTTAATGATACTATCGTAGTAGCCTTTTACTGCGTTTACGGTAGTATGTGTTTTCACGCCTAATGCATATGCATGCGCTTCCACTTTTTTTAATTCATCGTCAGAAAAACCCCCCGTGTTTACAATCACACTATGCACTTCCAACCCTTTATCCTCCGTTAAGTATTTTACACAAAATGTAGTATCTAATCCGCCGCTAAAACCCAATACAACTTTCTCCATAGTATTTATTTTTTCGTCAACCAGTTTAATAATTTGCTTTGTTTTATTTTCATAAAACGTTCATACAATTTTGAATTTGTTTTGAACTCAGATGCAGTCACTTCAGGTGGATGCTCGCTTTTTGGCTCCAACAACATGGCCGTACACATACAATTTTTTCGATCTTTGCTCATTAAAATTTCATAATTCACGCAACTTTTACAACCTGCCCAAAATTCTTCATCATCCGTTAACTCGCTATAGGTAACTGGTTCATAACCTAATTCACTGTTAATTTTCATCACGGCTAACCCTGTTGTTAAACCAAATAATTTTGCATTTGGATATTTTTCTCTAGACAATTGAAAAATGGTTTGCTTAATTTTTTTTGCAATACCACTTTTTCTAAATTCAGGAGAAACAATCAATCCACTATTGGCTACGAACTGGCCGTGCTGCCAAGCTTCAATATAACAAAAGCCTACCCATGTTCCGTCTGCAGTATGTGCAATAACTGCTTTGCCTTCCTCGATTTTTTTAGCAACGTATTCAGGACTGCGTTTCGCAATACCTGTTCCACGCGCTTTTGCGGATGACGCCATCTCGTCAGTAATGACAATTGAATAATGAACATCGCCACTATGGGCTACACGTACTATAATTTGCTGTTCCAATGATCAATAAAATTTAAAAAAATGACACTTCTGGCGTTTCTAGAAAATTTCGGGGCTTTTTCCACTGATAGGGGCAATTGCCAACTGCTCGTCCTATCAGAATCCACGTCGCGGTGAAAATCTAACCGCAAGCGGCAACCTGATGGGGCTGTTCAATACAAGAACCGGTGCAAAATTTGCACACGTCATTAAGATATGTTGTTGGTCCTTTTTCATTTATAAATTCCTACTGTAAGAAATAGGACGTAAAAGTATAAAATTATTAAACAAAATGAGGCCATTAAGCCTTATAATTTAGGCATTGCAGCCTTAAACAGCCAAAATTAGGCTTAAAATAATAGTTGTTAGTATTTTTTGGGGCTTAATGGTTCGTATTTTTGTAATTAAAATTCAAAACACCACATCATGAAAAAAATAATTGGATCTACATTAATAGGTGCATGTTTACTATTTGAAGCATGTGGCAATCCAACAACAGATGCAATGGGAAATGATACAGCGACAGCTAGCATGGCAATGGATACAATGTCTACTAAAACATATGAGGTAAGTTTAGTAAACAATAAAAAAGATCCTACTTGCGGAATGCCAGTGACAGCAGGAATATCAGATACAGCTCATTATGAAAAATATGTTTTGGGATTTTGTTCAAAAGAATGCAAGGATGAATTTTTGAAAAATCCTAAAGCAGCCATTGCAGCTGCAGAATTGAAATAGCAATTAATAAAATGGCGTATTTATTTAGTAAGCGATTTAATAAACTAACTAAATAAGTATGCTATATCGTCTTTGGTCAAGGACTTAACAAATCCTTCTTCGTCGGAAATTAATTCCTTGGCCAAAGACCTTTTACGATCTTGTAATTTCAATATTTTATCTTCCACTGTATCATTACAAATCATTCGATATGCAAAAATATTTTTTGTTTGTCCTATTCTGTGTGTTCTATCAATGGCTTGTTGTTCAACTGCTGGATTCCACCAAGGATCAACTATGTAAACGTAATCCGCTGCTGTTAAGTTTAAACCTACACCACCCGCTTTGAGTGAAATCAGAAACACCCTACAGTTGGCATCATTTTGGAAACGCTCAATTGCTTTTTCTCTTTCTTGAATGGTACTACCGCCATCAAAATACTCGTAATCAATGCCTAGTTTAGTAAGTTGTTCTTTAATTAAAGAAAGCATTCCTAAAAATTGAGAAAAGACCAATGCTTTATGATCACCAATGTTCTCGGCTATTTCACGTGTTAATTCATTTAATTTAACTGAATCGTTTGGATAGTTTTCATCTTTGATAATGGCTGGGCTATCACAAATTTGTCTCAACTTCATTAAACCTTGTAATATGGATAATTGTGATTTTTGAATTCCTTTTTCTTCCACCATGCCAATTAATTTGTCACGATAATCATTACGATAAGCTTCATATATTTTACGCTGCGATGCACCCATTTCACAATACAAAACCATTTCCTGCTTTTCTGGCAAGTCTTTGGCAACCTGCTCCTTTGTACGTCTTAAAATAAATGGGAAAACAAACTTTCTTAAATGTTCTTTTTGTTCTTTTTCGTCAAACTTGTCAATTGGCATTGAGAAGTTATGTTTGAAATATTCTACTGTTCCTAACATTCCAGGATTCAGAAAATTCATTTGCGCATAAATATCAAAAGTAATGTTTTGCAACGGTGTACCACTTAAACACAACTTATTGGTGGCTTGTAATAAACAGGCGGCCTTAGTAACTTTACTAGAAGGATTTTTAATGGCTTGGCTTTCATCTAATATGACATAATCAAATTTTACCTCGCTAAACATTTTAATATCACTTCTTAAAGTGCCATAAGTAGTAATGATAACTTCAACAGGATCCTTAAACAATTGATTTTTAGTTCTCGTTCCGCCATGATGAAGTTGAAAAGTCAAACTAGGTGTAAACTTTTTTAATTCATTCTGCCAGTTGAATAATAAGGTCGTTGGACAAACTACTAAAGCAAGTAGTTTCCCATTTTTTTCTTTTAAATGTTGTAGGAACGATAAGGTTTGAATTGTTTTTCCCAATCCCATGTCATCCGCTAATATGCCACCCCATTGGACATCATGCAAATAATTTAACCATTGAAAACCACTCACCTGATAAGGTCTTAAAATGGGTGTTAAATGATTTGGTGGCGCAACATCAGCGATCGAATACTTTTCCCTTATTTTTTCATACTTGCCCTCTAATTGAAAAATTAATTCTTCCTCGTCTCTTTGTTCATATAATTCATCTAAAATAGAAAAATGATACTTACTCAACTTTAAATTATCAGTTTTACCCTCTCCTACTTTAAACAATAAGGAATATTTATTCAACCATTTTTCTGGCAAGACACCTAAACTACCATCTTTCAACGGCACATATTGTTGCTTATTCGCCAACATATTTTTAATATCCTGTACCGTTACTTTTTGTTCTCCAAAGGAAATTTCCACTTTAGCGTCAAACCAATCCGTGTTGCTACTAATGTATAATTTAGTAGAAGGTTTTGCAGTATTGAATTTGAACTGCTTTAAATTTTCAGATCCAAATAAGGCAATTTGCTTTTCCTTTAGTTTGTCTATAAATAAAAAGAACCAATTATTTTTAAGTACTTCGGCTCCTTTTAACGCTAAAATATTTCCTTCATTCGGCCTAATAAATCCAGAATGGAGCTGTTCAATGATATTTAACAATGATCTTTCTTCTGCCAAATCTCTTTCTAAAATAACAATTTTATCATCTTTTTGTTGAATGACTGAAGGACCTTCATCAATGGTTACAATGATGCCGTTGTAATTATATATAGGCTCAAATATTAAATAATCACGATCTTCTTTTAAAATAATTTGCAGCTGAGGCTTTATTCCTTTTAATTTCTCCTGTTTTACATTTCCTAATTCAACAGCATACAATTTTGATAAAGGTAAAAGGGTGTCTTTTAAGTATGCTGGCCAATTAGCTAAATCAACTTCATTAAATCCAGTAGGCATAAACTGCTCAACCCAGTTTACGTCGGCTCGATTTTTCCAAGTGAAAAACTGATGATGATATTGGAAAATATAATGTGATTTAGCAAGATTATCAGCTAGCGAAATGTTACCCTCTGGTAATTTTACATGTGCGTAAATAATGTATTTGTTAGCGTCCTTTTCAACTTTGAAGCTTGGCTGTATCGGATTAAATACGAGTTCTGCCTTTTGTAAATTTGCTGTATTAAAAGGTTTGCTAGAAGGTAAATGAAAATTAAATGGATGCTCAGAAATGTCCCTCCATAATTTTTCTAATTTAGGATGCATGTATTCCTGAATCAATTCCTTGGTTTCAGTTGGTAAACTTTCATCATCACTATTTAAAATGGTATCCCAAATTCCCTGGAATGGTGAATTTTTATTCAAATATTTAGTGATTTCACTTGATTGCAGTTTTCTTACCAACTGCAATAAATTTTGATCTTCCTCCTTTGCATCAGCAGGTATAATAAATTTTTGTGTGTCCACTTTTTCCACCTTACCTACAAAGGCAGTCCCTTGTTCATTAACTTCACCCTTAATCACATTTAATGATAGATAAGGGTATTCATTAGTGATTTGTTGAATCACTAAACCCAATCTTTCAACTGTTTTTGCTACTTTATTTTCATTACTACCATCCTCTTCAATATCCCAATCATTCGATTTGGGTAATTTTCGCATGGTGGCAACCGATCCACCGTTTACTTTTTGAATACGATCATCCAATACCTTTAAAAAGGGCTTACCATCATGATACGTGAACTCAAATTTATCTTCAATATAATCATTCAATGAATAACCATAGAGTGCTAATAATTTATTTTTTTCTCTATCCCAATTTCGAATGGTCTCAAAATAGTCGGCACCTTTTAATTGGAATAATTGTAAAACCAACATGGTTTTATGAATACACAAAGGATACTCGGTTTCACTTAAACAATTACAGGCAGTATCAAAAAAACGTTCTTCATTTTTTTGTATTATGATATGATAATTTTTCCCGTTTTCATTTAATTCAGCAACCACTTTTTCATTTGCACTTTCAATAATGTGTGGCCTATTGGATTTTAAAGCTGTTTCAGCTTGCTCAAAAGTATTTTTTGAACAAAGCATTCTAATCATTTTTAAATCCAACGTCTTTGTTCTCAATTGCGTATGTGTTGTTACATACGAAGCTTGCTTATAGTCTAGTAAATTTTTATCTAATAAATCTTGCACAAAGAATAAGGCAGCTGCTTTATGCCTACATACTTCTGATAAATTGTATGGGCATCCACAACGTAAGGATAAAGTAGCAGGACTTTTAAAATTTTCAATGGTTACTTTATAATAAGTACTATAACCGTCATCCTTTACACGACAAAATATACTCCCTAACAGGGGGTCAAATTTTACCAATTCGATATTTTTAAGCGCAAAAATTTTCTTTCCGCGTCTAATTACCTCTTCGGTTCCGTAGCTGTAAATATGTTTAACTAAATAGGGTAATGCCATAATTGATGCAAAATTTCCCTTTTGAAAAGGGCAATTTGCAAATGTACGGAATTGCAGGCTATTTTCCCATATTCTTATGCCCCATTAATCAGTGCACCGTCTTTATAAATGGGCAGGCATGGAGCTGTATCCCTTGAAACACAATAAAGCATATCAGCTTCTAGTCCATAAGCTGCTAATCTATGCCAATGTGTAAGGGTTTTTATATATTCTGGTAAATGATCCTTTTGTTGATTATATAATTGATTTGCCATAAAGCTGCTATCACAGTGAATCGTAAAACTATCCTTTACTGCTTCAATAACTGCGCCAGCAAATAATGTATCCTCAATATTGAATCGATTCTTCCAACCCGAACATCCTAAAATGACTGGAGCATTTTGTGCTTTTAAATAGGTGATTACATTTGACAAATTTGGGAAAGATCCAGTAATGACATCTTGGGCACCCATTTTCAATGCCATATGTAACAATTTTGTTCCATTTGTTGTGGTAATAACTAATGTTTTGTTTTCAATAAAGGAACGTGGATATTCAGAAGGAGAATTTCCATAGGCTAATCCTGGAATAATTTTACCATCGCGCTCACCCGCTGTGATGCCACCAGTTGCTTTACCCATTTCAATGCAGGCTTCTGCACTATCTACTGGAATAATTTTTAGGGCACCATTATATAATGCTGTTGCCATCGTTGAAGTAGCACGAAATACATCAATGATGACAACAATACTATTTTTAATTTCATATAAATCTAATAACTGAGGAGTCAGTACGGTATGTAAACTTGGTTTAGATGAATTTTGCTTGCTCATGGTGCAAAGATACTAAACACATTAACTTTTCAAGTCCAATTCCTTTTGTTTTGATAAAATTAAAATTTCATTTAAAATAATTTCTGTGCTCACTCTTTTGACTCCTAATTTATCGGTAAAAGCTTTATTAACGAGTCGGCCCTCGACTGCTACTTCAGCTCCTTTCGTAAGATACTTTTCAACATACAGTGCTAATTTTGACCACGCAACCAGCGTAAACCATTGTGTTTCATCCAACCACTCCCCTTTTTGATTTTTATACCTATCATTTACGGCCAATCTAATGCTTGCTAACTTTTTATCATCACCATACTTTTTTAATTCCGGATCAGCGCCTAAACGTCCAACCAATTGCACTTTGTTTTTAATTGCTTTCATGTTAATATTTTTTAATGAAATACAAAATTGCAATTCATAACATTATCAAAACACCGTATTTATACCTAACAAAAAAAGGGACCGAGGCCCCTTTTTAATTTTTAAAATATGAATTTTAAAAAATTACTTAAATGGAAATTTTACCACTACCGCTTTCACCAAGGTGTTTCGGATATCAATAAAAATTTCGGTACCCGCTTTTGCATGTTCAACTGCCACATAGCCCATTCCTATTGCCTTACCAAGGCTTGGCGCTTGCGTACCAGATGTTACGGAGCCAATTTCATTTCCACTTGCATCCTTTATGATATAATAATGACGAGGTATACCGCGATCAATCATTTCGAATCCAACTAATTTTTTAGACACTCCGTTTTCTTTTTGTGCTTTTAAAGCAGCAGCATTTGTAAAGTCTTTGGTGAATTTAGTAATCCAGCCCAAACCTGCTTCTAAAGGACTGGTCGTATCATCAATATCATTACCATATAAACAAAAACCCATTTCTAATCTTAAGGTGTCTCTTGCCCCTAAGCCAATAGGTTGAAGTCCATAAGCAGCACCAGCTGCAAATAATGCATCCCAAATTTTATTCGCATTATCATGTATGTCCTCAAAATATATTTCGACACCACCCGCGCCTGTATAACCTGTTGCACTAACTAATACATTTTCAATATCCAATAAAGTACCTTTCACAAAACTATAATAAGGGATATTTAAAACATCCATCGAAGTCATTGATTGCACAATTTTAGTTGCATTTGGACCTTGTACTGCAAGTAAAGCGGTTTTAGCACTTATATTATGCATCTCAACACCTTTTGTATTATGCTTGCTTACCCAGTTCCAATCCTTTTCAATGTTAGATGCATTCACCACCAGCATGTATGCTTTATTTTTCTCCATACAATACACTAATAAGTCGTCTACAATACCACCTGTTTCATTCGGGAAACAACTATACTGTGCTTTTCCATCTTCTAAAACCGAAGCGTCATTACTAGTTACTCGTTGAATTAAATCCAATGCATTTTCACCTTTTAAAACAAATTCTCCCATATGGCTTACATCAAATACGCCCGCCTTATTGCGCACAGCTGCATGCTCATCATTTATACCCGTGTAACTAATGGGCATATTATAGCCAGCAAATGGGGCCATCTTAGCACCCAATGCGATGTGTTTACCAATAAACGGGGTATTTAAAACTTCACTCATGTTAATTTGAATTTATGCAAATATAATCAAAAAGGATACTAAATAAAACACCCCCTTCTATTACAGAAAGGGGTGACATTCCAAAACTCAATCAAATTCATATTCAAAAATTAATACCTAATACGATTAATAAGTGAAGCGATCTAATACCCATTGAAGGTCAGTTAATTTAGAGGCAATTTTTGTCACTGAATTATCTTTATTTGTATTAGGCAAACTTGTCTTCTTTTCTAATTTCAATCTTTCCTCTTTTAATTTATTTATTTTTTCTTCTAATTCATCGGGCGAATCATTATCTCCTTTATTTATTTCATCATCTGATTCGGAATAACCCTCGCGTTTAATTTTTTCCAAACCAGTCTCAGTCATTTTATATTCGACTCCTTTTTCAAAATCATATGACTCACCATCCCAAGGTTCATTCCATTCATCATACCAATCATTATCATTAGAAATACGATCAATGGTTCCAGTTCTCATTCCTCTATTATTTATTTGAACATTAGTTTGAGACCACCCTTTATTGGTAATTTTTATTCTTTTTCCCACTGGTACAGCAATGGTCATAATAATGTGCTGATTTCTGAATTTATCCTTTTTATTAATGGCAATACCCCTGTCTAAATATATCAGGCTATCTTGTTGCGTTAAATCAAAATTGATACGACTCGCTAATTCATTGGCGTTTTGCACTGATTTTCCATTACTCAACTTTACCACTTTTACTTCAAAACTATCTGTTTTGGATTGTACAATTCTAATGCGTAAGTTTCTAACAAACACTGTGTCATCATCAGCAAAACCCTGAAATGGAGCTATTTGAAACCAATGATTTTCATAATATTTCATTTTCGGTGCAGCTGTAATTTCTAAATAATTAACCCCAGGATTCATTAAAGCAATTTGTTGTTCGGTTGGTTTATTATGTTTAGAAAAACTGTTGCCAAGACTACTGAAAAAATAGAATATGCAAACCCAACCTAACACCCATAAAGCAATAAAGCTTGACCTAACCCAAATATTAGATTTTTTATAACCAGCAATTTTTCTAATAATAGCAGTCACAATGGCTAATATAGGAACCCACACAAAAAATAGTATGGTACCAAATGCAGCCCATGATTGTGCACCATCTTCCAATACAAAACTTTTAAGTGGCAATAATGCTGTTCCTGCTACTCCAATTCCAAATAAAGCGGCTAATAATGAAATTCCAATAACCCCTAAAAATAAGTAAACAAATACTTTGATAAAAATGGTAATCGCTTTACCAATAAAATATATAAAGCCTTTTCTTTTTTCAGTGGGTTTATTGCTTGCGTCATTAGCATTGGCCTGATCATTGTTGACATTTTGTTTTTCCTGATTTTTTTTATAAAATTCACTACCCCAGTTTTGTGCTCTTTTACTAAAACCTTCCATGTCATTTTGAATGGTATTTTTAATACTATTCAAATCCACTTTCTCACCTACCATTTCTAATTTATCGGCACTGGTTTTAGCTTCGGGCAATACTAACCATAAAACAATATATACAAATACTGCACCTGGACTAAAAGTGATATCTAAGAAATTAGGAAAATCAGGGGCATCCCAAAATTGGAACAAATGCAGGTGTCTAAAATTAATTACAAAGCGTATAAATGGTATCAAGAATAAAACCCTGATAATCAAAACTTGCAAACCAAAATATTTAGATAACCCTGATGCAACACCACCAATCACTTTATTATCAATGTCTCTAAATAGTCTTTTACGAACACCGCCTACTTCTTTCACTGACGAGCTTGGTACTGCGATCCATAAAATTAAATAACCCAAAACATTTACGCCAATTAAAAATATCCATAGGATTCTAACCAATAAAGGTTCGATTCCAAAATAGTTAGCAATACCACTACAAACACCTCCTAATACTTTATTTTGCTCATCACGATACAAACGTTTTGGTCTTGTTGATCCAAAATTATGATGTGAATCGTTCCCTGCGTTATAATTGAAATTCGAGGAAGTTGCATTTGCCTCAAACCCATCCTGTGCTTCAAAATCAGCTGGTCGGCCTATGCTTACAATAATTAAATCAATGTCTTCAAGGGTGATACAAACCGATCCTTTTTTAAGTTTGTCTTCACACAATTCAGCAACGCGACATTCAATGTCATTGATAATTTCATCGCGACCTTCTTCATTTGTAAAATATACACGTAAGGTTTCAATGTATTGTTTTAATATTTCAAAAGCTTCTTCCTCGATTGGAAGAATGCGACCTTGGAAATTTATATTGATTACTTTTTTCATAAAATTAAATTTAGATTGTTTAAGAAGCCTGACTCGCTTCGTCATTAACAATAGGGTTATTATTTTGTGTAAGCTGATTCACTGAACTGGTCATTTCATTCCAGGTTTTTAATAAAACAGTGAATGCTTTATCACCTCTTCAGTTAACACAAAATATTTTCTTGGTGGACCACTCACACTCTCCACCCATCTATAATTTAATAATCCTGCATTTTTTAATCGAGTCAATAAAGGATACAAGGTTCCTTCTAGAATATGCAAATTGGCCGTTTTCATTTGTTCGACGATATCACTAGGATAAACCTCGCCTTTTTGAATGATGGACAATATGCAAAACTCCAATACGCCTTTGCGCATTTGACTTTGTGTGTTTTGTATATCCATGATAATTACTTTAGAAGACAAAACTAAGTAAATATTTAGTACTATGCATCACACAGTACTAAATATTTTATAGTATTATAAAAATAAAAAAACTAACGTACTGTATTACAATAAGTTAGCTTTAAAAATATTTTTTACTAATGAAATTAATGGATAAAAAGCAACGCTAGGCTTAGCAATTAAGGTTTAATCTAGTAAACTACTAGTTCATAAAAGTCATCCTCTTGTAAGTATTTGTTGGCTAGCTCCTGAACTTGTTTAGGTTGAATAGCCCTCACCGTTTCGATGGTATTATAAAAATATTCCTCGGTTAACCCATTTAATATATAGGACTTCCAACGGCCAATAATTTGGAATGGACCATCTAAGTCGCCTAACAAAGAACCTAACATATAATTTTTGACTAAGTTCAATTCATCTTTATCCACTAAATCAGTTCTTAAAATAGCCATCTCTTTATACACTTCATCAATAGTCGCCCTGCAAACATCCTTGCCCGCATCGGTACTCACTAACCATGCACTTTGCTGAATATGATTTTGTAAATAACTATGTATGCCATAGGTATATCCCTTGTCTTCTCTAATATTACTCATTAAACGAGAACCAAAAAAGCCCCCAAATATATTATTCAACACTTGTGCTCCTGCAAAATCAGGATGGTGTCGATTGGGGAAATGTCGAGCAATACGAATAGCACCTTGCACTGAACTTGGATCATTTACGACACTATATTTTTTTTGTGTAGCAGCAATAATGGGATGAACTGGTTTTTCAATGACGTTTTTATTTAATGGCAAACTTCCAATGTATTGATTTAAGATGGATTCTATATTTGACGGAAACTTACCTGCCATAAACACAGTGCATTCACCTTCCTTGTAATACTTATTATAAAAGGAGGTTAGGTCATCACGCGTTAACTGATTATATGCCGTTTCACTTGAATATTTACCATAGGGATGATCAATGCCAAATAAATACTCATCAATAAACCGGTTCGCAATAAAATCACCTTTTTTTAAATTAAGGGTTAATTGTTGAATTTGATTTTGTTGATAAATAGCAATTTCATTTTCAGGAAATACAGCATCCACTAATATTTCACTCACCACCGGAATTACTTTTGTAAAATGTTTGGTTAAACAATGTAAACTTATTGTTGCTGTTTCATTATAACATGACCTATTTAAAAATGCACCATAAAACTCAAATGCATCATTTACTTCAAAAGCCGACTTATTACTTGTACCATTTTTTAATAAGTAATTGGTAGCGGGCGCTACCCAATTTTTGGTTTCATAACTGTTACCAGCTGAAAATACAAGATCCAATAACATTACTTCCTGCGCGCCTCCTTCAAAAGCATAAACTTTCACACCATTATCTAAAGTATATAATTGGTAAGGCTTTATTTGTATGTCAAAGTCCACAGCGTCTTTAATAAGTGGAGCATTGGTTCGGTCTAATATCATATTTTTCAATTGAGGTCTTGTTGTAAGTGGTTGTTGTAAAATTATTATGCCCTATTTTTGCTATAATAATATAATGTGTTTCGGTTGGTATCCTCAAATATGGTTTTAGCAGTTGTTTGAATTTTTTGTGGTGTAACTGCTTGGTATTTTTCAAGCTCTTCATTCATTAAAGCCGCATCTCCTATGAGTTCATAAAAAGCAAGGCTTTGCGCGCGATTCATAATACTCATATCCTCAAAGCAAATCATGCTCTCGGTTTTATTAATCACTTTTTGTACTTCTTTTTCATCCAGTATTTCATGCTTCATTTTTTCCACTTCTTCCAAAACCGCTTTCTCTGCAACGGACATGCTAATGCCTTTCACTAACTTACCAGTTATCACAAACAATCCTGGATCAATGGTACCAAAATGAAAGCAAGATATAGAGGAAAATAATTGTCTTACTTTAATTAACTGTTCATATAAACGTGATGATGCACCACCTCCTAATACTTCGGTTAATAAATCTGTTGCATGATAGTTTTCATCAAAACGACCACCCATATGCCATGTCATCATTAACATGTCCATAGGCACATCAGCACGAACATCTATACTTCTATTTTTTTCTTGTTTTGGTTCAACAGGTAAATTTCTTTGATAAGGCTTGCCTGCAGGAATAGGTCCAAACCATTTTTCAGCTAACAATTTCACCTCTTCTGTTTTTACATTTCCTGTAACAACCAAGATGGCATTATTAGGTCGATAAAATTGAAAGAAAAAATCTTTTACATCTTCCATAGTAGCTTGCTCCACATGTTCCAAGGAAGCACCAATGGTCATCCAACGATAAGGATGTTTGGTATAAGCAAGTGTGCGCATTTTATGCCATGCATCGCCATATGGCTTATTAATGTAATGTTCTTTAAATTCTTCACAAACTACTTTACGCTGTACCTCTAAACTTTTGGGACTAAAGGCCAATGATAACATTCTGTCACTTTCTAACCAAAAGGCTGTTTCAATATTTTCAGCTGGTAACTGGCAATAATAGTTTGTTAGGTCATTGGTTGTATAGGCGTTATTTTCTCCACCGGCTCTTTGTAATGGTTCATCATAATCAGGAATATTAACACTCCCTCCAAACATTAAATGTTCAAACAAATGCGCAAAGCCCGTTTTATTAGGATGTTCATCCTTTGCACCTACATTGTATAAAATATTTACTACTGCCATAGGTGTTGTTAAGTCTTGATGAACTAACACCTTTAAGCCATTTTCTAATTGGAAGCGGTCAAATTGTATCATAAGGACATCAAAATTACTCCTTTTTACACAAGCGCCTACCGAAATTATATAAAATAAACTAAGCCTTTTTGCGAACTCTTTAAGCCTTAACTTTGTTATTCTTAAAAGATGTTTATGCAATTAGAAGAATTATATAATAAAGCGTTGAATTTTGAGTATTTGACAAAGGAAGAAGGCATGTTTTTATTCGAAAATGCCCCTTTAAATGAAATTAGTTTCATTGCCAATGAGTTAAGAAAAAAGCAGGTTCCTCATGGTAAAGTAACTTGGCAAATTGACCGTAATGTAAATACCACAAATGTTTGTATAGCCAACTGTAAATTCTGTAATTTTTACCGAATTCCTGGACATGCTGAAGCTTATATCACGGACATGGACACATACCGCGTAAAAATTAAAGAAACCTTGGAATGGGGTGGCGATCAATTATTATTACAAGGAGGGCATCACCCTGAATTAGGACTGAAGTTTTATACCGACATATTCAGTCAAATTAAAAATGAATTCCCAACCATTAAGCTGCACACTCTAGGACCCCCTGAAATTGCGCATATTGCAAAATTGGAAAAAATGACTCATACTGAGGTGTTAAAAGCTTTAGTAGCAGCTGGCATGGATTCATTACCAGGTGCGGGTGCTGAAATTTTAGTTGACCGTGTTAGAAAGTTGGTTTCTAACGGTAAGTGTGGTGCAGATGAATGGTTAGACGTGATGGCAGCTGCACATCAATTAAATATTACCTCAAGTGCAACCATGATGTTTGGACATGTGGAAACGCTAGAAGAAAGATTTATTCATTTAGTTCGTATTCGTGAAACACAGGATAAAAAGCCAAAGGATGCAAATGGATTTTTAGCATTTATACCATGGACCTTCCAGGATGTAGACACCCTATTAACTAAAATTAGAGGGGTGCATAATTTAACTACTACCGAAGAGTATATTAGAATGATTGCCATTAGTCGTATCATGTTACCTAATATTAAAAATATCCAAGCTAGTTGGTTAACAGTGGGTAAAGCTACTGCACAGGTTTGTTTAGAATCTGGTGCCAATGATTTTGGAAGTATTATGTTAGAAGAAAATGTGGTTAGTGCCGCTGGTGCTCCCCACCGTTTTACCTATAAAACCATACAGGAAGCAATTAAAGAAGCTGGATTTGAGCCTCAATTACGTAATCAACAATACGAATGGCGCGAACTTCCGGCAAATATTCAGGAACAGGTAGTAAATTATTAACCCACCTGTAACTTTTAAGTACCAACTTCGTTATACTTATACTTAAAAGCTAAAAAAGGGGATGACCGTTCAAGATTATAATAACTGTGTTGATCAATACTCCGATGGAGTGTACCGTTTTATTGTCAAAAATATTGGCCATGAAGCCGATGCCCAAGATATTGTACAAACGGCATTTGAGAAGTTATGGGTTAATCGCGAAAAGGTCGAAAGCTTTAAAGCAAAGTCATACCTATTTACCATTGCGTATCATTTAATGATTGATCAAATTCGCAAGGATAAAAAAGAGTCTATTACAAATAACTTCGAGGAAATAAAGGGGCAAGCACACCCCAACACTAATTCCGAATTAAAGCAAATTTTATTGCGCGCTATTAACGAATTAAATCCGACACAAAAAAGTTTGGTTTTACTTAAAGATTACGAGGGTTATAGCTATCAGGAAATTGGGGAGATCATGAATTTATCGGAGAGCCAAGTAAAAGTATACCTGCATCGTGCTAGACAAATTTTAAAGGGCAAATTAATTCATCTTGAAAAAATGAGCGCCTAATGAAAATTAATATCCAAAATATTGACACTTATTTAATGTCCTATATTGACAATGAACTTTCATTGGCAGATACAAAGGAGCTTGAAATATTTTTGGAAGCTCATCCAGCCTATGCAAAAGAACTAGCCTTATTAAAGCAAACTATTCTAGAAGCTGACGAAGTTGTATATGAGGACAAGCAATTATTATACCGTTATAGTGAAATGGAGGCTACACTCCCATCGGCATTTAAAAATCAATTATACCGACAAGAAACTAAAGTTGTAGAAGGATTTTTCACTATGACAAAAATAATAAGTATCAGCTCGGTTGCTGCATTGTTTTTATTATTTATAGGGTACCGTTTTTATATTTCAAATAATGATTTATCGAATACATTCTTTAGTCAATTAAATAAAATGCCATTTAAAAATAGTAATGTGGGCAGTTTAGCAAATACAGCGCAACCTTCAATAAATGGCAAGTTGGATAAGGATAATGGCGAAGCTTTGATTACTGCTGATAACAATATTATTGCAAGTAAAAATTTAGCGCTTGAAAAAGTACCAAATTTTAAAATAGTAAATAAAAAACAGATAGTTAGCGATAAACAAAAACAAAGTGATATTGAAGTGTCCAATTTGATTGCGTTTAATTCAAATGAGCAAAATGCCGCAGGTGGTTCAATTTCCGAAACCAATATTACACCAAACTCCAACACTCCTGAATTAATAAACAAAACAATCGCTGAATTAGAGCCCACCAATAATAATGAAACTACCAATGAAAGTTCAAAGCAGGCAATAGCGAATACGAAAACACAATTGGAAGAAAAAGAAAATTATGAAAACATAGATACCGACGACCACGACAGATCGGTTTACATAGCAAATTTGGAAATCGATGGCGATAAAATAAGAGGGTTCTCCAGGCGCATCAATGCGATATTTAAAAGAAATAAAAACGACAAGCAAAAATAACAATCATGAAAGCACAATTATTAGCAGCATTTACCTTTATTACTATAGGGTCAATCGCACAAACAGATTCCGTAATTATTAAAAAGCAAGACACCATCAAAATAGGAAATATGCTGATTGTGGGAGGAAATGCTGATTCAAAAAGTAGCAAAGAAAATAATGTAAATATTATTATTGATGCTAACGGTAAACCAACCAAAAAAAATGGGGTAACTATTTATGGCATGAATGACACACTCGTTGCTATTACCAATGACACTGTGAAAGTAGGTCGATTAAAAATTATCAATAAAAGTGAAGGGAGTTCAGGTTATGGACAAAAAAATTGGGAATCTTTGTTAGATGGTGATTTTAAGAAAACTAAAATTAGCATTGAGCGCGGTCCCAAAAAATTAAAACCAATCACTACTAATTGGTGGATTTTTGATTTAGGGTTTGCAAATCTTGTAGATAATACCCAACCTGTTTATTACACAACTCCTATAAATGGATTGGCTTTAAGGTATATAAATAGTAGTGATTTGAAATTGAATAATGTTAAATCAAGTAATGTGAACATTTGGATTGTTCAACAAAAATTAAACCTATACAAGCATTACTGGAACTTAAAATATGGTATTGGAATTGAGATGTATAATTTCCGATTCGAAAACCCAATTAGTTTTAGCAACACGCCAGGCAACTATAAATATTTTGATGTGGTTGATTTTAAGAAAAACAAATTATTAGTCGAGTATTTATCCGTACCGGTACTTTTAAATTATCATTCAAATCCTGAAAATTCGAAAAGCTTTTACGCAAGTATTGGTATGAGTGCAGGTTATTTAATACAATCTCACACCAAACAAATTAGTGACGAAAGAGGTAAAAGAAAAGTAAATGGCAATTTTGATTTAAATAATTTCAAATTGGCAACCATTGGAGAATTAGGTATTGGATCCATTAGGTTATATGGCTCTTATAGCAGAACCAATATGTTTGATGAAAAGTTAACCAACTTTGATATGAACCCATTTGCTATTGGCCTTAGGTTCAGCAAGTTTTAATTATTATACCAAATGTGTTGAACCAAAATAAGCTTGTAACACTTCGGGAAGTGCAATGCCATTCTCAGTTTGATAGTTTTCAACAATAGCCGCAAAAATTCTTGGCAACGCCAATGAACTTCCATTTAAAGAATGTGCAAATTGAATTTTACCATCAGCGTCTTTAAATCTACATTTCATTCTATAAGTTTGGTATGCTTGGAAATTACTTACACTACTTACTTCTAACCATCTTTCCTGTGCAGCACTATACACTTCAAAATCATAAGTGATTGCTGATGCGAAACCCATATCCCCTCCACATAATCTTAAAATGCGATATTGTAAACCAAGGCTTATTAATAATTTTTCAACGTGTGCTACCATTTCGTCTAATACGATATCACTTTTTTCAGGATGTACAATTTGTATAATTTCTACTTTCTCAAATTGATGCACTCTATTCAATCCACGCACTTCTTTACCAAAACTTCCAGCCTCTCTTCTAAAACATGGGGAATAAGCCGTCATTTGAATGGGTAAATCTGCTTCCTTTAGTACCGTGTCACGGAATACATTGGTAACAGGTACTTCGGCAGTAGGAATTAAATAAAAATCATCTTCGGTAGCATGATACATTTGACCTTCCTTATCAGGCAATTGACCTGTAGCAAAAGCTGAAGCAGCATTCACCATAAAGGGAGGTAAATATTCAGTATATCCTGCAGCAGTATTGAAGTCTAAAAAATATTGGGTTAAAACACGCTGAAACTTAGCGCCTTTACCAATATATAATGGAAAACCACTTCCCGTAATTTTCGCACCCGTTTCAAAGTCAACTAAATTATATTTTTTAATTAAATCCCAATGTGCCACAGCATTGGTTGGCAAAACGGGTGTAACACCCCCCTGTCTTACCACTTCGTTTTCTTCAGGTGTTTTACCAATCGGTACTATGTCATGTGGTAAATTGGGAAATTGGACAATAACCTGTTGCAAGTTTGCTTCCACTGTTGTCATTTGTTCCTTTAAAGGCTCCAATTGTTTTTTCCAATCCGCGACATCATTTTTTAAAGCTTCCGCCTTATCCTTTTCCCCTTTAGCCATTTGCGCACCAATCTCCTTAGAAGCAGCATTGACTTTTGATTGCAAATCATCAAAGGATGCTTGTAACTGCTTTCTTTGATCATCTACCCCAATTACTTCATCCACCAAACCTAAATTAGCGAAGTGCTTGATAGCCAATTTCTTTTTAGCCAGCTCGGTATTTTGGCGTAAGAAGTTTACCTGTAACATAGTGCGAATTTTGGCAAAGATAATCAAACCATCCTACTAAGCACTGATATCCCCTACCTTTGATAAAAATTAGACATAACAATATGGCCAATATACAAGACGATTTGCAGACAAGATGGTGGGATTTAGAGAAGAAACTGATGGATCAGTTTGAA
>CAIYUO010000033.1 GCA_903929425.1 uncultured Bacteroidota bacterium
ATTAAATTTAGTTAAATTTAAAATAAATTGTACCGATACGTTTCCGGTAACGATACCGGACATTTCGGTCATGAATAAGTATTACTTTGTGCTTTCAAACAGTAATATGAAAAAACAAGCGACCATTAAAGACATTGCAAAGCGACTAAATGTTTCCATTTCTACTGTTTCAAGGGCATTGAAAAATGCGCCAGATGTAAGTACTGAAACCAAAAATGCAATTATAGCAATTGCAGAAGAACTTAACTATCAACCCAATAGGCTTGCAGTTAGTTTCAGGGTAAAGCATACCAATACAATAGGTGTTATTGTGCCTAATTTAGATTATGTATTATCCACAATGGTAAAAGGAATTGATGAAGTTGCATTAGAAGCTGGATACACCGTTATGGTTTGTCAAAGTAATGAATCATTTGGTAGAGAAGTTTTAAATACATCAAGAATGTTGCAAAGTTTAGTGGACGGATTAATTATTTCTGTATCAAGTGAAACCAAAACTTTTGACCATATTAAAAAATTTCAAGAGCGAGATTTGCCCATAGTTACTTTTGATAGAATTGTACCTGAAATTATTGCCCCAAATATCATTTTAGACAATGAATATGCTGGCTATTTGGCTACTGACCATTTAATTAAACAAGGTTATAAAAATATTGCCATTTTAGCTGGACCAAAAAATTTAGGCATTAGCAATGCCCGTATGGAAGGATATATGAAGGCTTTGAAAGAAAATAAATTAAAAGTTGACCAGAAAAATATAATTCATTGTGATTTTAATCAGGACTATGCCTATTTCGCAACCAAGGAATTATTAAAATCAAAAAATAGACCTGATGCCATATTTACCATAAGTGATAGAATGGCTATTGGCGCTATGATTGCCATTAAAGAACGTGGATTAAAAATGCCAACTGACATTGGACTTATGGGATTTAATAATGAACCTATGTTATCATTATTGACACCAACGATATCAAGTATTGAACAGCCCATGTTTGAAATGGGGAAATTAGCAGCCAAAATATTTATTGAAAGACTTCATAGTGAAGACACTACTGTAACTACTGAAGTGCTAAAACCAAGACTTATCATTAGAGAATCTACCAAGAGAAAACAGCTATAAATAAATAATATTCAATTCGAAATTGAAAGCCTCCGGTATCGTTAAAGGAAATTTATTTAAATATATAAAATTGATACCTTAATATTGGTATACAAAACTAAATCTATATGTTACGATTGATTTTGCTAAACTTTAGCATGGCTTTATGTTTTTCCGCATGGGCATCATATACTGTTGTGTCTAATGATAAAGAAATAATGCTCGCAAACAAAAATGCGAAACCCGGAGATACCATTATTTTGAAAAATGGAAATTGGAATAATATCACTTTGAAATTAAATTGTAAAGGAACAAAAGAGCAACCCATTGTATTTAAAGCCGAAACAAAAAGTAAAGTAACTATTAGTGGGAATTCAAAATTGTTACTTGGAGGTGATTATATAATTATAGATGGCTTTTACTTTACAAATGGTTATTCAGGTGAAGATGCTGTTATAAAATTTAGTATTAATTCAAAGGAAATTGCAAATAATTGCAGAGTCACCAACACCGTGATAAATGATTTCAATAATCCAAAACGCTTGGATGAAAATTATTGGGTAGCACTTTACGGAAAAAATAATCGAATTGATCACTGTACTTTTTTAAACAAAAAAAATTTAGGGGTATTACTTGCTGTAATTCTTGAAGATGAACGAAGTAGAGCTAACTTTCACACTATAGATCATAATTATTTTGGGGTTAGAAGTCCTTTAGCATCAAATGCTGGTGAAATAATAAGAATTGGTGTGTCTGAGCATTGTGAATTTAATTCAAATACAAAAGTTGAAGACAACTATTTTGAAAAATGTGACGGAGAGGCAGAAGTAATTTCAATTAAATCAGGTGAAAATATAGTTAGAAATAACCTTTTTAAAGAATGTCAAGGCGCAGTTGTATTAAGACACGGCAATTATAATATCATTACAAACAACGTGTTTTTAGGAAATGGTAAAAAAGGAACTGGCGGAGTTAGGGTCATAAATAAAGGACACATAATAGTCAATAATTTCTTTTTTCAATGTAAAGGAGTTGATTTCAGATCACCTCTATCCATTATGAATGGGGTTCCTAATTCACCAGCAAATCGTTATGTTGGGGTTTCTGACGCTATTATAGCCAATAATAGTTTTTATGACTGTACGCCTATTAGTTTTTGCGAAGGCAGAAGTGAAGAAAGAAGTTTGCAACCAAAAAATGTTCAATTTATAAACAACCTTTTTTATACTAAATCCGATACTACGATTTATCATATTTATGATGACATGAGTGGGATATATTTAGCAAATAATAAAGTAAGTAGTGAAATAAACAAACATTTTATAAATGGATTTGCAAATGCAAATATTTTAACCGAAAAAAAAGGAGATGTATATATTCCTAAAACAATAGCAAATGTTGGTTCAACCATTTCAGATTCTTTACAACAATTGATAAAAAATAAACTCAATAAACAACTAAGCTTAGTAGCTGGTTATGAGGAAAAGGGGAATTACAACACCGTGTTGGAAAACGCCTATACTAATTGTGGAGCAAAATGGTATGCTTTGAAAAAAAATAGTGAAGTTGAAGTGAATGTAAATTGCAACACAGTTCAAGAAATAACGAGTACATTAGAAAAGTACAAAAATGGTAAACTAACCATAAACCTTACAGGCAATAACTATGAATTTACAGAAAGCATCCCTATAGACGCAAGTTTAACTTTTACAAATGGAGCTAAAAAAATTATAAATTTCAAAAGTTCAATTAACCTTGATTTTATATTTGAGCTAAAAGGAAAATATAGTCTAGTATTAAAAAATTTAAACCTTAATTTAACATCTTTAAATGCAAATAAATTTATAACAAGTGACACTTCTGGCACAAGTAACCATTCAAATTTAACGATTCAAAATTGTTCTGTAACTAATTATAACGGTACTTTTTTTCACGCCTCTAAATCTAGCTTGTTAGATAGTATTATAGTTAAAAGTAATAATTGGTCAATGGGAAGTGGACCGCTTTTTTATCTGTATGACGAAGCAGACAAAAAAGGGTATTACAATGTTGAGAAATTAAAATTTTCAAATAATAGTATATTAAATCATAAAGGAAGTTTACTATCTGTTATGAGAAGTGGGAAAGACGAAAGTACATTAGGTCCTTTAGTGGAAATTGATAATAATAAATTCAAAAATTTGGAAGATAGCAAAACGCCTTTGATACTTCTTTATGGTGTTCAAAAATCATTCATTCGAAACAATGTTTTTAATAACTGCAACCCTCATCAAAAAATAATTGAATATAAAGACGAAGTGAGGGCAGCGCATATGTTGACTAAAAACATTTTTGAGCAAAGTGGTACAATTGCTGAAAACGAATACGTAAAATATAAATAGTAATGAAATTGAAAAATATAATTACCCTTCTTTTTTTAATTTTTTCAACACATGTTTATTGTCAAATTGATTTATTTGATAAAGTAAGTCAGTTACTAAAAAAAGAGGTAATCATGGAAGCTAAAAAAAATTTATCCGAATTACCTAAAACGGTAACAAGCTACCATAGTATTAGATCGGCTGGAGGGTTACATGATTTTTTCTCTGAAGGTGACTACTGGTGGCCAGATTCATTAAGTCCAAATGGCCCTTACATTCAAAAAGATGGCTTAACGAACCCAGATAATTTTATAGCACATCGGAAAGCAATGATAAGATTTAGCAAAATTGTTGCAAATCAAACTTCCGCCTATTTAATTACAGGCAATACTATTTATGCGAAACAAGCCATAAAACACATAAAAGCTTGGTTTGTGGATACCAATACTATGATGAACCCAAGTTTACTATATGCACAAGCTATTAAAGGGAAAGTGACTGGAAGAGGCGTGGGTATAATTGATATGATTCAAATGATAGAAGTAGCTAAAAGCATTGAAATTTTAGAAAAAAAAGGATTCATGACGATGGCTGAAATTACGCAAATTCATAAATGGTTTAGTAATTACTTAATTTGGGTAACTACCCACCCTTATGGAATTGATGAGCGCAATGCAAAAAATAATCATGGGACTTGTTGGGTAATGCAAGTAAGTGCTTTTGCAAAATTAGTAAATGACACTACCCTTTTAAATTACTGTAAGGACCGATTTATAAAAGTCATTTTGCCAAGTCAAATGGATGAACGTGGTGCTTTCCCATTGGAGTTAAAGCGAACAAAGCCTTATGGTTATTCACTATTTAACTTAGACGCTGTTATGACAATTGCGCACATATATAATATCAAACACCCATCACTTAAAAAGAGTATTGAGTTTATGTACCCATATGTTCAAGATAAAACTACATGGCCTTATCCAAAAGATGTAATGTATTGGGATGAGTGGCCAATAGCTGCTCCATTTTTGTTATTTGGTTACCAAAAATTCAATGAATCTAGTTGGTTAAAGACATGGGAGAAATTAAATCACTTTCCTACTAACGAAGAAGTAATTAGAAATTTACCAATTCGAAATCCACTCATCTGGATAAAATAAAATAGTTAGGAATGCTTAAAATTATTTAAGTTAATACTGGAACAGATTTACAGCACTATTTGTAATTTCTAATAAAATGGAATTTGTATCACTTTTGTTTGAGTGGTATGAGCTGAGAAAAGTCCAAGTGCACCTCCATTAATATTATTTGGCGGATTAGTTGGTGCCGTTCCACCTCCTGGTCCTGCGCCACCTTGTTGGGTAAGCGTAAAATAATACAACTGAGCGGATGGACTTATACATTGCATTTCGACCGATACAACATCAAATATTTTGATTGAAATATTTTCATTACCATTATTTAAGGGGCGTTGATTAACTTTTCCATTGTTAAGATTGTCGGTAAAAATGTTATAATTATCATCCAAAGTATCATTTATTTTTTGGATAAATCGATAGCTGTTACCAAGTTCAATCGGATCCTTATATACAGGTATTATACTAAACTGATTTTCACCATTAATAGGAAATAAATTAATTCTAAGACTATCCAAATTTACCTTATTGGGCATAGTACTTTGTGCAGTGTATTTTTTACCATCTACATTAACTTCTAAAAAATAAGTTCTTCCATAAACTCCTTTGATCAAATTTGTTTTATAAATTCCTTGGCTTATATATTTGAGTGTATCCTTTATGCCTGTGTTATCTGCAATGATGACTGTTCCATTATTAATAATTGGATAAGCCTTAGATTCATTAATACTTATTGATTTAGAAAGTTTTACAAAATAAGGACCCACCTTATCTGTTATATTAGCTTCAATAACCAGTTTTGATTCATTATCCTTGACAGGTAAAGTAATGATCTTTTCACAGCTTGCAAATAGGAATAATGTGAAATATAAATAATTTGGTTTTATAAAATGTAACATTTTTAGAATTTAAAATTATAGGTTATGCTTGGCACCCATCTGAATAAAGCAGTTTGTTTAATTTGGGTTTTTGATTTATCAGCAGGATCATCTTCAAAAGATATACTATAAGCATTTTCCCTTCCGTATACATTATATAAACTAAAATTCCATGATCCTTCCCTTTTCTTTTTGTTCTTATTTTCATACGTCACGCTTACATCAAGGCGATGATAATCAGGCATACGATTAGCATTACGGCTAGCATACTGATATAAGGTTTGTCCGCCAAAAGAATATTTTCCAGTTGGGAAGGTTACTGCGTTTCCTGTATTGTATACAAAAACGCCAGAAACAGTCCATTTTGAATTAAGTTCAAAAATGGTAACAATCGACACATCATGTGTTCTATCTTGCTTTGCATCATACCAATTCCCTTCGTTTATTCCGTTAATCTTTCTTTCCGTTTTTGATAATGTATAACTTATCCAACCAGAAAATAATCCCAATTTCTTTTTTACCAAAAATTCAAACCCGTATGCCCGACCAACTCCATATAACAATGCACTCTCAACATCAGTGATCGTATTAATATTTGTCCCATCCTTATAGTCTAGCTGATTTTGCATGACTTTATAATATAACTCAGCACCAAGTTCATAAGTATTATTTTTAAAATTCCTGGCATAACCAATACTCGTTTGATCCGCTAATTCCGGTTTAATATTATAAGAGTCCCCTATCCATTGATCAGAAGGACTTGCCGCAGTGGCATTACTTAGTAAATGTAAATGTTGGACATTACGTGCATACGCAACTTTAAAACTGCTTACATCATTTATTCTGTAATTAGTTGTAATTCGGGGTTCGATATTTAGGTATGACTTTCCAAATTCATTTTTGGATAATAAAATTGATGATGTTTTTGCATCACCCTTATAAATATTATATACATCCCCGCCCATTATTGAATATGCAGACAACCTAACACCATAATCAAAAGTCAATTGTTGGTTTGCTTTAAAATTATTATTAAAATAGAGGGCATTTTCAAGTCCGTTTCTTCCCACTTTATTAATGTTATTTTTTACAGTGCCGCTAAAAACACTTGGGGTAATAGTATGTAAAATTGAATTAAATCCATATCGTATAGTATTTTTAGGATTTAGGTAAAAGGTATAGTCTTGCTTAAAATTTACATCCTTAATATTAGAATTCACATTAAAGTTAGTCTCCCCATTTTTTAAACCTACATTATAACTGTAGTCACTATAAATAAAAGATGTATTTAAAAATAATTTATTATTGATAACCCTGTTCCATCGAAATGTTCCAGTTTTGTTGCCCCAATGAATATTGAAACTACTGCCTAAACCTAATTCATCATTACCAAAATATCCGGAAAAATAGATTCTATTTTTGTCGTCAATTTTATAATTTGCTTTGGCATTAAAATCATAGAAGTACAATATGTTATTCTTGAATTTGTCGGTAGCCTTTAAAAACACATCTGCATAAGTGCGCCTTCCTGATAAAATAAAAGAGGATTTGTCCTCTTGAATTGGACCTTCAATACTTAGTCTACTGCTAATTAAACCCAATCCACCATTCACAGTATAATTTTTATTATTCCCCTCTTTCATCTTGACGTCTAAGACCGATGATAACCTTCCCCCATATTGGGCTGGAGCATTCCCCTTGATTAAAGTCGCGTCTTTTATGGCATCACTATTAAACGTACTAAAAAATCCCAATAAATGTGAGGCATTATAAACTGGGGCTTCGTCAAGCAATATTAAATTTTGATCAGCTGCTCCACCCCTTACATAAAAACCACTATTACCCTCACCTGCCGACTTTACACCAGGTAGTAATTGAATTGTTTTTAAAACATCTTTCTCCCCAAAAATGACAGGCACTTTACTAATTGACTTCATATTTAAAGTCTCTGTTCCCATTTGGGCTTTTATTAAATTTTCATCCTTGCGCTTTGATGCTACCACAACGTCGGCAAGCTGGTTTTTGTTTTCTAAAAAAATGGGGATAGTCAATGAGCCATTCAACGTAATGGGAACTCTTTTTTCCTCATAACCTACGTAACTAATTTTTAAATCATACTTCCCTTTGGGCAAAGAAATTGCAAAAAAACCATATTCATTGGATGTAACAACTACACTAGGAAGTTGATCCACTTTTACGACAGCCCCCATTATGGATTCACCTGTTAGCTTGTCTTTTATGGTTCCATTTACGGTTGTTTTATCTTGAGATTGTATTGGTTGTGTAAATCCTATGATTCCTATTGCGAGTAGTAATAAATATTTTTTAAAAAAATTTGACATATGCGAAAATACTACTTTACGAGAGACTATAATAGTAATTTAATGTTAAGAATCATAGCCAACATAAAATCTTAATAAAAAAAAAGCCATCATTGCTGATGGCCTAATCATACCAGACGTGTTCCATTTAACTAAAACCCTATTCGAAAAATTTAACTTCACCAGTAGCAATATCATGCACTCCTCCAACAATACCTATTTCTGCATTTTTAACCATTTCTGCTATAATTGGACTGTGTAACAAAATATTTTTAACCGACAGTCCAACATTCAATGCTGCCACATTTTCTACAAACGCTGCGTTGCTAGCATTTCTGTTTTCAATAGTTGAACATTCTTGCTCAACAGCAGGTTTAATTTTATGGATTAACCCAGTTAAATTACCCAATTCAACATTATCACATGCACCTTTGATGGCACCACATTTAGTATGTCCAAGCACAACAATTATTTTTGCGCCTGCCACTTTACAACCAAACTCCATACTACCTAATATGTCCTCATTAACAATATTGCCTGCAATTCTCACACTGAATACATCCCCTAAACCCTGATCAAAAATAAGTTCAGCTGACGTTCTACTGTCAATACAACTTAAAATTACTGCAAATGGATGTTGCCCATCAGAGGTTTCATTTGCTTGTTGTAAAAGGTTTCGATTTATTTTTAGATTATTAACAAATCTTTTATTACCGTCTTTCAACAAATCCAAAGCCATAGAAGGCGATATGGATGTTTGCATTTCTTTAGTTAAGGTTTTCATATTTATGGTTTAAAGTTTATTTTTTCTACTTGTATATTTTTTGTCTTTGCGTTTAATTCATAATCGTTAATTATTTCAATAACATCATATGCAACTGATTTTGAATTAGAACAATCAATGATAACTTTACTGTTTGAAGGAATTTTATCTAGTGTATTCAGCAAACTTGCTTTATTAAAGAAAGATACTTCTTCCGCTAAAACTAAATGATGGACCGCTAAACCATTTTCATCACTAATGATGTCTTTAACATGGTGAGAATTTCGATAGCTATGTCTTAGTGTATAAAAAATGCCTACTAAGATACCAACGGTAATGCCTTTTAAAAGATCGGTAGCAAGGATGGCAATGATGGTTGCCATAAAGGGAATAAACTGCTCCCAACCTAATTTATACATTTGTTTAAACAAACTTGGCTTAGCTAATTTATAACCCACCATTAATAATATGGCAGCTAAAGAAGCAAGTGGAATTAAATTCAAAATACTTGCTATAAAAATTGCACTGATTAACAAAAACACCCCATGTAAAATAGCGGACATTTTTGTCTTTCCTCCAAAATTAATATTAGCTGAACTTCTTACAATTACTTGTGTAATAGGCAAACCTCCAATTAAGCCAGAAACAATATTACCTAATCCCTGTGCTTTTAATTCTCTATTGGTGGGTGTAATTCTTTTGTCAGGATCTAATTTATCAGTCGCTTCAACGCATAATAAAGTTTCCAAACTAGCAACAATTGCAATTACAAAAGCAATTTTCCAAACTTCAAAGTTGTTCAAGGCAGTAAAATCAGGAATCGTAAACTGGCCAAAAAAGCTTCCAATAGAATTAGGCACTGGGATGGATACAATTTGTTTTTCATTTAAACTAAATGGTAATAACCCTTTTGAATAAGCTATGTTCATAAAAATGCCAAGTGCTACTACTACAATAGGCCCTTGAATTAATTGAAATATTTTATGCTTTTTGGTGAGTACCGTATCCCATAAAATTAATATCGCTAATGAAATGGCAGCAATCACCAATGCGCCTGGTGTTATAAATTCGAAGGCCTTTGAAATTTCAGTAAACGTATTTTGACCATCGGCTTGTAAAAAGGCGTCATCACCTTCAACATCTTTATCCCAACCTATAGCATGCGGTATTTGTTTTAAAATAATTAATAATCCAATACCCGTTAGCATTCCTTTAATCACTGAACTTGGGAAAAAATAAGCAATGAATCCAGCTTTAGCATATCCTAAGATTAATTGTAATATACCAGCCAACACTACCGCTGTCAAGAATACTTGGTAAGATCCCCCCAAAGTACTAATGGAAGTTAATACAATTACTGCCAAACCCGCTGCAGGGCCACTAACACCTAAAGGAGAACCGCTAGCCATACCCACAACAATGCCTCCCACAATTCCTGCAATGATACCTGCAAATAAAGGGGCCCCAGATGCTAGGGCAATTCCAAGACATAAAGGAACTGCTACAAAAAATACAACGATACTAGCTGGAAGATCGTTTTTAAAGTGTTTGAAAGGGCTCATAAAATATTAATATTTGTTTTCCTCTCAAAAGTAGTAATAATATTTTATATAATAGTATTGCTATCATAAATAATTGTAAAAATATTTTATGTACTTTTGTCTTTTAAAGGATCAACCCCCATCGTTTTATGAATTTAGAAGTACAAATCAAAATGAACCCTTCCCTTTACCTAAGGGATCCTGAACTGTCCGAGTTAGGGAAAAATATTATAAAATATAGTATTGAATTAATACAAAAGAATGGTTTTGAATCTTTTACATTTAAAAAGTTGGCGGAAGACATTGGTACAACCGAGGCGGGCGTTTACAGATATTTTGAAAATAAACATAAGTTGCTTGTTTATTTAGTGTCTTGGTATTGGGGCTGGCTACAGTTTCAAATCAATTATCAAACTAACAACGTTACAGACCCTATTGTCAAATTAAAAAAAATTATTAAAATACTAGCGAGCAATGTAGAAGATGACTTAACAACCAGCCATGTTGACGAGTCGTTACTTTATCAAATTTTGATCAGTGAAGGTTCAAAAGCATATTTAACCAACCACGTTGAACAAGACAATAAGCAACAGTTTTTTAAACCTTATAAGGATTTATGTAATACTGTGGGAGATATGATATTAGCATGCAATGAAAAATATAAATATCCTCATTCTTTAGCATCAACGATAATTGAAGTTGCTCATTTACAAAATTTTTTTATGAATCATCTTCCATCACTCACTGATATGTCGAAATCAAAAGACGAAAAAGAAATTATAAATTACTTAGAGGATCTCGTATTTAAAAGTATACAATAAAGTTTTTAAACTTTATGATAGGAAATTTTTAAGCTAAAAAATTAATTTCCTTTTAATTTAAGCTTTGTAAACACCTGCAAATGAGGTAAGGCTAAAACAGATAAACTAATAAATAAAAGTGTAAATACGCCCGTAGCGTCTTTACTATTCAACGTTAAAAAGGTAATATAGGCAAACCCAAACCAGGCCATAATTGAAAAAGGAGCTGATTTAAACAACAACCCTCCCCAACCCTTTAAGGTATTAGGTATGCTAAATGAAATACGAATTTTATCAAAGGATAATAAGGAATGCCAGAACCCAAAATAAAATGCAAAACTAATCCACAGTGGCATGTACAATACAAATAAAATAAGCACTATGGTTTGTCCCACAGCATAATAAAAATATACCTGTTTAGAGAAAAAGAAATCCTTGAAAAAAAACAAAATTATATAAACAAGTAATAAGGTAATTAATGTAAAGGGATAAATAGTATGGGCCAATTGAATTAAAGGCGCTTTTTGAATGCTTGACCTTCCCATAGTAAGGAAAATATCTAAAGCAAAATTTATATTCTTAGTAAGTAAAAATAATATCCAAGCAAACCCAAGCAGCGTGTACACGAATTTATGCAAATAGTGACTAGATTTACCCATCCAGTCAATTTCACCGAAGTGATATGATGTAATTAAAATGAAAATAATTAAAGCCACTATAGGAAAGAAATACCATACGGTGGCATACAATATAATATTGGCTATATATTTGAGAAGAAATAATTTTTGGTTGGCATTTGTCCTATTCAAATGCTGATCAATGTATAAATCCAACGCCCCATGTGGGACACCAAATAAAATAAGTACAAAGATTAAAAAAGAAATTTGTGTCCCGGCATTAAAATTAAAAACCAATTCAATTAAACACAAAAAAAATGCAAACATAAAAAGGGAACCTCTTAACTTGATTTGCATAATAATGGGATTAAAAAAAAAGTAGGGGGCAAATTTATTTGCCCCCTACTAAAATCAAATGAATTAAGCAGCTTTTCTACTTAAACTATAAATCACTAAACCGAAACCAATTTTGTTTACAGCATCACCAATATTGTAAATAACATTCATGTCAAGTCCAATATTTTTGAAGCTAGCATACCATTGACCGTCAGCAGTACCAATTAAATATCCTAAAGGATAAATAGCCCAGCCTACTAATACGAACCAACCTAATGCAGCATTTGCAGAAGCAACAGCTGATCCAGCACCTGTAGCTAATTTTTTAACATCTCCTAACCATACTTCATATACAATATAGAAGTAAGCTATAGCACTTACAGTACCCCAAACAGTTGCATTTCCTAATCCAGCTTCGCCCATGTAGCCTGTAACAAGCATTACAACAGAAGCCAAAATCATTTTCCATAATAAACCAATTGTACCACCTGCTTTTTTTGTGATTAAATAGAATTCAACACACATCAAAGGCACAGTTAATAACCAGTCTACATAACGGAAGAAAGTTGGAGAGTCATGCGTTTCTGCATAATATCCTCTCATGTAATAATAATGTACTGCAGCAATGAAAGTGATCAAACCAGATACTAGAACAGAAGTTCTCCATTCTTTACTAGTGTTGTTCAATTCAAAAAAGAAAAATACTGCAGCGGCCATCATAGCCATTGTACCTACGAAGAAAGTAAAAGAGACATAGTCTGTTTTAGCAATCGCCATAGTAGCGTCAAGCAAGAACAAATGATCCATATTGTTGAGTTTTGGTGAACATATTAATCCACAACACTCCGCACTTTCATTACAGCTGTCATTAAGTATTTTGTTAAATACTTAACGTAAAGCATTAGCAAACCAATCGTTGTTGTATAATAACATTAAATTAATATAATTGTTCGTTAGTCTAACATATAATTTGTTAAACGATTTTAGTCGTAGATGATTTAACAATCATCCACTAATATGTAATATATACACAAAAGGGTGATCACGAACCTGATTTTAAATAAAACTCAGGGAACTGTTCCGGCCACATTTAATAATACAAAAGCAGTATTTAATTGATTTAATTAACCACAAATGGATTACTCCACTTACTGTCAATATAAACATTTGTTCCTGATAGGGTTCTTAAAAACGCAATTAATGCATTTGTCTCTGCTGCTGTTAAATTTAGTTTTTGTGCAGTTCTTCCATTAGGCCTTAATCGATTATCTAAATTGGCATTTAAAACAATTCCTTGATTATAATGATTCAAAACTGCATTCAAATCCCTTAAACCACCGGAGTGCATAAATCGACCATTCGTGTTTCCATTACTTCTAATTAAATCTCTAATCGAAGGGGATCTTGTAACTGTGATATCTGTTAAGGTTGAATTAGCAACTGCTATAAAACCATTATTTCTTGAATTAGGATCAATATCAAATTCAGGTGCACGATGACATCCATTACATCCTAATCCACCCCCTGTACGATTACTATTGCCATCGAAATTAGGTCTTGTTAAAAATAAATTTTTACCTTGATTCTCTAAAGTAGTAAAGTTGGGAAAATTAACATTATCATTATTTACTTGCGATCTTCCTGCATCATATTTTGAATCAAAAGATTGTATACTTCTCACAAATTGAGCCAAACATTCTTGTAACCTAGGCTGAGTTACATTTACATCACCATATACAAATTTAAATAACTCATTATAATAGTTAGTTGCTTGTAACTTAGTCAATAAAGTCGTTATATTTCCTCGGCCAGCCGCACCACTAAATCCCATTTCATCATGATTAACAATGGGCTGTGTAATCTGAAGTTCTAAAGATGCCGCTCTTTCATCCCAAAAGAATTTTGCTTCATTACCAAACCTAGCATTTACTAAACGCATTGCATGTCGAACAGTTCTGCCACCCAATACTCCATTGCTAAGAACAGATGTGTCTGAAAAAGCGAATTCTTGTTTATGGCAACTTGCACAAGAAATAGTATTATTAACACTTAATTTTTTATCGTAAAATAAAACCCTACCTAATGTAGCTTTTGCATTTGTTATTCTATTATTTCCAGTATTGTCTTTAGTGATGTAGTTTGGTTTTATTTGATTTGCATAATTAAATAAATTATTGACATCAATGTTTAATCCAAAATTGACCTTGACTGCTTCAAAGGCATTAACAGCAATATTAGCAGTGTTTGTATCTGTGACTGCTGATGGGGTATTAGAGGCTGTTGTATTTGTATTTAAACTTTCAATTTTAGAACAACTAATGGAAACAATAATAATTAATACAAATGAAAATAATAGTTGATAAATTTTTCTCATAAAATATGTTTTTACTTTTTACAGGGTAAACATATTTTACCAAAATTTAAATAAATGTTAATGCATGAAACTTTAACAATTCAAATAGTGTTAAATAAAACAAAAATAGATCAAGCAAGTATTCCATCCCATAAAACCGACCTCAACGTTAGTGATTTCAAGGAAGCTTGTTTTGCCTCCTCCCATTTGTTTTCATCATCGCCACATAATGATGCAACCATTTCTAAAGCTAATAAACTATGGTGTCCCCCATCAACCTCAATGTGTCTTTCAATATAATATTTAAAAATGGCAACTTTCCCTGGATTATCCCCATGGATTTTATTAAGGATTTCAGTAAACATATCTGGTATTAAATCCTCTCTTCCAAAAGTAAAAACAGCTGCCTTTACATGCAAAGGGGCGTGCTGCGCAATATCAAATGTGAAACTTAAAAACTGTTTAACTTGAACCGGTAAATCAGTATTTTCAATACACTCTTCAATAGTACTACCTGATTTGATTTTAGCTATAACTTGATCAATCCAAATTGTGCTTGAACCCATTTGCTTCATGGCATTTAGGTATAATTCAAAATGACTAATCCTATTTCCATTTTCATCAATATCCGATTCTTCTCCTGCAACAATTTCATTAATTAAATATCTTGTGTTTGCTGAACCGACCGGCACCCATGGTAAAGTCACCGAGGTGAGCCCAATTTGTAACGATTTTAATAAACTCATAAAATCCCATACTGCAAAAACATGTATGGACGCAAATTTTTGCAAACCACTTAAATCATTGATTTGTCCATAAACTGGATGTGCTAATAGCTGAACTCTTGCACTTTGTATATGATCCTTCAGTTTTGAAATTTGATTTGACATGATTTGTAGTTTAAACAATTTAGATGACAGCTTGTTATATTTAAAGCTTAATTTATTCGGGACTTGTTAATTTTGCTGCAAAGAAACAATCAATTGAAAAACTAAAAAAACCTTTTAACAGATTGAATAAAGATTTTCCATATATCATAAACAAAGAAGGACAAGCTATTTATTTTGGAAAAATTATTTCTGAGGAACAAATTGTGTATTTATTTGATGAATTAATAAACAAAATTGATTGGAAAAACGAAGTTGTTGTCATGTTTGGAAAAGAAATCACCACCAAAAGGAAAGTAGCCTTTTATAGCGACCAGCATATTGAATACCGTTACTCCCAAAAAACAAAAAAAGGATTACAATGGATTCCCATCTTAATTCAAATCAAAAGCATCGTTGAATCCTACACAAATACGCAGTATAATGCTTGCTTACTTAATTTATATCACAATGGGAATGAAGCAATGGGATGGCATGCTGACAACGAAGTGGAAATTATACCCAATAGCTCCATAGCTTCCATAAGCCTGGGGGCTGAACGTAAATTTTCATTTAAAAACAAAAGCAGTAAACAAATGACAAGTGTCCTATTGGAAAATGGGTCTTTATTAGAAATGAAAGGAGCACTTCAAAATCATTGGCTTCATTGCTTACCAAAATCAACAAAAATTATAACGCCTAGAATAAATTTAACTTTTAGGCAAATGATTAGCAAATAGAAATAATGTGAAAAATAACAATAACAAAATAATCAACAAACAAAATCTTCCCTCTAAAATTTGCTTACATTGTAATAGACCATTCACTTGGCGAAAAAAATGGGAACGAAACTGGGATGATGTAAAGTATTGCAGCGACGCTTGTAAAGCAAAAAAGTTTTTTACCTAAAAATTTATAATGATACAAAATTTAATATTTACACATAAATACTTTGTAAATTGTATATCTATCGCTTACTAATTTTATTCATAGCAATTGTTTTTTGTCTAGTACATTTAAACCTGTTAATACTAGCACTTCTTTTGGCTAAATGCTTTTGACTAACCCCGCTATTCACTCGCTTCCGCCATAAATTAAAACTATTTCGTTTTAATTCAGATCTCATTAATTTTATGGTGTCTGCTTCTGTCAATCCAAATTGAATTAAGATTGCTTCAAATGGAGTTCGATCCTCCCAAGCCATTTCTATAACTCTATCAATATCTATTCTTTCCATGCGATTGGTATCGTTATTTCATTAGTCCTTGCAATAAACTGATAAGGCGCATTGTAGCCTAAAAAAGAAAAATCCCCGATTATTTTAATATTTCTTTTATTTAATATTTGAGTGAGTTGTTGTTTGTAGGCATTTATTTTTTCATCAGTTGCATAACCTCCAAAATTAATGACCGCAACATATTGTGGACTAGATTTGTGAATATGAATACTTTTATCTTGAGGTTTTGGCAAATTTGATTCATTATATTTTTCAGGCATTACAAAGCTCATTTCTGAACCTTTTTCAGACATATTCATTCTAACTGGCGCTGTCATAGCAATGCTTTGACTTTGCTCATTACCACCAAAAATATAACGAGCCAATTTTCGGAAACCATTACTAGCTACCCCCTTATAATTAGTGCCATCAGAATATATAGTTGCCATGATGGCTTCAGGATAATACCTGATTTCTAAGGTAGCATCCTTAAACACCAATCGATACTTTTGCTTCTCCGTTTTTAGTGCATTACTAGCAATAAATGATTGAAATACAAAATAAATTGCAACTAGTCCTAGTGTTATATATAGCAATTTCATAAACATCTTTTAATAATAACAATAAAAGGAATGAATTGTTCTCATAAATGAATAAATGTAAAATTTAAGCTTGATTTCAAACTACCTTCCTTATTTGCTAACCCTATTAGAGAAATTTGCAATGTACACCCCTGTAAAAATAAGTGAAGCAGCAATGATTTTAGGTAAACTTATACTTTCATTTAATATGACAATTGCAGCGGTCGCTGCAAAAAATGGTTGAGCGTACATAAATGAACTTGTGCGACTTGCTCCTAATTGGCTAATACCATAATTCATAAATAAATAAGCAAGGAAAGTAGCTCCAAAAACAATATAAAATAAACTAAACCAACTAGAAATATTAAAACTACTCCAATGGATTGAAACAACATCAGAAAAACCAATTGGAAGGCTAATGATAGATCCAATTAAAAAAACCCACTTTAAAATGGTTATACTTTGAAATTTCATGGCAAGTGGTTTCATTAATAATACATAAGTAGAATAACAAAGTGCACTAAATAGCACATACAAATCCCCTTTGGTTTGATCACCATTATTTATTATTGATAAATCTCTTGAAAATATAAGAAGTGCACCGCCACTTATTCCAAGTAGTAGTCCAATAATTTTATAATTACTTAATTTTTCTTTTAAAAAAACAGCAGCAAGTAATGATATTGTAATGGGGGTAGTTAATATTAATAATGATGCATGAATTGGACTCGTTAATGAAATTCCTTTTATGGAAAATGCCTGATTTAAAGAAATGCCAGAGATTGCACAAGCCACTAAAAGCAAAATGTCTTTTTTGTTAAAGGTTGTGTATTGAACTGATTTATTGAAACTAAAAAAGATCCAAAATAAAATTGCAGTTCCTACGACTCTTAAAGTAGTAAGTGCTAAAGGTGTCAACAAAATAGGTGTAATGTGTTTTACAGCAATTACGTTTGTACCAAAAAAGAAATTGGCTAATAATATTGCAATGATAGCCTTGTTATTATGCGACATATCGCAAATTTAACATGTATTTGCTTAGATGATATTAAATTTGAAATTTAATTGTAGCTGATATATATAATTTTATCTAGCAACTAATCCGCCATCCATTACTAAATCGGCACCTGTCATAAACGATGATTCATCCGAAGCCAAAAACAAGGCACCCGTTGCAATTTCCATAGGTTCTGCCATGCGACCTTGTGGTGACATTTGTTTAATCATATCTTCCATGCCTTGTGTTTTCATCATTCCCTCAGTCATGGGTGTCAGCACTCCTCCTGGACATATTGTATTTACCCTTATTTTATCCTTAGCTAAGTTTACAGCTAAGTCCTTACTGAATAAAACCAGCCCTCCTTTAGAGGAAGAATAAGCTGCCCCATTACCACCTACGACACCAGCAATAGATGCCACGTTAATAATTGAACCTCCGCCTGACATTCTTAGATAAGGAATACATGTTTTACAGCCAATAAATGGACCCGTTAAATTAATTGCTAGTACATTACCCCATAATTCAATGGGGGTATTTTCGCAGTCTATAAATCCAGGGTAAATACCCGCATTATTAACGAGTATATCAATCCTACCAAATAATCGCATTGCTTTGTCAGCGACCTTTGCCCAATCTGACTCACTTGTTACATTATGTTTCATGTATTCAATATCCAAGCCTTCGGCCTTTGCAGCAATCACCCAAGTTTTCAATTTATCTTCATTTGAATCAGTGGCTAATACTTTTGCCCCTTCTTTTGCAAATAATTTGGCTTCAGCTGCACCCATACCACCTGCTGCACCTGTAATAATAGCAACCTTATCAGATAAACGTTTCATAAAATGTATTTGATACAAAGTAATTCATATTCATTTATGAATGGATGACAATAATCATAGTTATGGCTAATAGGATTAACATTCCTGAAGAATGAATTAATCCTACCATGTTAATTTAACTAATTCATTGAAAAATGAAGCGTAATGAAATTGTAAATAACCTTATTCTATTTGCAATTAGCAGTAATAAATTGATCCGTATTCGGGTATTTTTTCTGTTTAGCAATTTGAAGGGCATTACAAGCTTGGTCTTTTTTTCCTATGCTGATAAAACACATTGCTTTATAAAATTCTGATTTACCAGTAGTCGCTTGAGCAAACTGGGTGGCTTTCTCGAAATAAGGAATTGCTTTTTCAAATTGCCTTGCTGAATAATAACAAATTCCAATATTTTCAAAATTTGTGTAGTTGGCTGGATCAACTTGAGAAGCCAATAAATATTGCTGTGCAGCTACTGTATATTGTCCTTTTTGAAAGGCTTGCACTCCTTTAGTGATATAGTCATTTGATGCAGGCGCCACCGCAGCACCATTGGCTGCAAACAAGCCACGAATTTTTACAAACGTTGTGGTGTCTTTAGGAAATAACTTAATAGCGCTATCCAATATTTTTAAGGACAAAGCATTTGAGGCCCCCAATAATTCAAATCGACCTAATAAATATTGATTCCATCCTTCTGGCTCATTTCGATATTTAATATAAGTTCTAAAGGCTTTATTAATTTCAGCTGTATCTTTTTGTCTCGATGCGGAGAAAATAACATTCTTGTAATAACTGGTAGCTCTAGGCCAATTATAAAATGCTTTTTTAGAATAGAAAGAAACACTATCAAAATTGCCAAGTGAAGCAAAAACAGCTGTTTTGATAAAATCAGTGTAGTGTAAATAAGGATTGTCTTTTTCACATGATCTCAATAAACGCAGGGACTCATCGTACATTTTATCACGATAATAATACCTTGCAACCAACGCTTTGATAGGTAATGTTGATGTTGATAAATTCGGAAAATAAGGAAATGCATCCTTAACATC
>CAIYUO010000034.1 GCA_903929425.1 uncultured Bacteroidota bacterium
CGATTTATATTGCTACTCCGCCCAATGTACATGAACAGTATGCAATTGAAGCACTGCATGCCGGCAAATTTGTTTATGTTGAAAAACCAATGGGAACAACAGTTCAAGCGTGTTTAAATATGCAGATGGTGGCTAATAAATTAAATGGAAAGTTAGTCATTGCGCATTATAGACGTTCGCTCCCCTTATTTTTAAAAGTAAAAGAATTATTGGAAAATAATTATATTGGAAATGTTAGTGAGGTAAAAATTATCATGCATAAAAATGCTGCGCCTAAAAAATATTATGAAAATAATTGGAGAGTGAGTAAAGAAAGTGCTGGCGGCGGATTGTTTTATGATTTAGCACCGCATCAAATTGATTTAGTGTTTTATTTTTTTGGAGAAGCAATATCCTATCAAGGGAAAGCGTATAATACTGCTGGGCTCTATGATGTGGAAGATACAGTACTAGGAACGATGCAAATGCAAAATGGAATTCAATTTAAAGGTGATTGGTGTTTTGCAATGGAACAGGGCGTAGAAAAAGATGAATTTATCATTGAAGGAGATTTAGGTGTAATTCGTTTCCCAGTTTTTGATCATATTATAACGATTCATAAAAACAATAAAATAGAAACAATAAAATTTGAACCCCCTAAACATATACAACAAAATCATATTGAAAAAGTTGTTCAGTATTTTTTAGATAAAGGTGAAAATCCATGTGCAGCAGAAGATGCTATTAAATCAATGCGTGTTATGGAATCATTTGTTTATGGAAATTCTAAATAAAAGTAATAATCCACATGAGATATTGTTTAGCGTTAGACCTTAAGGACGATCCACAGTTAATTGCTACTTATGATGAATACCACCAAGCTGTATGGCCAGAAATAATTGAATCAATTAAAGTTTCAGGTATTGATCATTTAGAAATTTACCGCGTATCGAATCGTTTATTTATGATTATTGAAGCAGCTGCTAATTTTAGCTTTGAAAAAAAAGCAGCAATGGATGCTGTAAATGATATTGTTCAACAATGGGAAAAAACAATGTGGGAATATCAACAAGCTTTACCAATAGCTAAACCCGGCGAGAAGTGGTTGTTGATGGAAAAAATATTTGCTTTATAAATTATTGATATGTATGATTATGCAACAAATTGTTCATACATAATGATAAGGGACATACACAAAACAAACCACCCAAATCCCTTTTTTAATTTAGCGCCGTCCATTTTCTTATTTAAATAATTACCTGTAATAATACCAAGGGTAGCAAGTGTGATGATGGTTAAAACAAATTTAATACTTAAAACCATTTCATGTAATGGCGCTGACCAGGCTACATTTAAATGCATTAAATCTCCACCAAAACCAACCAATGATTTAACAGTAATAATGAATAAGGAAGAAGCAATTGCTTTTTTCATAGGTAATTTTCCAATTATTACCAATGCTGGTATAATTAAAAATCCCCCGCCTGCCCCAACGATGCCCGTTACCATTCCCTCAAAAAGTCCAACAATGGCTAAAGTAATACCATATACCGGTTTTTGACCTGGAATTTCTTTTGTGTTTTTTCCAAGAATCATAGACAAAGCTGATGCAAGCATTAAGGTTGCAAAAAACAACATGATGAAACCGCTTTTACTAACGATGGTATTAGGTAATAAAGAAAATTGATCGGGTATGGCGTGTAAAATAAATTTTCGAGCTATAAAAACCCCTAAAATTGAAGGAGCTCCAAACAATACAATAATTTTCAAATCCAGTAACTTTTGTCTTAAGCGTGAAATGACTCCAGCAATGCTGCTTACACCTACGATACATAAGGAGTAGCTGGTAGCTAATAATGGATCAATCGCAAATAGGTAAACCAAAACAGGAACCGTTAATATGGAGCCACCACTGCCTATAAGCCCCAATGAAATTCCAATTAAAATAGAAGCGGCATAACCTAACAATTCCATGGGTTCAATTTTTACAAACATCGTATTAATGC
>CAIYUO010000035.1 GCA_903929425.1 uncultured Bacteroidota bacterium
CGTTCCTCAAATTGAAGTAACTTTTGACATTGATGCAAACGGTATCTTAAACGTAAGCGCAAAAGACAAAGGCACTGGTAAAGAACAAAAAATCAGAATCGAAGCAGGTAGTGGTTTAACGAAGGAAGAAATTGAAAAAATGAAAGCCGACGCAAAAGCCAACGAAGCTTCTGATAAAATTGAAAAAGAAAGAGTAGAAAAATTAAATGAAGCCGACAGTTTGATTTTCCAAACGGAGAAGCAATTGAAAGAGTTTGGCGATAAAATTTCTGCAGATAAAAAAGCACCAATTGAGACAGCATTAGCTACCTTAAAAGTGGCGCATGAAGCACAGGATGTTGCACAAGTAACTACTGCTTTAGAAGCAATGAACGCTGCATGGACTGCTGCTAGTGAAGAAATTTACAAAGCACAAGCAGAGGGTGCTGGTGCAGGAGCTGCTCCAGGAGCTGACGCAAGTCAATCCAACGGTGGTGCTAGCAACGATACCGTTGAAGATGCACAGTTTGAAGAAGTAAAGTAATTTAATATAACTAGGTTATTTACAAGGTTTTAATTAAGAAGCCCTCCGGAAACGGGGGGCTTTTTTTAGATATAAAAATCTTATGTGAAGGAAAAGCTAATAAATATGTGAATATATCTATATTTAATAGCTTAAAATCGATTATATTTGAAATATTCATAATTTGTCTATACTGTATTAATTATAAAATCTATTTCATATGTTTTTTTTAAACATTCCGTTTTCGAAATTTTTATTAAAACTTTCAATTAGAAAGTCAATTCAAATTTCATGTTTTATTTTAATTTTGTTTACCTTTTTTAACGCTAAAGGGCAGGTTAATTTAACTTTTTCTAAGGGTTATGTTGGGGTTCAAGATTTTAATCCTATAAATGCTGCAAAAAATATTAAAACATTTACATCACTGGGTATAGCGAGAGTAAGTTTTGAACAGACAAATGATATAAATGGGGTTATTAAAATTTATTTATCTAATGGTGCAACTTCTACGCAAGCAAAAAATTCAGTTATCACATTAAATGGTTCTTTAAATTGGCGTGAGAGAACTATGTCTAATTATGAGGCATTTGGTTTTATTTTTAATGCTGGACAACCAACAACTTCAATAACTTTTAATGGTTCAACAAATAGTATTGTAAATGGAGATACACCCAATGCTAGTAGTACATTAGGCGTAATGGCATATGCTTCTACATTGCCGCTAAATGAGAATGAAAATAGAACCGTAAATCCTGATCCAGTTGGATTGGTTAGTGATTTAAATACAGAATTTGCAAATACACCTCAACCAACTTTAAGCATAGTTGATCCGTCAGTTACCGAAGGACAAAATTTAGTATTTAATGTTACCCTTACGAATGCACCAACTACTAAACCTCAGGCGTTGACATTTACAAGTGCTGGTACTGCAAGTTCATCGGGTGATTATTCGACAACCTATTCATTTTCCAATTTAGTAGTAAACAATAATGATGGCACTATTAATATTCCAACAGGCGTCAGTTCTTTTACGGTAACTGTTAGTACAATTGATGATGCTATTTTAGAAAATACAGAAACCTTTATTTTAAAAATTGGAACTACTTCTGCTACTGCAAATATTCTTGATAATGAATTAATACCTATCATTACTACTGCTGGAGTTTTAAAAACATTTTCAACTTGTTCTGGTTGTAATGTAAATCCGCAATCTTTTTCGGTAGCTGGGCAATATTTAATTGCTGATTTAAATGTTGCTGCAACTAACGGTTTTGAAGTTTCTTTGACCTCAAATAGTGGCTATGCATCAAGTATCAACATTTCACCAAGGTCGGGAACTATTTCCACAACATCGATATATGTAAGGTTAACTAATAATGCAAACGCAACAGTAGGTGGCACACTCTCCATTACAACTGAATTTGCATCTCGGACATTAACAATGACTACTAATACAAATAATGCGTTTAATTTTGATGGTATAAATGATAAGGTCATCGTAGCTGATGATAACGCTTTAGATGTAACCTCTAATTACACCATTGAGGCTTGGATTAAACCAACTGCTTTGACATCAAATGCAGGAATAATTACCAAAGGATCTAATGGATTTAATTTGCAATTAACGAGTACTGGTGATTATTCGGGAATTAGTTTTGATGGTAAATCAACTAGTAATGGTATATTAACTTTAAATAAATGGTATCATATTGCAGCAGTTAATAATAATGGAACAAGAAAAATTTATATTAATGGAATAGATCAAACTTTGTCAGGAACTGCATCTAGTACTTTAGTGAATTCCGATCCATTAACGATTGGTCAAGATTTTTCAACTACAAGATACTTTAGTGGAAATATTGATGAAGTTAGAATTTGGAACATAGCTAGAACTTCAACTGAAATTAATAATAATTTGAATGTTGCTTTGACTGGAAATGAAACTAATTTGGTAGCTAATTATAATTTTGATCAAGGTGTTGCAAATGGAACTAATTCAACTACTACTTCATTATTAAATAACAGCACTAATGCTTTATCAGGAACATTTTCAGGAGTAGCATTAACTGGTAATTCCTCTAATTTTGTTGATGGATTTATGCCATCAATAACTGCTATTGGAAATCCAACAACGCTTTTAATTAGTTCAACACTTTCTTTAACAAATAGTTTGAGTGGGGGTATATGGTCATCCACAAATCCAAGTATTGCTTCAGTAAATCAAAATACCGGTTTGGTAACAGGGCTTACAGCTGGATCTGCAACCATTACTTATACGATTTGTAATAAAACAGCATCTTATAGTTTAACAGTAATATTAGCACCAACACTTTCATCAACAAGTTTAAATAGTTTCACTTATTGTTCAGGTTGTACAGTATCGCCTAAATCGATTACTGTTGCTGGTGAAAATTTAAGGTCAAATGTTAGTATTACTGCTTCAACAGGATTTCAAATTTCAACAACAGGAACTGGAGTTTATAGTTCAACTATTACATTAACACCCAATGCTGGTACTTTAACAAATACTAATATTTATGTTCGGTTAATAAATAATTTTACAAGTACGCCAACAGGTACATTAACCATTACTTCAACTAATGCATTATCAAAAACATTGACTTTAACATCAAACACAGACAATTCATTGAGTTTTGATGGAATAAATGATGTAGTTAGAATATCTAATAACGATACTTTAGCAATAACTTCAAACTATACAATTGAAGCTTGGATTAAACCAACTAGATTTAATGAATTTGCAGGTATCGTAAGTAAGTATCAAACAACTGGTTCTAATGGGTATAATTTAAAACTAACCGGTACCGATAATTTTTCTGGAATTAGTTTTGATGGAATGTCAACAAGTGATGATGTATTAACTTTAAATAATTGGTATCATGTAGCTGGCGTAAATTTGAATGGTACAAGAAAAATATATATAAATGGAGTAGAACAAGCAATAACTGGAACACCTATAACTACAGCTATAAATACAGATCCTATCATCATTGGTCAAGATTTATCCTCAGTGGGAGACAGGTTTTTTAAAGGAAGCATTGATGAAGTTAGAATTTGGAATACTGCCAAAACAGCAAATGACATATCAAGTAATATGAGTGTTGCGTTAACAGGTAATGAACCAGGATTAGTGGCTTATTATAATTTTGATCAAGGTATTGCAAATGGTACGAATACTGCTACAACAAAATTAGTTAATAACACAACAAATGCTTTAGCAGGGACAATATCTGGTATGACATTAACAGGTAACGTATCTAATTTTGTAGAAGGATTTATGCCTTCCATTACTGCAGCGGATAGTATAACTGTTTTATTGAAAGGGAAAACATTGGCTTTGTCAAATATTTTAACTAGTGGTGTTTGGTCAAGCACAAACACAAATGTTGCTTCAGTTGACAATAATGGATTAGTAACGGCGGTGACAGCTGGAAATGTGTCAATTACTTATTCTATTTGTGGTAAAACAACTGCCTATAATTTGGAGGTTTCCGTGATAACAACTTCAGGTACTTTTACCTCATTTATGGGTTGTTTTGGAATTCCTTCGGCTGCTCAGTCAATTGTGGTAAACGCGGTATCATTAACTAATAATTTAGTTGTTTCTGCACCTGCAGGTTATGAAGTTTCCAATAGTTCAACTGGAACTTATTCAAGTTCAATTAGTTTAACTCCTACAAGTGGAACCATTTCTAATACTGCTGTTTATGTTAGGTTGTCTTCAAAAGCATTTAATGGTGATCATGGGGACTTAATACTATCATCGGGAAATGCTAAAGCAAAGGTGGTTCCTATTGGAATTGCATCCATAAGATTAGTTAAAAAGGTTAAACTAAAAATTAATTCCAATGCACCTGATAATAGAATATGTAGTGGAGTTTTAACTAATGTACTATTTACAGCTAATGCTGATAATGCTGGTTTATCCCCAGTTTATCAATGGAAATTAAATGGCGTAAATGTTGGTTCCAATAGTGCAACTTACTCAAATTCTAGTTTAAATGATCGTGATATTGTTTCAGTAATACTTACTTCTGAAAATACATTTTGTTTAGGACCTGTTACTTCAAATTCAATTACTATTTCTGTCTATTCAATACCTGCAACACCAACCACAATTACTGGTATAAACAATTTGTGTGCTGGCTCTAATGCTGTTTATGCAGTTGATGGAGTTCGTTTTGCTCAAGGGTATGAATGGATTGCTAGTGGAAACTTATCAAAAATTAATACTTCCAATAATTTAATGAACACTTTGGCAAGTAAAAGTCAAGGCATTGCAGCTGTTAAAGTTAGGGCTGTAAACTTTTGTGGTAAGTCAGATTATTCAAATGATTATAACGTAATCATTTCAAGTACGTCTGGACCAAAGGCTGACTTTAGAATAATTAATAATAATATTTGTATAGGTACAGGCCCAATAAATTTCATAGATTCTAGTATATTAAACGAAACCAATAATGCTCCAGTAATTTCTTATAGTTGGAATTTTGGTGCTGGGGAAGAGTTGGTAAATACACAAAATACAAGTAGAAATTACACTTCGTCCGGAGGGCATGATGTTATTTTACAAATACAAAGCCAAGATAACTGTTTAGCTTCCATTACAAAATCAGCAAATGTAGATCGATTAAGTGTATCTGGGACCATTACAACCGATGATTCAATTATTTGTGTAGGTTCTAATACCATTTTAAGTTTAATAAATCAATATGGTTCCATACAATGGATGAAAAAGGATTCTGCCGCAACTGATTGGTCAATTATAAAAGGAGCAACAAGTGACACTTTAAATACAGGAAATATATATGTTAATACTGACTATAAAGTAGAAGTTAAAAGTGGTTCATGTAGTGCTGCAATAAGTACACCTATTTCCATAAAAGTTAAAGTAGCACCAACATTAACTATTACGCCACCAAATCCTGTTAGTGATACAGCTAAAAGTTTTATATTACCATTTGTCATTACCTCTGGTAATCCAAATGCTAATATACTAACTGATACCGGAGCATACCGAATGCCAAATTTCAATAATAATATTTGGTATGCTTTGAGAGAAAGCCCATTAAAAGTTTTACTTCCTCCATTTTTTAATAAAAAAAGTGTAAAGGGAATATATGGTTTCAAAATTAGTGCTGTAGAATTACCTTATTGTCTTGATGCTGATCAGTCATTAACATTTTCTTTATGGGTAGGCATCCCTAAATTGATTTATAATTCACCTAATGTATTTAAGGTAGGTGATACTGTTAAACCATTAATACCGGAAACTGAAAATTTAAAAGATTTAAGTCCATACACAACATTTTCGATTGATCCAATCTTGCCCGCTGGTTTAACAATTGACGCTAAATCAGGAACGATTAATGGTATTCCATCTGCTGTTTCCTCACCAACAACTTATGTGGTTTCTGCAACTGTTTCATCAAGTACGATTACTGCAAGTGTAGTGATTAGTGTTATTGAGGATAAACCAGATAGTTTAAAATATACCACTCCAAATGTGTTTGTTCTAGGAGCACCCATTAATGTACTAACTCCAACTTCGAAAGGTGGAAAAATACGAACTTATTCAATTAATAAAACATTGCCAATAGGATTGACTTTAAATACTAGTTCAGGAGTTATAAGTGGTACTCCTTCTGGAATTTCCTCAAAAACTTCCTATGTTGTCACAGGAACTAATAGTGCTGGAACTGTCACATCAACAGTTATAATTACAGTAGCAACACGACCAACACCTCCAATTGTTCAAAGTAAAAGACTAATTTTTGGTGAACCTGGTTTACCTTATAATTTAAGTGCATTTGTGAGTCCTATGCCAACTGGTATCGTACCTGTTTGGTGTACTATGGGAACTCAAAATTGTTCTACAACTCCTCCTTTAACACCTACCGTGATTGGAAAATATATATATCAATTAAGAGCTTACGATACGGCTAATCAATTATATAGTAGTTTGTTTGTAAATGATACGCTAATTATTGCACCTAAAGCGCCAACGGTAACAGATTCTACCTATTTAATTGGACTTAAAACGAATCCAGCTAATATAGGTTTACAAGTTTCAGGATTAAAGGAAGCAAGTTTCAATTATTATAACAATGGATTAAAACAATCAACAATTCCTATATTAGGAAATACAAATGGGACTAAAAAATATGCTGTTAGTCAAACTGTGAATAGTATAGAAAGTGACACGGTAAATGTAAATGTCACTTTATTAGATCCACTTAAAATGATTTACTTGCAGAAAACTGTTGATAGTGGTATACTACAATCAAATTTAAGTTACAATTTTCCATTTAAGTTAATACTGACCAACCTGACTGATATATCATTCACAAATGTTGAGATAACTGATGATTTACAAAAATTTGTACCAATTTCAAGTGAGTTTAAAGTTTTAAAAAATACTGCATCAGGCGGTTTAAAAGCAAATAAGTATTTTGACGGCAAAAACAATATTAAGTTAACACTAGATTCTAGTACATTAGCTCCATTTGCAAAAGATACTTTGGTTTTTGTAATGAATTTAGAGCCAAAAGGTTTCAGTGGAACCATAAAGAATGTTGCGGAAGTGAAAGCGACCACTAAATGGGGAACTATTTCAGTGGAGTCCTCTTTGCTCATGAAAGCTAATGAAACGACAAAAACTCCAACTACTTATGACATTAAAGAATTAAAAATAAATATTCCTGAAGGGTTCTCGCCAAACAATGACGGCATTAATGACTTTTTTATAATTATTAAACCATTTAATATTAAAATTGACATTGAAATTTATAATCGATCTGGTAAAATTGTTTACAGTAAAAAGAATTATACTAATAATTGGAATGGTAAAGGGAATGGTAATTATTCAGAAAGAGATTTAGACGATGATGGATATTATTATTCAATAAAAGCTACTGATGAATCTGGAAGAGTACAAGTATTTAAAGGATTTGTTTTAATACAGAGGTAAGTGAAATATCACATTTATAAAATAATGATTGTAGCATTTGTTATGCTACAATCTAGGACTTATAGTCAGACATTGCCTATGTATTCGCAGTATATGTATAATATGACAACTATAAATCCTGCCTATGCTGGTAATGGAGTTTCCCCAAGCGTGTCTGTAATTTGGAAAGAGCAATGGTCTGGACAAACTGGAGCTCCTTCAACTAAAACAATAGCTTTAGATTTACCTTCAAGTCAAAGAAAATTTGGTTTTGGGATTCAATTATTTGATGACAGATTTGCAAAAGTAGTACACCGTACTGGAGCAAATTTATTTTATAGTTTAAAAATACCAGTTTCCAAAAGAGGACTTTTAAGTTTAGGCTTAAAAGGAGGTTTTTACAATGATGTTAAAACGCTTACAAATATTAACCTTGGACCTTTTTATGCTTATGATCCTGCATTTGCGAATAATTCAAATAGTATAATACCCTTAGGAGGAGCTGGTGTTTATTATAATGATGATCATTTTTTTGCAGGATTTTCTGCGCCAGATGTAATTACCTTTTCAAAAGAGAAAAAATATAATTCAGATTCAAGTTTGTCTAAAGTGAATCAGGTTCACTATTATTTTACATCGGGATATACATTTGATTTAAGCGAAGAGGTAAAGTTAAAACCCTCATTATTACTAAAAGCTTCCATTGGTGGTTTATTGCAAGCTGATTTCAATGTCAATGTGTGGTTGCAAAATTTAGTTAGTTTGGGTGCATCTTATCGAAGTGAATCCTTTTTAGCAATGGCTGAAGTTCAAGTAAATCAAAAATTTAGGGTTGGTTATGCTTATGATATGCCTTTTCAATCAGCTAATACAAGTGAGCTTATTTTGAGTCTCAATTTTGGAAAGCTAATTAAGAATTCGGAATAGGGTGTAAATGTTGTACTTTTGCGCCGACAAAATTGAATTTGTATGAAGCGAATTGAACGACATAGAGCCATTTTAGGTGTTGACGATAAAGCTAATTTAAGTGACTTAAAAAAGGTGTATCGTAAAATTATGATGGAATGGCATCCTGATAAATTCCAGGAAAGCGAGGAAGCTAAAAAAATGGCTGAAGAGAAATCAACTAAACTCATTGCATCCTATCATTTTTTAGTCAGTGTGCATCCCGAAACGCATGCTGCTACTATTAATGAATATACGGCTACAATATCAGAGTCTAGTATCCATGATTTTGAGTTTAAATCTGAGATTTTACGTGTTGTATTTTCTGATGGAAATGAATATGAATACTATGGAGTTCCTA
>CAIYUO010000036.1 GCA_903929425.1 uncultured Bacteroidota bacterium
ACGAAATTTATTACTACTCGTTTTGGTAACGTTTTAGGCTCCAATGGTTCGGTAATCAATCGCTTTAAAGAGCAAATTGAAAAGGGTGGTCCAGTGACTGTTACCCACCCAAATATCACGCGCTATTTTATGACCATTCCTGAAGCTTGTCAATTAGTATTGGAAGCAGGTAGTATGGGTAATGGTGGTGAGATATTCGTATTTGATATGGGACAGCCAGTTGCCATTTCTGACTTGGCTAAAAAAATGATTCGTTTATATGGTTTAATTCCAAACATTGATGTGAACATAACTTATAGTGGTTTACGTCCTGGTGAAAAACTATATGAGGAATTGTTAAACGATGAAGAGAATACGACGCAAACTTATCACGATAAAATATTAATTGCCAAAGTACGTGATGTGTCATTGGAATTAGTAAAAGAGTGTACCGTTGAATTAGAAGTTATTTTAACAACTTCAAATGACGAAATGAAATTGGTTCGTAAAATGAAAGAGTTAGTTCCTGAGTATATTAGTAATAATAGCGTATACGAAAAATTAGACACTGCCGTAATTTCAATTGCTAATTAGCAGTTTTTCAAATCAAGGTTTTAAATAAATTATAACCTTAGAACATTTTTTAAATTTGACTGAATGAAAATATTTTTTAGATACTTATTGGTTTTTTTAATGAATACTGTGTTTGTGACAGCTGGATTTGCACAAGATGAAACTGGCAAACAAGATAGTACCAAAGTGATGGTTGCTAATGACACCATGTTAATTGGTAATTTTAAAATCGTTAAAATTAATGGGGAGCAAAAAAAGGACTTGGTTTCAATCATTGGAAACTTCGATTATGAAGCTATTAAAATAGGTTATGAGCAGCAAAAGGATTTAAACATAGATAATATTCAAACTTCATGGTTTGCATTTGATTTAGGACTTGCTGGTTACATGGATTATACAAAGTATGATAAGATAGTTAACTTTTCAAAACCGTCCATTGGCCTGCCATTGAATTATAAAAAAGTTCAACCAAAGAATAATTCAACGAATATTAATATTTGGTTGGTGCAACAAAAAGTAAATTTTTATAAACATAAGTGGTATGTTAAGTATGGTCTTGGATTAGAAATGTTTAACTACTATTATGCAAATCCTATTGACATTAGAAATAACGACAAAGGTTATTTTACTTTAAGTAGCAATACTTACAAAAAGAACAAGTTATTTATTGACTACATCACTATACCAGTCCAACTTTCACGCACTTTCAAAGTGAAGAAATTTCAACCCATTTCCTTATCTGGAGGTTTATCGGTTGGTTATTTGTTAAATGCAAGAAACAAACAAATTAGTGATGCATTAGGCAAGAAAAAATATGAAGGAGACTTTAATTTCAATGACTACCGAGTAGCTGGAATATTCCAATTGGGTATAGGTGACATCAAATTTTATGCTAGCGCAGCATTAACTAGCACCATTGACAAATCAACTTCCTTACAGTCAATGTATCCTTACACCTTTGGTGTCAGATTCTCTAAATTTTAATACTTCTTCTTCTCCCTAATTTCTTTCACGTACTTTTTAAGTGAGCTTAATTCATTAGGATCTAAACTAGCCCAAGTAATATCTAAAATTTCCTTGTAATAATCTTTTAATGCTGGAATAAAAGGATTTGCAAATGTTGGCTCCGTTTCAAATGCCAATGCATAATCTCTTAAGTGCTTGTATTCATTCTTGCTTGCAATTCTAATAACTCTTTGTTTTAACTGCACATTCTTCACCCACACTTTTTCCTTTGTAATCGGCTCTGATATAGAGATATTTACTTTACCTGATAATGTAAAGTATCCGTCTAATTTATAGATGTTGGTATATACTGCGGTTTTCTTTCTGCCTGACACCACTATCTCCGTTCCTTTCCAATTTATGTTTTGATCGTTTAAATCAAAGTCAAGTTCAATATTTAATAATAAGTCACTTTCTGTTTTGTCAGCGTACATCGCTCCATCATAATTTTCAAAAGGACCTCTTACTAAATAGCCCTTTGTTGTTAAGGATTCATTTATATCGCCAGACATGAATTTTTTAAAGTCATTAAATACGCGATAATCAGCATACTTGAATTTGTCATTATACTTAGGTTCAACGACTAATATTTTTAAATCATTTCCACTAATGCTTGCATGTGCAGGAGGTGTATATGCATAACTAGGAACAGTAAAAGTAGGTGCTGCCGGAGCAACGGCTACAAATTTTTTCTTAGCTGTAGAAGTTGCTATTGCGGCATAAACGATGATAACTGCTAGAGATAAGCTTATTTTAATCCAATTTTTCATTATGATATTTTTAGAAGGCTATATTTAAATTGATCTTTTATTCGAATACACTATAGT
>CAIYUO010000037.1 GCA_903929425.1 uncultured Bacteroidota bacterium
TAGGTAAAGAGGACTGATCTTTAAAGATCAGTCCTCTTTACCTAATAAGTCTAAGTAAGAAATTGAAAAACTTGTAATCGTGCTGAAGCACGTTTTAAATTTTGAGAAGCTTCAATTTTTTCTTTTGTCGTTTTTGCTAAAGATAAACTTTCTGTTGCTTCACGTAAAATTGTTTGTGCTTCTTCATATTTATCTTTTCCAACTTCCTCAATTCCACTTACAAGAACGGTTACAGTATCATTTTTTACTACAGCAAAACCACCTAATGCAACAATTGGTTTCCAAGATTGATTAACTTTAATTCTTAAAAGACCAATTTCAAGTGCTGTAATTAATGGTGCATGACCCGAAAGAATACCCACCTGCCCTGTAGTACTAGGTAATACAACTTCTTCAATTGGTGTATTCCAAATTATTCCATCGGGAGCAATAACACGAATATTTAAAGTCATGAAAAATCGTCCTAATTAATTTTTTAATTTTTGTGCCTTAGCAATTGCTTCATTAATATCACCTACTAGATAAAAAGCTTGTTCAGGCAAATCATCTAATTCACCACGTAATATCATTTGAAAGGCTTTAATTGTATCTTCTAATGATACGTATTTCCCAGGTGAACCAGTAAATACTTCTGCAACAAAGAAAGGTTGTGATAAAAATCTTTCTACTTTACGGGCACGAGCTACAACTAAACGATCTTCTTCAGATAATTCATCAATACCTAAAATGGCAATAATATCTTGTAATTCTTTATAACGTTGTAAAGTTTCTTTTACTGCTTGAGCCGTATTATAATGCTCTTCCCCTACAATAGATGGTTGTAACATTGTTGATGTTGAATCTAATGGATCTACAGCAGGATAAATACCTTTTGCTGCTAAACCACGTGACAATACAGTGGTTGCATCTAAATGAGCAAATGTTGTAGCTGGAGCAGGATCAGTTAAATCATCTGCCGGTACGTATACCGCTTGAATAGATGTAATTGAACCTTGTGTTGTTGAAGTAATACGTTCCTGCAAAGCACCCATTTCAGTAGCTAAAGTTGGTTGATAACCTACTGCTGAAGGCATACGACCTAATAAAGCTGAAACTTCTGAACCTGCTTGTACAAAACGAAAAATATTATCAATAAATAATAAAACATCTTGCTTATTAATATCACGGAAATATTCAGCCATAGTTAATGCAGTTAGCCCAACACGCATTCTAGCGCCGGGTGGTTCATTCATTTGCCCGTAAACTAAAGCTACTTTAGATTCAGGTAAGTTTTTTTCTTGAATTACTCCTGATTCTTTCATTTCCATGTATAAATCATTTCCTTCACGTGTTCGTTCACCAACTCCTCCAAATACTGATACACCACCATGTGCTTTAGCAATGTTATTAATTAATTCCATAATTAATACAGTTTTACCTACTCCTGCACCACCAAATAAACCAATTTTTCCTCCACGTCTGTAAGGAGCTAGTAAATCTACAACTTTAATTCCTGTTTCAAAAATAGAAGGTTTTGTTTCTAAATCAGTGAAGGCAGGTGCATTTCTATGAATAGGTAAAGTGTCATTGATTGTTACATCACCTAAATTATCAACTGGTTCACCTAACACATTAAAAATACGACCTAAGGTTGATTTACCAACCGGAACAGTAATTGGAGCTCCAGTATCAATAGCGTCAACTCCTCTTTTTAAGCCATCTGTTGCACTCATTGCAACAGCACGAACTTTATTATCTCCTAATAATTGTTGAACTTCGCAAACAATTACCCCAGCTGGATGTTGTACACGAATTGCGTTATAAATTTTTGGTAATTGGCCTGCTGGAAAAGTAATATCTAAAACCGGCCCAATAATTTGAGTAACATAACCAACATTAGTTGCTTCTTTAACCATTTAAAAATCTCCTAAACAAAAATACACTACTATCTCAATTGAAGTTTAAAACAATAGTATGTTTTCAAACAATAAATAGGGTTTCAAGATTTACAAAAGATTTTATTAAGACTCATTAGAAGGTTTGAGAAGAAATTCTACCTGTTGTTCTTAACCAATTTTGTGCTTCAATATAATTATTTGGAGCTAAATTTATAGCTTGTTTCCAATATTCAGCGGCTTTATCAAATAGGATTTTTGCAACTTCTATATTTTTCTTTTCAGTTGCTTTAACACCTTGGTAATGATAAATCACAGCAATATTATTAAGTGCTTGAAGTAAATTAGAATTTAATTCTAATGCTTGATGATAATATTCAAGAGCTTTGACGTATTCTCCGTTACTAGAATAAATTAATCCAATATTATAAAGGATAAAGCTACGATCATAAGGATCTTCTTCAATTTGTAATGCTTCATAATAATTTTCTAAAGCTTCAGCGTATTCTCCTTCTGACTGTGCTGACATTCCATCTCTATAGTAAAAAAAAGCTTGCTTTTCTTCTTTGCTTGCTGGAAAGATTTTAAGAATAATGTCAGCCATAACAGTAAAGGTTTTATCTATAAAGTTATCATTTTTTTGTGACCTTCCCATTGAAATATAGATTTCCTTGAAGTTTTTTGTTTATTAATAGAAATCATTTTAATATAACACTAAAATAATTTAAATCTTTATA
>CAIYUO010000038.1 GCA_903929425.1 uncultured Bacteroidota bacterium
AATAGTGTAGGTTTAAAAAGAAGAGGATTTGATTTAGAAAAAATAAATCATATATTAGACATATATCGATATATTTTTAATAAAGGAATGAATACCACTCAGGCATTAGAATTCATTGAAGAAGAATTGCCTGCAACAGACGAACGAGATGAAATAGTAACATTTATTAGAGACAGTGGTCGTGGAATTATAAAGAAATTTGGTAAAGGTGCTTCTGACGAAGATTAATCATGTTGCAAATAAGTTTACATAACGCTGCAAAAAGATTTAACAAGGACTGGATTTTTAAAGATCTTGATTACACTTTTGAAATGGGCAAACATTATGCCCTCATTGGTAATAATGGCTCCGGGAAAAGCACCTTATTGCAAGTCATTGCAGGTTATATAGGTTTATCAAAAGGGACCATTACTTGGGATAAACATGATACCCATACGGTATACAAGCAAATAAGTTTAGCAGCGCCTTATTTAGAATTAATTGAGGAGTTTACGACTATAGAACAATTTGAATTTCATGAACAATTCAAGCCCTTAATAAAGGACATTAGTATCGATCAAATAATTGATATGATTGGATTGAAACAAGCCTCTCATAAACAAATTCGATATTTTAGTAGTGGCATGAAGCAAAGACTAAAGTTGGCATTAGCCATTTTTTCCGAGGCCCCTATCTTATTGCTAGACGAACCTTGTAGTAATTTAGACAAGGAAGGTTATGCATTATATCATATGCTTATACAACAATATGCATTTCACAAACTAATCATTGTTGGAAGTAATGATCCTATGGAATATAATTATTGTAAAGATTGCGTAAACTTACTTGACTATAAAGTGGTTGGCAATAATAGTTAAATTCAACACCCTTACTATTTTGTCTTTAACTTCTACTTGTTAATATTAAATTCAGGTCTGTAAATTTTAGCTGAAATTTTTCACTTATATAAAAATCAGTAAGTGCTCCTTTGTATAAATAAATACCTTCTCTCAAATGCATTTGATGCCAAATAATTTCGGCTAATCCTCCCATATCACCTACTTGAATCAATAATGGCATCAATACATTGCTAATGGCTTGACTCGCTGTTCGGGCAAAACCGCTTGGAATATTGGGCACGCCGTAATGCAGTACATTGTGCTTTATGATAATTGGGTTTTCATGATTGGTCAATTCACTGGTTTCAAAACACCCACCTCTATCAATAGCAACATCAATAATAATGCTACCAGGGCGCATGGCAGCAACCATTTCCTCGGAAACAACAATGGGAGCACGTCCAAATTCATTTCTTAAAGCACCTACTGCAACTTCACAAGTCTTTAATTGTTTAGCTAAAATTTTAGGCTCCAAAACACTCGTCCAAACTCTTTGTCCTAAATTATTTTGAAGTCTTTGCAACCTTGAAACATTATTATCAAAAACTTTCACGCTTGCCCCTAATGCCAATGCATTTCGAGTTGCAAATTCACCAATAATATCAGCTCCAATAATCACTACTTTAGTTGGAGGAACACCACTTATGCCACCCAGCAAAATACCTTTACCTTGATTAAAATTACTCAAGTACTGCCCTGCAATTAACATCACTGCACTACCCACAATTTCACCCATACTTCTTAATATTGGATAGTTTTGATTTTCATCTTTAATATTTTCAATAGCTAAGGCAGTAATTTTTTTAGCCATTAATTTTTCAATCAATTCTTTTTTAAGCGCAGATAAATGTAAAGGAGAAATGATAATTTGATGCATTTGTAAAAAAGGCAAATCAGCCTCCACAGGTGGCGCTGTTTTTACCAATATGGGACATTTATACACTTCTTCTTTTTCAAAAACAATCCTAGCTCCCGCTTCCGCATAATCATGGTCACTATACCTACTACCCTCACCTGCGCCTGACTCCACCATCACCCCATGTCCATTTGCCACTAATACCCCTACCGCTTCTGGTATTAAACCAATTCTATTTTCTTGAAAAGCAATTTCTTTTGGAATACCAATTAACAAAGGTTTGGAGCGATGTGGAATATCGAGCACTTCCTCCTGGGTCTCATAGGAAAACGAAGGGTGAATTTGTGGCTTGATGACACTCATAGTGATAATTTTTATGAAGTTATAAAAATCCTTCTATGTTCAGGATCTAATATTTCAATTTTAAGTTTCAACGTCTCATCAGGCAACAGGGATGCTGCCTTTTCAGGCCATTCAATAAAACAAATATCTGCCTCATCCATCGCAGCTTCTATACCAGTTCTTATAGCCTCTGCTTCGTCTTCCAATCGATACCAGTCCATATGATATATCTTTTTCCCATTCGCTAAATGCTCATTCATGATGGAAAATGTAGGACTAGCGACCGTTTCTTCCACACCCATTTGTTTACAAATTCGGGCAATTAAAGTGGTTTTCCCCGCTCCCATTGGCGCATAAAATGCCCAAATATACTTATTAGCATATTCTTTAATAAGTTTAGCGGCGACCTGGTCAATTTGATCCAACGTATAATCCATTTCCATACACCAAAGATAAGTCAAGTATTAGAAAGCTAAAAAATAGAAATCTTAAAAGGGTCGTACCTTTGTAATGTAAAATTGTTTACGAAGAATCACGAAATGTAGCGATATGGAACATATACAATTAAAAATAGACGGCATGAGTTGCACCAACTGTGCACTTTCCATACATAAATATTTACAAAATCAAGGGGCAGTAGAACCTAAAGTTAATTTCATGGAAGGAGAGGTACAATTTGATTTGCCAGCGGAATTAAAAATGGAAATTCTTATAAAAGGCATTACTAACCTAGGATATAAAGTGCGTGGTCAGGAAGAAGCTGCTCCACCCAAAAAATGGTTGGACAATAATAAAGATCGAGCTTTATTTTGTTTGGTTTTTACTATTCCGCTTGTGGCACATATGATACCCGGTTTTCATCAAATACCTGGCATGCATGTTTTCATGAACCCTTTTGTACAATTAGCCATGACCATTCCCGTATTTATTGTGGGGATGGGATATTTTGGTAAAAGCGCTTGGAGTAGTGTATTCAATGGAATTCCAAATATGAATGTATTAGTAAGCATCGGCGCCATTGCATCATTTGGATATAGTATTTATGGCACCCTCATAGGAAAAGGCATGGAGTTTGCTTATTACGAAACTACTGCCACCATTTTAACATTGGTGTTTTTTGGTAACTATTTGGAAGATGCCTCTATTGAATCAACACAACGTGCATTAAAGGATTTAGTGAAAGCACAAAAAGTGATGGCAAATATGATTGTGTTTGATGAAAATCATAAAGAAATATTATTTAATGTTGAAAGTGACACCTTAAAAGTAGGTGATTTAGTATTGATCAATTCAGGTGAAACCATTCCCATGGATTGCAAGGTATTGTGGGGGGAAGCTAATGTAAATGAATCCATTGTAACAGGAGAAAGTGTACCCGTATTTAGAAAGATGAATGATATTTTATTAGGAGGAAGCACCATTGAAAACGGAACCTTAAAAGCTTATATCACGGCAGTTGGAAATGACACAGTGCTTGCTAACATTTTAAAAATGGTTAAAGCTGCACAAGGTGAAAAACCCCCTGTACAAATTTTAGCAGATAAAATTTCAGCCATATTTGTTCCTTTGGTTTTGGGTATTGCATTGTTAACTTTATTTGGAAACTACTTTTTTGCCCACAACTCAGTTGGGGACCCAATTGGCTTTGGTGAAAGCATGTTAAGGGCCATTGCAGTATTAGTAATTTCTTGTCCTTGTGCGATGGGACTTGCGACACCCGCCGCCATTGCAGTTGGATTAGGTCGAGGTGCAAGAAATGGTGTGATTTTTAAAAATGCAAAAAGCCTTGAAACTTTCAAGGATATTAAACAAGTGGTGTTTGATAAAACAGGTACCCTAACAACAGGTCATTTTGAAATAGCACATTTTAAAATAAAGGAAAACAAAAATGATAGTGGCTCAAATACTATCACCGACGAAGCATTTAAGGCGTTGGTATACTCTTTAGAAAGATATTCAAACCATCCTATTGCAAAATGTATTAGTGGAACTTGGAAAACAAATAATGCAACTAACTGGGCGAAAATTGAGGAAGTAAAAGGGATGGGAATTCAAGCCATTGATAAGGAAGGAAATGAATATTGGTCGGGCTCCTTTAAAACATTAAAAGACCAACATGCTGAAGATGGTCACAATGTTTATATTCAAAAAAATGGTGAGTTAATTGGATGGGTTGATGTAACCGATCAAATAAGGCCAGAAGCAAAAGAGGTTATTGAAACTTTACATAAGCAAGGAATTCACACAATTTTATTAAGTGGAGATAGAAAAGAAAAATGCGAATCTGTTGGAAAAGTATTGGGCATTCAAGAAATTATAAGTGAACAAAGTCCAGCAGATAAATTAGCAAAATTAGTTGCCCTAACTTCCATTGCTCCAACTGCCATGGTTGGAGACGGAATTAATGATGCACCTGCTTTAGCAAAAGCAACCATTGGCATTTCCTTGAGTAACGCATCCCATATTGCCATTCAAAGTGCTCAAGTTATTTTAATGAATCAAGGCCTTAAAAATTTACCCATGTCATTAGGACTTGGACGACGCACTTATGAAACTATCAAGGAAAATTTAGCATGGGCATTTTCCTATAATATTGTTGCAATTCCAGTGGCTGCCTTAGGTTTATTAGGAACTTGGGGACCTACATACGGCGCCTTAATTATGGGTTTAAGCGATGTAGTGCTTGCACTTAACTCGCTAAGATTATTTAAAAAGAAATTAGTTTAATCAATTGTTGAAATCAGCACAATCCATATTAAAAAAATATTGGGGCTACGAAAATTTCAGGCCACAGCAATTAAATATTATAAATGCAGTGCTTGAAAAAAAAGATACCCTTGCCTTGCTACCAACGGGTGCTGGAAAGTCATTATGTTTTCAGGTACCTACCCTATGTGAAGACGGTATTTGCTTAGTTATTAGTCCGCTTATCGCACTTATGCAGGACCAAGTAAATGATTTGCAATCAAAAAATATTCCTTCCATAGCATTAGGTGGTCAATTAAGTGAGGAAGCACAAGCCGAAGTAATGGCAGCAGCGATTCGAGGAAAATATAAATTCATTTATTGTTCACCTGAAAAATTAGCACAAAAACAATTTCAAGAATCACTAAGTCAAATAAAAATCACCCTTTTTGCAGTTGACGAAGCACATTGTATTTCACAATGGGGTCATGACTTTCGTCCTCCTTACCGCAAATTAAATATACTCAAAGTACTTTTTCCCAAAGTCCCTATTTTAGCCATGACAGCATCTGCGATTCCTATGGTACAGGATGACATCATGAAGCAGCTTTCTTTTAATAATGTACATATTATAACAGATACATTTTTAAGGCCTAACTTAAAATACAGTATACAAAAATGTCAAGTTAAATTACAGGTATTAAGACAAATATTAAATACCTTAAGTGGTTCGGCAATAATTTATTGCAATACCCGAAATAATGTAACGCAGTTGGCACAGTTACTAAATGATTATGGATATAAGGTGGGAGAATATCATGCAGGCATGCCATTTGAACTAAGAAAAAAAGTACAACATGATTGGATGCAAAATATAACACCCATTGTAGTTTGTACAAGTGCCTTTGGAATGGGTATTAATAAGGGGAATGTTAGATTGGTTTTACATTATGACATACCAGGAAGCATTGAACAATACTACCAGGAAGCAGGAAGAGCAGGCCGAGATGGTGAATTGTCAGAAGCCATTTTATTATACCAGCAAAATGATTGGAATTATTGGATGGAGTTACAGGAAAAAAAATATCCATCTATAGATATCATTAAAAAAATATTCCAAGACCTTGCCGATTTTGTACAACTTCCCATTGGTATGGGTGAGAAACAACAATTTCCATTTGATTTTGAAAATTTCTGTTTGATATTTAAATGGGATAAAATAATAGCACGAAACGCATTAAGTTGGATTCAACAAGAAGGACATATTCGTTTTTCTGAGTCAGCCTTCACGCCATCCATGGTGCAAGTATTAGGAGATCGATTCAGTATTGAAAGTTTTCAAAATGCACAACCCATTGCAGGTAATGTTTTACAAACACTTTTACGTAGTTATGGAGGTATCATAGATAGTCCCCATTTTATAAATGAAAACTTATTGGCTGAATTATTACAAAGAGATGTCCCTTTTGTGATTCAACAGCTCCAAGTTTTGGCAATACATGGGATGATTAGTTTTGATCAAAAACAACACCAGCCTGTTGTTCAATTTTTATGGAACAGAAGTTCAGCCAGCTTCATGAAAATTGATTTTGACCATTTTCAACTTATGAAAAAAGGATTTGTGGAACGTATTAAACAATTCATTGGATATTTACAGGCACAACCCTACCTATGTAGAAGTGTATATTTAGCAAAATACTTTGGTGAAAAAGATTCAAAACCGTGTGGAATCTGCGATATTTGTATGAGTACGAAGAAATAGGTATATTTTAACAAAACATTGGAAATACATTTTTTCATTAAAAAAGTAAAAATCGTTTCTTTACAATAACTAATAATTATAAATCAAGCAATATGGAAGATAAAAAGAAATTTAAAATACTATTATGCGAAGACGATAGTAACCTAGGATTAGTTTTAAAAAACTATTTAGAGTTAGACGAGTATGACGTAACATTAGAACGTGACGGTCGCTTAGGTTTAGCAGCATTTCAAAGAGAAAATTTTGATTTATGCTTATTGGATGTTATGATGCCTAATGTTGACGGCTTTAAATTAGCAGAAGAAATTAGAGATATTGATCCTGATGTTCCGTTGTTTTTTTTAAGTGCAAAAACATTAAAAGAGGATATTATACAAGGGTATAAATTAGGTGCTGATGATTATATCACCAAACCTTTTGATAGTGAAGTATTAATGCTTAAAATAAAAGCAATCATAAAGCGAAATGAAGAGGATCATAAAGTAACGGATAACCAAGAATACCAATTAGGCAAATATCATTTTAATCCAAAATTACGAGAACTTAAGCATGATGATTTATTACAAGTGTTGTCTCCAAAGGAAAATGAATTATTAAAAATGTTAGCAGAACATAAAAATGATTTATTAACCAGAGAAAAAGCGTTGAAAAAAATATGGGGCAGTGACACCTATTTCAATGGTAGAAGCATGGACGTATACATTGCAAAACTCAGAAAATTTTTAAAGGATGACGACCAAATTGAAATCGTTAACATTCATGGTAATGGATTTCGTTTAGTGGTTCACCCTTAAACGAGTAAACTATGAAACTAAATAAATAGTTCCGAAAAAAGCGCATCTTAATGGATGCGCTTTTTTTTATCTAAATAATTCTGGATTTTCTGATGCACCACCACCTCGATGTTTACCTAAATGCTCGTATGCCTTATAAGTTACTTCACGTCCACGAGGCGTACGTTGTAAAAAACCTTCCTGTATTAAAAAAGGCTCATACACTTCCTCAATAGTACCAGATTCCTCACCTACTGCAGTCGCAATAGTGGAAATGCCAACGGGTCCACCTTTGAATTTTTCAATGATAGCTAATAAAATACGATTATCCATCTCATCTAAACCATGATCATCAACATTCAAAGCTTTTAAAGCATGCTTAGTAATACCCATATCAACAATACCATCGTTCAATACTTGTGCAAAGTCTCGAACCCTTCTTAATAATCCATTTGCAATACGTGGGGTACCTCTGCTACGACGTGAAATTTCTCCAGCAGCTTCTGTATTAATATTTACATTTAAAATACCTGCGCTTCGTAATATAATTTTCTCAATAACAGTTGCTGGATAATATTCCAAACGCGACTTAATACCAAAACGAGATAACAAAGGTGCCGTTAATAAACCACTACGGGTAGTAGCACCCACTAATGTAAAAGGATTTAAATTAATTTGTATGCTTCTAGCATTGGCACCACTATCAATCATGATGTCAATTTTATAATCTTCCATAGCAGCATACAAATACTCTTCCACGACTGTGCTTAAACGGTGTATCTCGTCAATAAACAATACATCATTGGGTTCCAAACTCGTTAATAACCCTGCCAAGTCACTTGGCTTTTCAATTACTGGACCAGATGTTTCTTTAATTTGAACACCCATTTCATTGGCGACAATCCTACTTAAAGTTGTTTTACCTAAACCTGGAGGTCCATGAAATAAAATATGATCCAATGCTTCCCCTCTTAATTTCGCAGCCTTTATAAAAATGCTGATATTTTCAATCAATTGTGGTTGACCTGCAAATGCATCCATATCGGCAGGACGAATACTATTCTCAAATTCGCGTTCCTGTGGATTTAAATTTTGATTATTAGTATCTAGGTTTGGATTGGACATTTAAATAATTGCTTGATATTGTATATAAAAGTAGGTTTAATTACTTGTTGTATATGGTTTGTCTAATAAATGCTTATAAATAAATTTATTCTTTAACTCCGTAAAGTGTTTTCCTTTTGCAGCGCCCCATCCATGACGGCCCCCTGGATACAACATAAACTCTAATTCTTTTCCATTGTCTTGTAATGCACTTAATAACTGAATGGAGTTTTGCATATGTACATTGTCATCATAACTACCATGAACTAATTGCAAAGTCCCTTTATAATCCTTTACATAACTTAGTACACTACTGGATTTGTAGCCTTCTGGATTTTCGCTAGGTGTATCCATATATCTTTCGGTATAATGTGAATCATATAAACTCCAGTCTACAACACTTCCTCCAGCCATAGCATGTGTAAATACCGATGCACCATATGTTAATGCATAACAACTCATATAGCCACCATAACTAAATCCTGTGATACAAATCTTTTTAGTATCTGCATTGCCATTTGCAATGAACCATTTTGCCATAGTCATATAATCCTGCATTTCCCAATATCCTAAATTGCGGTACATATAGTTCACTCCTTCTTTACCAAAATGTCCGCTGGCTCTATGATCAAATGCCACTTGGATAATGCCTTCATTTGCCCAGGTTTCTTTGGCAGCTGGATTAGACCATGTATCCATCACTGTTCCAGCATTAGGTCCACCATAAATGCTCACTAATAATGGATACTTTTTATTAGGATCCATATTTTTAGGCCAGGTTACCAAAGCTGGTAATTCATATAAACCATCACTGCTCTTAATGCGTATTAATTCTGTTTTTGCAAAGGAAGTTAAATTAAAACTGCTATCCACAGCTTTACCTAATACTTCATGCACTGTTTCTCCCTTTTTATTCGTGTTAAAAACCGACATTTCTGTTGGCGTTTTAACATTGCTATAAATAGCTACGAAACGCTTTGCATCTGGCGATAAATATACCTGACTATAATTATAATCACCTATGGACAAGCGCTTCAAATTTTTACCATCCATGCTAATACTATAAAAATCATTTCTTGCCGTATTCTCTAACCCTCGAGCGGTAAAATATATAGTCTTGGTTTTTTCATCAATTAATTTAATCCCAGTAATCGTATACTTCCCGTTGGTGATAGGATTCATCAAATTGCCATTCATGTCATACAAATACAACTGATTCCAACCACTCGCATCCGATTGTGCAATATATCCATTGTTATTTGCTAAAAAATGAATTCTACCCCCTACTCGATCTTCTAAATCAATCCACGTTTTTTGATACTCTTTATAAACTTGTTTCTTAGCCCCTGAAGCCATATCCAATTCATAAATTTTTAAATTGTTTTGACCACGGTCCATCCATGACATCCACATGTTATTGTTGTTTGGATTCCAAATAGGCAAACCAAAAAACTGATCATCCTGTTCATTAAAGTCAGCCCAAGTAATGTTTCCACCTGTTGGTGATACCCATCCTATTTTCACAGTTGGATTTGCATCACCTACTTTAGGATACCTTGTTTCTTCAATAAAGCCATGTTGACCATCACTATTATAAATGGGGAACATAGGCACTTGGCGCTCATCAAAACGCATGAATGAAATAAACTTACTATCAGGACTCCACCAAAATGCACGGTACTGTGTTGGTCGACCAAAAATTTCTTCAAAATAAACCCAACTTGCATAACCATTTAATATTCCTTTGGTTGTTTCATTGGTAATGGCTGTCTCTTTTTTATCGGCAATACTTAAAGTATATAAATTATTATTCTTGGTATAAGCAACAAACTTGCCATCAGGAGATAATGTTGGATTTTTTTCTTCAATAGTATCAAATGTCAATTGAGTTTCTACTCCGTTTTCTTTTACATATACATTGGCGTTTTTTACGAAAGTAGTTCTATCCATACTAACGGCTAAGGCAGGTGCATTGGTGTATTGCTTAGTGTTAATATCGTACAAATAATCCTTGGCAATTTTATCATCTTTTATTTTTGTATTAATCACCACTTGCTTATTATCAACCCAACGAACAAAACGTGGTAAATTGGAGGCCGGCATTTGTCCAATAGCATTCAGAACAACAAAGCAAAGACAAACAAATAATATAATTGATTTTTTCATATGGCTTGATAAATAATGTAGCGAATTGAATAAATGATTCATGAAAATGTTTAGGCTTTACACATTTATTAAATGACAATATTGATCATCCTACCTTTCACGAAAATTAATTTTTTCACTGGTTTGTCTTCTACCCATTTTTGAACGGCTGCATTGGCAAGTACAATTTCACGAACATGCTCCTCCGTTGCATCCAAAGCAATCGAAATATTTGCCCTTACTTTACCATTGATACTCACAGGATATTCTTTTGCTGTTTCTAAAACATATTGCGGATCAAATACTGGATAAGCTGCGTCAACAATTAAACCCTCATTCCCCATCGCGCTCCACAATTCTTCCGCAAAATGGGGTGCATAAGGAGTAATTAAAATAAGTACTTGTTCTAGGATCGCTTTTTTGTGACAACCTGCATCAAATAATTCATTAATACAAATCATAAAAGTACTAATAGCGGTATTAAAGCTATATCGCTCGGTATCCTCTTCAATTTTTTTAATCGTCTTATGTAATATTTTTAATTCTTCGGCAGTAGGTACTTCGTCCACCCAAACCTTTCCTTTCATTTCATCAAAACAAAGTCTCCAAAACTTTTTAATAAAGCGGTGTACCCCTTCAATACCTTTTGTATCCCAAGGTTTGCTTTGCTCCACAGGACCTAAAAACATTTCATACATCCTAAAAGTGTCGGCACCATATTTTTGTACTAAGTCGTCAGGATTCACGGTGTTAAATTTAGACTTAGACATTTTCTCCACTTCTACACCACAAACATATTTACCATCTTCTAAAATAAATTCAGCATTTGCATAATCGGGTTTCCATTTTTTGAATGCCACAGTATCTAATTCAACGCCATCCACCATATTCACATCCACATGCAATTGATCCACTTCATGCGCTCCGATTAAACCTGCAGAAACAAAAGTATGCGTTCCCCTCTTGCGATATACAAAACGAGAACTACCTTGAATCATTCCTTGGTTTAGTAATTTCTTGAACGGCTCGTCAAACCCAATATGTCCTAAATCATATAAGGCTTTGGTCCACATACGGCTGTATAACAAATGCCCTACAGCATGCTCGGTTCCGCCTATATATAAATCTACCTGCCCCCAATAATCACTTGCTTGTCGACTACAAAATTCAGTAGTATTACTGGGATCCATATAACGTAAAAAATACCAACTACTTCCCGCATAACCCGGCATCGTATTGGTCTCATAGTTTTCTACTTTCCAAGATTCAATATTCGCCAAAGGGCCTTCGCCTTCAGGACCTGGTCCATAATTATCTACATTAGGAAGCAATAGTGGCAATTCATTTTCAGACAATGGATACGCTATACCATCCACCCATTTAATTGGAAATGGTTCACCCCAATAACGTTGTCTACTAAATGCTGCATCGCGCATTCTATAATTTACTTTACGCTTTCCAATACCCATAGCTTCAATCTTATCATTCACTATAGCAATAGCGTCTTTTTGAATGATGCCATTTAAATAATCACTGTTGGTCAATTTTGCTTCCTTAGTAGGATTTGCTTCTTGTCCATTAAAAGCATCCCCAATAATATTAGTAATAGGTATATTAAAATGTTGTGCAAATTTAAAGTCGCGATCATCACCACAAGGAACCGCCATAATAGCCCCTGTGCCATAGCCTGCCAATACATATTCAGAAATCCAAATAGGAATTAATTTTTGATTAAACGGATTCACTACATAGGCACCTGTGAAACAACCCGTAATTTTTTTCTCCGCTATACGCTCACGTTCACTTCTGCTTTTCACATAAGCAATATATTCCTCCACAGCTGCTTTATGGGCATTTGGTGTGATACTTTCAATTAATGCATGCTCTGGAGCGACCACCATAAAATCCACACCAAAAACAGTATCCGGACGCGTAGTGTACACCCTCAAATTGGCATCATGTCCATCTACTTTAAAATCAATTTCAGCACCATAACTTTTCCCAATCCAATTGGATTGCATTTCTTTCATTGCTTCACTAAATTGGATGGTATCCAAACCAGACAATAAACGATCAGCATATGCTGTAATACGCAAATACCATTGTCTTAATTTTTTCTTTTCAACCGGATGTCCTCCTCTTTCGCTAAAGCCATTAATCACTTCATCATTTGCAAGCACTGTTCCCAGCGCTTCACACCAATTCACTTCGCCATAACCACAAAAAGCCAAACGATAATGCATCAAAATTGCTTGTTGTACTTTCTCATTATAACTTTTCCAAGCTGTAGCATCAAATTGTATTTTCGAATCCCCAGGGCAAACCTGATTAACATTCCCTTCAGTTTCAAAAATAGCAATCAGCTCTTTTATTGATTTTGCTTTTTGTCCTACTCGATCATAATAGCTATTGAATAGTTCCAAAAATATCCACTGTGTCCATTTATAATAAGTTGCATCGCAGGTTCTTACTTCTCTATCCCAATCATAACTAAATCCAATATTATCTAATTGCTTTCTAAAATTATCAATATTGCCATGCGTACTTTTTGCAGGATGTACGCCATGTTCAATTGCATATTGTTCTGCAGGTAAACCAAAAGCATCATATCCCATTGGATGTAAAACATTAAAACCTTTTAATCGCTTAAAACGACTATAAATATCTGAAGCTATATAACCTAAAGGATGACCTACATGTAAACCAGCTCCACTTGGGTAAGGGAACATATCTAATACATAACATTTAGGCTTTGAACTATTATTGCTAACCTGATATGCTTTTTTTGTTTTCCAGGCTTCCTGCCACTTTTTTTCGATAGTACTAAATTGATATTCCATCTTAGTTATTGCTTAAAAATCTGAATTTTATTGGTTTTTAAATTTGCCTACCCAAATTATCCCATTTTAGGTGAAAATTAGGCATAATTCAACCTATGCAAATGTAAGTCATTAGCGTTCAAAACCGTACATTTGCAAAGTGAACAAATAAAATTTTAATGCTATGTCAGTTAACGGATCAGGGTCACTAAAACGAAGCAAGCCCAATTATATTTATAGTATTGTAGGGGTAGCCATTGTTCTGTTTATTATGGGCATTATGGGCTGGTTATTTTTGAACCTCCATTCAATTGGTGATAATTTCAAGGAAGACATACGTATTAGTGTTTATTTAAGGACTGCTGACCAAACAAGTATTGCGAGTATTGAGCAATATATTTCAAATCAACCCTATGCAAAAAATGTAGAATACGTAAATAAAGAAAAAGCGAAAACTATTTGGAATAAGGAAAATAATGAAGATTGGGGTAAAATTTTAGAGGTAAACCCATTGCCAGAAAGCGTTGATTTTTTTGCTAAAGCCGCCTATGTAAACGTAGATAGTTTAACAGCAATAAGTAACGCGATTGAAACTAACTATAAGGCTGAAGTAGCGGACATTTCATATCCGAAAAGTTTAGTTACCAATTTAAATGAAAGGAGTACAAAAATTGGACTCATATTTTTAGTCATGTCAATAGTGTTATGTATTATCGTGATAATAAGCATTGATACTACTATTCGTTTGGCTATGTTTAGTAATCGTTTTTTAATAAAAACCATGCAAATGGTAGGTGCCACCAGAAATTTTATTTCGAAACCACTATTAATACGTGCCCTAATCAATGGATTAATGAGTGCTGGTATTGCTATATTTTTATTGTTTGGACTCATTGAATGGGCTACTGCTCAATTTCCACAAATAAGAACGTTACAGGGGGTTAGTACTAGCTTATTGCTTTTTGGTGGCCTCATTTTAACAGGCGTGGGTATTTCGGTTTTAAGTACTTATCGAAGTGTGTTAAAATATTTAAAAATGAAACTAGACGAACTATACTAACAATAAATATTACTACATTTAACTTTCAAAATAAAATAATATGAGTCAAATTGAAAACAAGAAATCATTGACATTTTTCGGTAAAACAAATTATGTATGGATGCTTGTTGGTGCTGCATTAATTATTATAGGAATGCTTTTAATGTCTGGCGGAAAAAGTACCGACCCTAACATTTTTAATCCAAATGAAGTATATGGTTTTAGACGTATCACGCTTGCTCCCATTGTAATCATTATTGGATTTATTGTAGAGATCTATGCCATTTTTAAGAAGTCTTAAAGGATATTCAAATAATTATAAAAAAGCGATGATTTTTTCATCGCTTTTTATTTAAACTATATTCATCATGAACACTATACACGCTATCATCATTGCCATCATCGAAGGTATTACCGAATTTCTTCCCATTTCCAGTACCGCTCATATGAAATTTGCCAACCCCATTTTAGGGATTGAGAAAACACCCTTTGTTGATTTATTTGAAATTGTCATTCAGTTAGCAGCTATTGCGTCGGTGGTCGTAGTTTATTATAAAAAATTCTTTGATTTTAAGCACTATAGCTTTTATTTAAAATTAATTTTAGCAGTCATTCCAGCATTATTATTTGGCGCCTTATTGAAAAAATATATTGAGTCAGCATTAGGTAATTTATGGGTCATTTCAGTCGTCATGATAGCTGGGGGTATCATACTTTTATTCATTGATAAGTTATTTGCCAATAATGAAACCGACACTGCTGAAATAAGTTATAAAAAAGCATCTGTAGTGGGTTTGTTTCAAGTACTGTCTATCCTATTTCCTGGGCTAAGTCGAAGTGCTGCCACTATCATTGGAGGTATGAGTCAAAAATTATCCAAAAAAGCAGCTGCTGAATTTTCCTTTTTTTTAGCCGTCCCAACCATGTTAGCAGCATCCGCCAAAAGTACTTTAGACGTATACCAAGAAAGCCCCGAAGTGTTTTCAAATGATAACTTATTGATATTATTAATAGGAAGTATTGTTGCCTTTATTGTGGCACTCGTGAGTGTAAAATTTTTTATCAATTTCATACAAAAAAAGGGATTTGCATTGTTTGGATGGTACCGTATTGTATTAGGTTTGACCATTTTGTGCTTATTGCTAACTAAGGTTATTGTTCCTTAACTATTTACCTACTTCCACATACTATTTATTTGTATATTTATTGACACAAATAAATATCAATGCAAACAGCCTCCAAAAAAGTTATTAACGGATGGGCAATGTATGACTGGGCCAACTCCGTTTATAATTTAGTAATCACTTCCACTATATTTCCCGCCTACTATGAAGCTGTTACGGGCGATGGAAATGAAAATACCATTGTAGATCAAATTAAAATAGGGAGTTATTCCTTTTCAAATACAGCATTATATAATTATGTATTAGCAATAGCATTCGTAATAGTAGCAATACTTTCCCCTATACTTTCATCCATTGCAGATTACAGAGGTAATAAAAAGCAATTTTTGAGATTTTTCTGTACCATGGGTTCTCTTGCATGTGCATCCTTATATTTTTTTGATGGAAATCATATTATAGGAGGACTCATCTCTGTAATTATAGCATGTATAGGCTTTTGGAGTAGTTTGGTATTTTACAATTCCTATTTACCCGAAATTGCTGCACCCGATGATCGTGACCGTGTGAGTGCTAAAGGCTTTATGATGGGCTATATTGGTTCAGTATTATTACAATTAATTTGTTTTGTTTTTGTACTTAAGCCTGAACTATTTGGTATCACTGTTGGTAAAGCATCACAAATATCCTTTTTATTAGTAGGTGTTTGGTGGATGAGTTTTGGATATTTTGCTATTGGCAGGTTGCCAAATGGTAAAGGCATAAAAGGGGCACATTCTAATAATTTATTAACGCAAGGATATAAGGAGTTACATAAAGTGTGGATTGCTTTAAAAAGTTTACCAACTTTAAAAAGATTTTTATGGTCATTTTTCTTTTATAATATGGGTGTACAAACAGTTATGTTAGCTGCTACTTTATATGGCAAAAGTGAATTAAATATTCCTACCACTAATTTAATTTTAGCCATTCTTATTATTCAAGTAGTAGCTATTCCAGGTGCTCATTTAATGGCTAAATTAGCCACCAAATGGGGGAACTTTAATACACTAATGGTAGCAGTTTTAATATGGATTGGAGGATGTGTAATGGGTTATTATTTGCCTCGCAATAGTGTTGTTCCATTTTATATGTTAGCTATTATTGTTGGATTTGTAATGGGCGGTATTCAATCAGTAAGTCGAAGTACCTACTCGAAATTAATGCCTGAAACACATGATACTACTAGCTTTTTTAGTTTTTTTGATGTTACTGAAAAGGTGGCAATCGTAATTGGTATGTTTAGTTTTGGTTATATAAATGAATTAACTGGGTCACAACGAAACTCAGTATTAGCTTTAGGTATATTTTTTGTCATTGGTTTTATACTCTTATACAGAACTTCAAAATTTGCAAAAAATGCAAGTGCATAGTATTGAAACTGGCTATTTTAAATTAGATGGTGGTGCCATGTATGGTGTTGTACCAAAAGCTATTTGGAATAAATTAAACCCCGCTGATGAAAATAACTTATGCACTTGGGCATTAAGATGTTTACTCATAATTGATGGCGACCGAAAAATTTTAGTTGATACGGGGATGGGCAACAAGCAGGATGATAAGTTTTTTAGCCATTACCAACCTAGTAATACACAATCACTTAAAGATGCACTGTTAAAAATAAATTTTTCACTAACTGATATTACTGATGTTTTATTAACCCATCTCCACTTTGACCATGTTGGAGGAGCAGTAGAAAAAATAAATGATGCTTTAGTAACTGTTTTTCCGAAGGCTACATATTGGGTAAGTGAGCCACAATGGAATTTAGCCTTGAACCCTAACAAAAGGGAAAAAGCCTCCTTTTTACACGAAAATATAATTCCCTTAAAGGATTCAGGGCAACTAAAATTAATCAGTATCCCTGCATATCAAGGAACAAATCAACTTCAGGAAATTCATTTTAGTGAAAATATAAGTTGCTATGTAGTGAATGGACACACACAGGGAATGTTGTTGCCGAAAATAAATTTTAATGGAAAAACCGTTGTTTATATGGCCGACCTATTGCCAAGTGTGGGGCATATTCCCATCCCCTATGTGATGGGTTATGACATGCAACCGCTAATGACATTAAATGAAAAGGAGTATTTTTTAAACGAAGCACTAATCCATAATTATACGCTATTTTTTGAGCACGATCCTTTGAATGAATGCTGCAATTTACAACGAACCGAAAAAGGCATTAGGGTTCAAGATATCTATGCACTTGAAAGTATTTAAACTGCTTTCTTATAGATCTTCATTCCCAACTAACGAAATAAGTGAACTTAAAGGGTGACGTAAATTTTGATAACCCACCATATCCACTTTAATGGATCCAACAACAATGGGCGTTTCGATTCTAACTGGAATGTGGTTTTCATCGTCAGTTACCCAAATGAGCATTTTTTCTCCTCCATCAAAAACAGTTCCTTTTACCAATAAGGGCGCTAATTTAATGACTTTAAATTTACCATACCTTGTTGTAATTTCATCTCTACCTAGGAATTTAAAATAAGATGGATATAGTTCCTTATCCAGGAAAAAATTTAAATACACTTTTTCATTCATTTTTAAATTCGAAAAATTAATATTTCTTGCAGCATAAATAGCACTAATTACATCATGCGTACAATCTGGAATTTTAAAGGGTTCGGGTTTACTTAAATTAAGAACCGATTTTCCTTTCTGGTTAAATTGTAATGTTTCGGAATAATGAAATTTTCCTTCATTAATTTGCCTGGTAAATTGAAGTGGTAAAAGTGTTTTGCGATCCACTATACTTTCATATTTGTCTCTAACTTTAAAAATCCAATCATACTTACTATTAGATTTTCCATTCGCAGTAAATGTATAAGACGCTACTCCATTGATGGTACTTGACTGCGTAGTGAAATTTGCGTTCCCTGCATTAACATACAATCCAATGACGTTATAATAAATGGTATAATTTATAGTTTCGCCCATATTGTATGCAGTATTAGTTTGATCACAAAATCCGGTATCCTTTGGTGAAATCAAATTAAGTATAGGGAATAATAAATGTAAAATAAAAAGATTCATTGTTGGAAATGATTATACGCAAAATTATCGATTTAAACGATAACCCAACAATAAGAAAGTCCCTATTACCG
>CAIYUO010000039.1 GCA_903929425.1 uncultured Bacteroidota bacterium
AAAAGGATATATCACCGAAATGTTAGAAAATTTTGAATTTAAAATAAGTCCAAAATCATTTTTTCAAACCAATTCTAAACAAGCCGAAAAATTATATCAAGTTACGCGTGAGTTTGCTGAATTAACGGGTAAGGAAGTGGTGTATGATTTATATTGTGGTACAGGAAGCATTGGAATATTTTGTAGCAAAAAAGCTAAAAAAATTGTGGGTGTAGAATTTGTAGCCGATGCTATTGAGGACGCTAAAGAAAATGCCAAAATGAATCAATTAACAGATACTGCATTTTTTGCGGGTGATGTCATTGATATTTGTGATGACACCTTTTTTGAAACACATGGCAAGCCTGATGTAATTATTACCGATCCTCCACGTGCCGGTATGCATGAAAAACTAATTCGTAAATTATTGGAAATGGAAGCGCCCATCATTGTATATGTAAGTTGTAACCCAGCTACACAGGCAAGAGACTTGGCATTACTAGATCAAAAATATATAGTTACTAAAATACAGCCTGTTGATATGTTTCCACATACATTACATATTGAAAATGTGGTACAATTAACGAGGAGATAATTTTATAAATCAACCAACACAATGAATCAATTTAGACCTACTGGATATAAAAGTTTACCTGAGATCATAAAAAATCTTTTGATCATTAATGCACTCATGTTTTTTGCTCAAAACACTTTTGGAGGTCCTACCAGTACTTTTAATTTTGAAGACATTTTTGCATTGCATGCATTTCAAAGTGATTTATTTAAACCTTGGCAATTAATAACACATATGTTTTTGCATGGTGACCTAGGACACATTTTTGGAAACATGTTAGCACTATGGATGTTTGGATCCATTTTAGAAAACATATGGGGACCTAAACAGTTTTTGTTATTTTATTTTTTATGTGGTGTAGGAGCTGCCCTGATTCATTTAGGTATTCTTTCAATTGAATTAATGAATGCAACTAAATATTATCATGAGTTAATTACCTCAGGCGCTACTCAAACTGATTATGCCATTGAATTTATGAGTCGCTATAAGGCTAGGGTAGATGTTGCTACGCTGGGTGCCAGTGGTGCCGTATTTGGTATTTTAATTGCCTTTGTATATTTATTTCCCAACACCTATATTTATTTATATTTTTTCATACCTATAAAAGCAAAGTGGTTAGGAATATTATATTTTTCCTATGAATTATTTTTTGCCCTTCGAAATTCAGCGGGTGATAATGTTGCCAGGTGGGCACATGTTGGTGGGGCGGTAGTAGGTTTTATATTGGTGTATATTTGGAAAAGAAACAATCGACGATTTTAAAAATAAATTTCATGCAAACAACACCTGATATACAACAGGAGCATCATCAAAAGCCATTATTAGGTGCGGATAATAATTCCTTAGTGGCTTTAGTCGCCATTAACATGGTTGTATATGTAATGTTAGGACTCATCAAAACTATTTATTATTTAGAAAGTTTGCCGTTAGAAAAATTTTATGCTCAAATTTTTAATCCGTTTATTTTATCTAATCAATGGGTCAAAACACCCTGGGCCTTATTAACTTACAACTGGGTTCATGATGGTTTTTGGTTGTTATTTGCAAACATGATTTGGTTAACATTATTCAGTCATACTTTACAAACGAATGGGGCGAATAAACATTTATTTCCCATATATTTTTACAGCGGCTTGGTTGGGTCCATTATTTTTTTAGCTTTTGGATCAAGCCAACCCTTAATGGGAGCTGGCGTTAGTGTAACCGCTATAGTTATTGCTGCAATAGCATTAATTCCTAACCATAAATTTTTATCGAATATAGCGGGTGGCGTTTCTTTATGGATGGTTGGCATTTTATATTTATTATTAAATGCGTATTTATTAAAAGACGGTTCAATAATAGCTTTGATTACAACCTTCCTTGGGGGATGTACTGGATTATTATATATGGTACTATTAAAAAGAGGAATTGATTTAGGTAAGTGGATGCATCAACTAATACATTCATTAAATAATAGTTTAGCACCAAAAAATAATGGCTAAAAAAAAATCACATATTAGAGTAGTTGGAAAAAAAATATTGATTCTTTTAAATCTGTTAGTTTCAATATTGTTGCTTTATCCCTTATTTTTTATGCCCATTTCATTTATTTGGGTCAATGGATTTTTAGGATTGATAACACCTTATTTATTAGTCATTGAGGTTTTATTTTTATTTTTTTGGATTATCGTAAAACCCATTTTAAGCCTACCTTCTTTGTTGAGTTTACTATTTAGTTGGAAACTATTTACGATTATTATTGGTTGGCATCCAGGCACACCCTTTTCCAAAACCAAAAAAGAAAATACATTAAGAATTATAAGTTGGAATGTAAAAGGATTTAATGGATTATTACCAAACACCACCCTTAAATTTAGAACCCAGGAAATTGCCTATTCAATTCAAAAGTGGAATCCAGATATTATTTGTATGCAAGAGTATAATACAAATGATCGAAAGGGGGACATTGCAAATCATGCACAATACTTTGAAAAACAATTTCCCTATTCTTTTTTTTCAAAGGATTATTATACTAATGATACCACTTATTTAGCGGGTTGTATCATTTATTCAAAATATAAAATAATTAAAACGCAACGCTTTCCATACGCGAATAATGAAAGTTTAATTGCTGCTACCCTTTTAAAGGGAGACGATACTATACAAATATTTACTACGCATTTGGCATCTTACCGATTTAAACAGGACGATTTTGAAGCCATTGATGATGCTGCCAAAAATAAATGGGGTGTGATTCGCAAAATGAAACACGCATTTGAAGAAAGAGCAGTTCAAAGTGAATTGGTAAAAAAACAAATCAATGCAAGTGAATATCCAGCCATCATAACAGGTGACTTTAATGATGTACCAAGTTCCTATACCTATCAACAAATTGCTACAGGTTGGAAGGATGCTTTTTTAGAAAAAGGTTTTGGAGTGGGTGTCAGCTATTTAGGCATATCCCCTACACTAAGAATTGATTATATTTTTGCAAATTCAAGTTGGGATATAAAAGCATGGGAACAGATAGATGAAAACCTGAGCGACCATCATATGATCATGGCCGATTTGTTGTTAAAAAAACAATAATCAGTTACCTAAAATAAAATATCTTTGTGTCCTATTATGGCACTAAAAGTATACAACTCCCTTACTCGACAAAAAGAAGTTTTTGAACCTATTAATGCTCCTTATGTAGGTATGTATGTTTGTGGACCGACTGTTAGTGGAGAAAGCCATTTAGGTCATGCACGACCTTTTATTACTTTTGATGTTGTATATCGTTACTTATTACACAAGGGCTATAAAGTACGCTATGTGCGTAATATTACGGACGCCGGTCATTTTGAGGAAGAAGGAAAACAAGCTGAAGATAAAATTGCTTCAAAAGCCATCTTGGAAAAATTAGAACCCATGGAACTGGTGCAAAAATATACGCATTTGTATCATTGGGCTATGGAACAGTTCAACAATATGCCTCCTAGTATTGAACCAACAGCAACAGGTCATATAGTGGAGCAAATTGAAATGATTAAAACCATCATGAAAGATGGCTATGCTTATGAAAGCAATGGTTCGGTTTATTTTGATGTAGTGAAGTATAATGATGACTTTAGCAAAAAAAATCAACCTTATGGAATTTTAAGTGGGCGTAATTTAGAAGAGCAATTAGAAACAACCCGTGAACTAGAGAATCAAGAAGAGAAGAGAAACAAAGTTGATTTTGCATTATGGAAAAAAGCTCCAATTGAACATATCATGCGTTGGCAGAGCCCATGGGGTGAAGGTTTCCCAGGTTGGCATATTGAATGTTCGGCGATGGCTACAAAATATTTAGGCAAACGTTTTGATATTCACGGAGGTGGTATGGATTTACAATTTCCACACCATGAATGTGAAATTGCACAAAGCAATGTTTGTAATCATGAAATTCCTGCACGTTATTGGATGCATAATAATATGATTACCATTAACGGTCGTAAAATGGGTAAGAGCTATAATAATGTGATTAAGTTGAGTGAATTGTTTTCGGGCAATCACCATGAGCTAACACAAGCCTATGCACCCATGACGGTTCGTTTTTTTATTTTACAAAGTCAGTATAGAGGCACTTTAGATTTTAGCAATGAAGCATTGCAAGCATCAGAAAAAGCATTGAAACGTTTAATGGAGGGGTATGAGTGGTTAAAGGCACAAAGCTTTATTGCAGGTTCAGCAGCACAGGATGCAAACTTAGACACACAATTAAAAACATGGGCTTCCGAATTAGAAACTTTCATGGATGATGATATCAATACGGCAAAGGTGGTAGCTAATATGTTTGAAATGTTACCAAGCATTAATTCATTAAAGGATAAACATATAGCTGCCGATGCGGTGAGTGGAGACACTTGGATTTATGTACAAAATCAGTTGACTATATTTATTGAAAATATTTTAGGTATTAAAGTGGAGGCCGGTGCTAACCGAGCTCAATTAAATGGCGTGATTGATTTATTAATTGAAATACGACGTGACGCAAAGGCAAGAAAAGATTTTGCTACAAGCGATAAAATAAGGAATCAATTAACGGAAATGGGTATTCAACTAAAGGATGAGAAGGACGGATCAATGAGTTACACTTTCGCCTAATAATACCTTCCTAAGCGTAGCCAACAAAAAATATTACTAGTGATCACAGTCGTCGGCGTGTGCATGATTATGCACCCTGCATCGCATGTGATTATTGACGTGAGCGACAATGATAAAAATAGCAGCAGGCAACAAAAGGATTAATTCGATTTCCCTGAAAGCCAAACGACTAAACATGAATGCAATACCAATACTAAATAGGATAATGGGCTTATAGGAATGGTGGTGTTTTTTATAACCATGATACAAGGAATAAGCTCCAATAGCAAAGGACAATAATATCATTCCAAGTTCAAACTGGTAATTATGTAAAATATTAATTCCCAATAATGGCAATGAACTAAAAAATAAAGGCAATAATGCACAATGTATCGCACAGGCTAATGAAGCGCTGATTCCAATGGCATCCCAATTCCAATTTTTAAACATTTAGCAAAGATAGGGCAACTAAAATAATATTACCTTTATAGCCCCAAATGGATTATCCATAAACAAACGCATGAATATGTCTAAAAAGCTGATTACTTATCTTATATTTTTTACCCTTTTATTATTAGGATATTTTTACTTCCTTTTTCAAGGAACCGATAACTGGAAAGTAAAGTTGCCTACATTAAGCTTCGTTCAGCCATTTCATTTTACCAATCAGGATGGTCAACCCGTTACCGATGCCGATGTGTTGAATAAAATCACGGTAGTAGAATACTTTTTTACTACTTGTAAAGGTATTTGCCCAAGATTAAATACCAATATGAAAGAGGTTTATTTACAGTTTAAGAATGAACCTGATTTTCAAATTTTCTCTCATACTTGTAATCCTGATACCGATTCAGTTGCTGTATTAAAACATTATGCCGATTCCTTACAAGTAGACACCAAAAAATGGATATTCATCACCGGGCGCAAGGATAGCCTTTATCAAATGGCGAGAAGCTCTTATTTATTAGATGATCCAAAAAATAATGTCGAAAAAATTGAAGATCAATTTATACATACACAATTTTTTGCCTTAGTAGATAGAAATGGAAAAGTGCGTGGTAAAATATATGATGGTTTAAAAACAATTGAAGTACAACAATTAAAAAGAGACATCGCAATTCTCTTAAAAGACAAATAATTCCTTATGATTTTTGTAACCGGTGCTAGCGGCTTGGTAGGTAGTCATTTAATTCAATCATTGATAGAAAAAGGAATGTCGGTGCGCGCTTTATATAGGCAAAGCATTCCTAATTTTAAGGGAGCTGAAAAAGTTAGTTGGATTAAAGGAGACATTTTAGATGTAGCTACTTTAGAAGAAGCCATGCAGGGTATAAGTCAAGTATATCATTGTGCGGCCATCGTTTCTTTTTCTCCTAAACAAGCTGCTACTATGTTACATGCTAATGTCGAGGGAACGGCTAATGTGGTTAACGCATGTATACGTCATGAAATACAAAAGTTGGTTTATGTAAGTTCTGTTGCTGCGCTAGGAAGAATCAGACAAGGTGCTCCTGTGGATGAGACTATGAATTGGACGCCAGAAACGAGTAATAGTATTTATGGTAAATCAAAATATTTAGCCGAGATGGAAGTGTGGAGAGGAATGGGAGAGGGACTAAATGTTGCCATTGTTAATCCAGTAATCATTTTGGGTGCAGGTGATTGGAATAAAGGTTCTTCTGAAATTTTTAAATCGGCTTATGATGAATTTCCATGGTACACAACTGGAATAAGTGGTTTTGTTGATGTAATGGATGTTATTGATGCTATGCAATTACTAATGCAAAGTGATGTTCAAGGGCAACGATTTATTATCAGTGGTGCAAATTTGCCATATCGTGAAATATTTACGCTCATTGCAAAAGCATTTAATAAACGCCCTCCTTCCAAAAAAGTAACACCCTTATTAGCCGCTATCGTTTGGAGATTGGAAGCGGTGAAAGGATTTATTACTGGTAAAACACCATTATTAACCAAGGAAACTGCTGCAACGGCTCAGGCTGTCGTTCATTTTGATAACACTAAGTTTTTAAATTCCTTTCCTGCATTTAAATATCGCACGATGGAGGACACGATTAATAGGACTTGTGTCGAATTAAAGGAGCTTCATCATTTAAAACATTAACCTTCCATCATTTTTTTCCAAAGCTCAGGAATTCGTTTTATCCATACATATTCTCTACGCTTTATTGACGCCTCTTCAGCAGGGAAACCCATATAAGTTTTATTTCCTTTTAATGAGCTTGGTACGCCCGCCTGAGCTAATATAATAGCGTTTTCACCAATGGTTATTGTTTTTCCGATGCCTACCTGACCCCATATGGTAACGCCTGCTTCTATCTTAACACCACCCGCAATACCAACTTGTGCAGCAATCAAACAATTTTCAGCTGTTTGAGTATCGTGCCCAATGTGTACCATATTGTCAATTTTTGTACCTCTTCCAATTTTGGTATCTCCACTTACGCCTCTATCAATGGTGCAACTACAACCAATTTCAACTTTATTTTCTAAAACAACTCTACCACAACTCAACATTTTTTGATACCAATCAGCTCGGTTCTTTTTTGTGTTATAATAAAATGCGTCACCCCCAATTACCGTATTGGCTTGTATGATTACTTCGTCGCCAATGATGGTATCCGATAAAATGCTTACGCCAGGATAAATGATACAACTTTTCCCAATTTGTACGTTATTTCCAACAAAAACATTTGGCATAATAATGGTTCCTTCCCCAACAATAAGGTCATCACTAATCAATTTTGTACTTATTTGAAGTGGTTTAAAATGGTTTACAATCGTTAAATAAGCTTCAAATGGATCATTGCAAAACAATAAAGCTTTACCTGCAGGTATTTCAACCTCTTTATTATTAATAATGATACAGGATGCTGCACTTTTTAAACAAGTATCATAATATTTTGGATGATCTACAAACACCACATCACCATTTTGTACTTGATGAATTTCATTGACTCCATTAATTTCTAATTGGTTATTTCCAACTATTTCTGCTCCTATTAATTCGGATAACCATTTTATGGAAACGGGTGCAATTAGCTTCATATTTGTGTTTTTTGGCCTAAATCAAAGGTAACGAGGTTTTTTTTAAAAAATATTTTTTAACAATAATCTCTATAAAATAATTGATTATTTCACGACTATTGGCATCACATTATTTTATTTAAAACATTTTTGTATAAAAAATACAATCTTCTATAATTCAATGTTTATAGTATTTTCAAGCATTTATAAAAAAAACATTTTATCATTTCAAATTTTTTCAAGTGTGTTTTTTATAAAAAAAATACTTGTTAAAATAGCTTTTATAAATTGCATTTGTGGATAAACCTAAAAAATTTGTTTAAAAAAATTTTTGAATTAGGATAAAGTATATTTAATATTGTGATGGGAATTCCATTCCCGTACTTACTAACCCATCTATATACGAGGTCCCACATCAGTGGGACTTTGTTTTTTTGAAACATTTTTTTAATGCAATATTATTTACTTTATAAACCATTTCAAGTGTTATCACAGTTCACTTCACCCGATGGTAAAATGTGTTTAAAAGATATTATTGAAGTTGAAAAGGACGTTTATCCAGTAGGTCGATTAGATTATGATAGTGAAGGGTTATTGTTATTAACCAACGACTCGAGTATTAATCATCAATTATTACATCCTAGTTTTGAACATAAACGAACTTATTGGGTACAAGTAGATGGTGCAATAACTGAGGATGCATTGGAAATATTAACAAAGGGTGTAGTTATTAATATAGACGGTAAACAATTTAAAACAAATAAAGCGGTCTTAAAAACATTACCTGATGATATATTGGTACCTGAGCGCAATCCACCAATACGATTTAGAAAATCAATACCAACTAGTTGGGTGTCCATTGAATTAACAGAAGGCAAAAATAGACAGGTACGAAAAATGTTTGCTTCTGTTGGATTCCCAGTATTAAGATTAATCCGAGCACAATTAGGAATATATACCATTGATAAAATGCAACCAGCTGATTTACTTTCCTTAACAGAACAAGAAGTAAAGGCCGGCTTCTTTCGCTAATTGCTCGTTAAGTTTTACTTTTGCGGTATTAATACCATATAAATGAGTCAAGACTTATCAGAACAAGAAATTATTAGACGCGAAAAACTACAAAATTTAGAAGCTGCAGGCATTAATCCTTATCCAGCACCTTTGTATCCAGTATCTCACTATTCCGCTGAAATCAAGCAAAACTTTTCAGAAGAAACCAAGGACAACTATGCTTCGGTTTGTGTTGCAGGACGTATCATGAGTGTGAATGATAAGGGTAAGGTGTTATTTGTAAAAATTCAGGATAACGACGGTATTTTTCAACTATATATAAAGAGAGACGAAATTTGTCCAGACGAGGATAAAACCTATTGGGATGTATTGACTAAAAATGGCATGGATTTAGGTGATATTATAGGAGCAACAGGTTATGTATTTATTACAAAAACAGGAGAAACCTCTTTACATGCAAGCACGGTTACCTTACTCGCTAAATCTTTAAAGCCTTTACCGGTAGTAAAAAGAGACGAGGAGGGAAATACATTTGATGCCGTAACGGATCCAGAATTTAGATACCGTCAACGTTATGCTGATTTAATTATTAATCCTGATGTTAAAGAAACTTTTGCAAAACGTACCGTATTAATGAATACGATTCGCGAATTCTTAAATACACGTGGTGCATTAGAGGTTGATACCCCAGTATTACAAGCTATTCCAGGTGGTGCTGCTGCAAGACCCTTTATTACCCATCACAATGCATTAGATGTGCCTTTCTATTTGCGTATTGCGAATGAATTATATTTAAAGCGATTAATTGTAGGTGGATTTGATTGGGTGTATGAGTTTAGCCGCAATTTTCGTAACGAAGGTATGGATCGTACCCATAATCCAGAGTTCACTGTTTTAGAATGGTATACTGCTTACAAGGATTATTTTTGGATGATGGAAATTACAGAGCAGTTGTTTGAAAAAATTGCATTGACATTACATGGCACAACTGTGTTATCGGTAGGGGACAAAACAATTGACTTTAAAGCACCTTATCGCCGCGTAAGTATTATTGATGCCATTAAAGAAAATACGGGCATTGATATTACCGGAATGGATGAGGCGGGTTTAAGAGAAGTGTGTAAGACTTTAAAAATAGATGTTGCCCCTACTATTGGCAAAGGGAAGTTGATTGATGAAATTTTTGGATCAACAAGTGAACACACTTATACGCAACCGACCTTTATCATTGATTATCCAATAGAGATGAGCCCACTTACCAAAAAACACAGAACCAAGGAAGGATTGGTAGAGCGTTTTGAGTTAATGGTTAACGGGAAAGAATTAGCAAATGCCTATACTGAATTAAATGACCCAATTGATCAACGCAAGCGTTTTGAAGACCAATTAGCATTAATGGAAAGAGGAGATGATGAAGCGATGTTTATTGACCATGACTTTTTAAGAGCATTAGAATATGGAATGCCACCAACCTCAGGTATTGGAATAGGAATTGATCGTTTGTGTATGATGATGTTAAATCAACCTTCGATACAAGATGTATTGTTCTTCCCTCAAATGCGCCCCGAGTCTTTTCAATAAAAGCTTATTTGAATTTAAGCTTTTATTGAAACTTCTTTTATGATTTGTCTTAATCACGATAATTCAAGGCTGGTTTAATGTCACCTAATAATGCCTTGTATTTATAATCCCCAATACTTGCTTTAAATTCTTCGTTTGCTTTTTGAATGATTGCTGGATTGGTCATTAAATCAATTGCTGTTAATGCCATTGTTTTACTCGCTACTAACATTCCCTTTGTTCCAATTTCTGTTCCACCACTTGCTACTGCTTGCCAGCTATGAGCAGGTGTACCTGGAACCCAAGTAGCTCCTCTTAATCCAACGGTTGGTTTTGTGTAACTAACATCACCAACATCGGTTGAGCCGCTGTTACCCTCTGATATATAACTTAATGGTCTTACCGTACCAGCTGTTTCAACTGCAACTGGGGCACCAATAAATGTAGGTTGTATTTTTTTAGCAAACGCTTTCTCCTCTTCTGTGTAAGTAACACCTCCAACTTTTTCTAAATTTGTTTGCATCACTTCTGCAAGCGTTTTATTAATCAACAGGTCATGTGTTCCACCAATGATATCATATTTCATAGTGGTACCCGTTCCCAATGCCGCACCTTCAGCAGCTTTCACTACTCTATCAAAAATTTCAACAACGTCTTTGCGTTTTGGATGACGAACATAATAATATACTTCTGCAAAATCAGGTACAACATTTGGTGCTTTTCCTCCATTTGTAATTACATAATGTATTCTTGTTTCCTGTGGAATATGTTCACGCATCATATTTACCATATTATCCATTGCTTCTACTGCGTCCAATGCTGAACGTCCTTGATCAGGTGCTGCAGCAGCGTGTGCCGAAACTCCATAAAACTTAAACTTCGCTGACTTATTTGCTAAAGCACTTGTTGTTGATACCGCATTAACATCATCAGGATGCCAATGAATCACAGCATCTAGATCATTAAATACACCCGCACGTACTAAAAATACTTTTCCACTTCCACCTTCTTCAGCAGGGCAACCATACACTTTTATAGTTCCTTTTAATTTACCTGCAGCAATTAATTCTTTAATGGCAATACCTGCCGATACACTTGCTGTTCCAAATAAATGGTGACCACATGCATGACCTGCATTTTTTCCTGCTATAGGTGACTTTTCAGCAACTGCATTTTGAGCTAAACCAGGTAAGGCGTCAAACTCAGCTAAAATTCCAATAGCTGGTTGGCCCGATCCATAAGTTGCTACAAAAGCAGTGGGAATACCTGCTACACCTGTTTCAACAGTGAAGCCTGCTTCTTTTAAATGTTGTACATGCAATGCCGAACTCTTAACTTCCTTATAGCCTACTTCCGCAAAGTCCCAAATTTGTAGGGCAGTTTTTTTGTCTGCATCGTAGCTTGCATTTAATGCATTAATAGTTGCTTCTTTGCTTGCAATTACTGCAGCAGCAGCTGGATCTAATTTAGCTTTTTTTTGAGCCATGCTTGAAATAGAAGCAAGCATTAAGGTGCAAATAATAAAATGTTTCATGGACGATAATTATGAAAATGAATAATAAAATTTATAAAAATAAATCAGTATAAAGTGTTCCACCTGGTACAACAGAATAACCAGATAAATCCGTAATGCCCTCAGCAGCTAAAACGGCTTCGTCAATAAAGGTATTGCCGGTACAAGTTAATTTTTCTTTTGATAAAATGTAAAAGGCTGCATCGGCAAGTATCGCAGGTGTTCTACTCATATTAGCCAACATTTCACCTCCTAATAAATTGCGCACTGCTGCGGTATCAATTGTGGTACGCGGCCATAGGGCATTGGATGCAATGGCATCATCTTTTAATTCATGTGCCCAACCAATGGCCATCATACTCATATCATATTTTGAAAGCGTGTAGGCAATATGTGGTCCAATCCATTTTGGATCTAAATTAATGGGAGGAGACAATGTAAGAATATGCGCATGGGTTGATTTTTTTAAATAGGGCAAAGCATGCTGTACGACTAAAAAAGTTCCTCTAACATTTATACTGTGAATTAAATCAAATCGCTTGCTAGGTGTATTTTCAGTATCGGTTAATTGAATGGCTGATGCGTTATTTATAACTATATCAATACCTCCAAATTTATCAACGGTCTGTTTGATGGCATTGGCAATTTGAGCTTCGTCTCTAATATCCACCTGCACTGCTAAAGCTTTCACACCCAATGCTTCCACTTCGGCTGCTGCTGAAAATATGGTGCCACCCAAACGTGGATCTTCCTCCACGGATTTTGCTGCAATAACGATATTAGCACCCGCACCAGCTAATTTTAAAGCAATGGCCTTTCCTATGCCTCTGCTACCACCGGTTATAAACACTGTTTTTCCTTGCAAAGACATAGTTGTAAATTTTATTTTAATAATTATTTTATGAAATCAGGTCCTAAAAATTCAATGAGTAAATTAGCTGTTTCGTTACAAGCAGTTGCTAATATTTCATTTTTTACAATCGCGTTAAATTGATTGCTAAAACTAATTTCATATTCAGCCTTATCAATTCTTATTTGAATACTTTCGGGTGTTTCTGTTTGTCTATTTAATAAACGTTCTTTCAATACATCTACCGAAGGTGGCATGATAAAAATAGACATGCATTTTTCGCCTA